>DASXXX010000388.1:0-13825 GCA_036502765.1 Acidimicrobiia bacterium | reverse complement strand
CAACCGCACCGCGAGGGTGCGCTTGCCGGTGACCGCATCGGTCGGGACGTCGCGCACGTTGTTGGCGATCAGGATCGCGCACGCCAGCAGACCGACCACGAGTGAGCCCCACCACGCGGCCGCCGGCACTTCCTTCACCTGCACGTACGCGGAGCCCACGGTTGCCACGAAACCGAAGAACACGAGCACCATGAGCTCGCCGAGGCCGAGGTAGCCGTAGGGCTTGGGCCCCCCGGTGTAGAGCCAGGCCGCACCGATGGCGGCGACCCCGACGAGCAGCAACCACGGGTTGACCACCAACGAGAGCACGAGGCCCGCGACCGCGGCCACGCCGAACGACAGGAACGCGGCGCGCTTCACCGCGCCGGGTGTTGCCAAGCCCGTCGCGGTGAGCCGGACCGGACCCTTGCGGTCCTTGTCGGTGCCGCGCACGCCGTCGGAGTAGTCGTTGGCGTAGTTGACCCCCACCTGCAGGGCGAGCGCGACGAGCAGCGCGCATCCGAAGCGCCACCAGATGACGCCGTCGGCCTCCGCCACCGCGGCAGCCGTACCCACGAGCACCGGCGCCACCGCCGCCCCCAGCGTGCGCGGCCGCGCCCCCTGCACCCACAGCGATGCCGACGTCATCCCCCCGCCCCCTCGCAACATGCGTCAAAGAGAGCGAGATGTTCGCTCACTTTGACGCAGGAACGGTGGGCTCGGGTCACGGGCGCTTGGGGAACTGGTCGAAGTCGGGCTTGCGCTTCTCGAGGTAGGCGCGCTTGCCCTCCTGCGCCTCCTCCCCCATGTAGTAGAGGAGCGTCGCGTCGCCGGCGAGTTGCTGGATACCGGCGAGACCGTCGTCGGCGGCGTTGCACGACGCCTTGATCATGCGCAGCGCGAGCGGACTGTGCTCGAGCATGGTGCGACACCACGACACGGTCTCCTCCTCGAGCGCCTCGAGCGGCACGACGGTGTTGACCAGGCCCATGTCGAGCGCCTCCTGCGCGTCGTACTGACGACACAGGAACCAGATCTCGCGCGCCTTCTTCTGCCCGACCGACCGCGCCAGCAGCCCGGAGCCGTAGCCCCCGTCGAACGAGCCGACGCGCGGACCGGTCTGGCCGAAGCGCGCGTTGTCGGCGGCGATGGTGAGGTCGCACACCACGTGCAGCACGTGGCCGCCGCCGATGGCGTAGCCCGCGACCATCGCGACGACCGGCTTGGGCACCCGGCGGATGAGCACCTGCAGGTCGAGCACGTTGAGGCGGCCGATGCCGTCGTCACCGACGTAGCCGTCGTCGCCGCGGACGCGCTGGTCGCCGCCGGAGCAGAACGCGTCGGGACCCTGGCCGGTGAACACGATCACGCCGATGTCGCGGTCGTTGCGAGCTCGCTCGAACGCATCCTGGAGCTCGAAGAGGGTCTGGGGCCGGAAGGCGTTGCGCACCTCGGGCCGGCAGATGGTGATCTTGGCGATGCCGTCTGACGTCTCGTAGCTGACGTCGCCGTACCCGGCGTCGAGCACCGTCCACTCGGCGCCCGGGCGGATCGCCCGGCCCGAATCCGGTTCGGCGGTGTTCTCGGCATTCATGGGCGTCTCCACTCTTGGAGCGATCACTCCTACGAATGTCGTACGGTAGCGCGGCGAGCCCCCGGGGCCCGAAGGCTCGATACCCTCGGGCCCATCGCCATGCCCCGGACCGCCGTTCCCAGAGACCTCCGTCCCATGCTCGCGACGCCGTCGAAGGAGCTCCCTCCCGACGACGAGCACTGGGCCTACGAGATGAAGTGGGACGGCATGCGCGCCCTGGTGGGGATCGAGGCCGGCGACGTGTGGCTCACCTCGCGCGCGGGCAACGACGCAACCGGGCGCTTCCCCGAGATCGCGGCGATCGGCGACGCCCTCGGCTCGGTCGATGCCCTGCTCGACGGGGAGCTGGTCGCTCTCGACGACGGCGGCGTCCCCAGCTTCGAGCGCCTGCAGCCGCGCATGCAGGCCCACGGGCACAGCGCGGTCCGCGAACGCGCGGCCGTGCAACCGGTCGTGCTCATGGTGTTCGACGTGCTCTGGCTCGCCGGCCACTCCACGTGTGAGCTGCCGTACACCGAACGGCGCACGCTGCTCGAGCGGCTCGAGCTCGCGGGCGACTCGTGGCAGACGCCGCCCACCACGTTCGGAGGCGGCAGCGCGGTGCTCGAGACCAGCCGGGCCCTCGGGCTCGAGGGCGTGGTCGCCAAGCGGATCGACAGCACCTACCGTCCCGGGCGGCGTTCCGACGCCTGGCGCAAGGTGAAGACCACGCTCGGCCAGGAGCTCGTCGTGGGTGGCTGGCTCCCCGGCGCCGGGCGGCTCGAGGGACAACTCGGATCACTGCTCGTCGGGTACCACGACCCGGCGACCGACACGCTCGTGTTCGCGGGACGGGTCGGCTCCGGCATCGACGCCGCGAAGCGCGAACGACTCCAGCAGGCCCTCGCGTCGTTGCGACGCGCCGACTCGCCGTTCGCCGCGACCCCCAGGCTCCCGTCGCCACAGTGGGTCGAACCGGAGCTCGTGGTCGAGGTCGCGTTCCACGAATGGACGAGTGCGGGCGTGCTCCGCGCGCCCCGCTACAAGGGACTGCGCGACGACAAGCCTGCAGCCGAGGTCGTGCGCGAGACCTGAAGCCGCACGTCGCAGCACGTCGCGTTACCGTCCTGCGCATGACCGACGACCTCGCCGTCCTCGACGCCACCGCTCAGGCTGCGCTCGTGCGCGACGGCAAGGCGTCGCCGCGCGAGTTGGTCGACGCCGCGCTCACGCGCATCGACGCGGTGAACGATCGGCTCAACGCGGTCATCCACCGGCGCGACGAGCGTGCCCGCGCCGAAGCCGACGCCGGTCCGCCCGACGGCCCGTTCCGCGGCGTACCGATCGTGGTGAAAGACCTCGACGGATCCCTCGCCGGCGAACCGCTCCACCTCGGCAACCGCCTGCTGCGCGACCTCGGACACGTCGCCGACCACGACTCCTACCTGTTCGCGCGTCTGCGCGCGGCCGGCTGCGTGATCGTCGGCAAGACCAACACCCCCGAGCTCGGGCTCCTCCCCACCACCGAGCCGCAGGCGTACGGCCCCGCGCACAACCCCTGGGACGTCAGCCGTTCGCCGGGCGGGTCGAGCGGCGGGAGCGCGGCGGCGGTGGCATCGGGGATGGTGCCGGTCGCGCACGCCGGCGACGGCGGCGGCTCCATCCGCATCCCCGCCAGCGCCTGCGGGCTCTTCGGGCTCAAGCCCACGCGGGGCCGCATCTCCCTCGGGCCCGACGACGGCGAGGCCTGGGCCGGGCTGGTGGCCCGCCACGTGGTGACGCGCACCGTGCGCGACAGCGCCGCGGTGCTCGACGTGCTCGCCGGCGCGGTACCGGGTGATCCGTATGCGGCCGCCCCGCCCGCGCGACCATTCGCCGACGAGGTCGGCGCCGATCCCGGCTCCCTGCGCATCGGGGTGCTCAGCACCACCGCGCCCGCCGGCCTGGTGCCCGTCGACCCTGCATGCACCGCCGCGGCCGACGACGCGGCCGCGCTGCTGGCGTCGCTGGGACACACGGTCGAGTCGGCGTCACCCGCACCGCTCGACGACATCGCCCTGCTCGTGCACTTCACCACCGTCCTCGCCGCGAGCACCACCTACGACCTGCGCAAGCTGGCGGCGATCGCGGGCCGCGAGCTCACTGCCGACGACGTCGAACCGGTCACGTGGGCGCAGGCCGAACTCGGGCGCGTGGTCACGGCCGACGCCTACCTCGACGCGGTCGAGTCGCTGCGCGCGTGGTCGCGGCGCATGGCCGAGTGGTGGGAACCGGCCGACGACGCGCGCTCGGGGGCCGGCTTCGACCTCCTGCTCACGCCGACCATGGCCAACCCGCCCGCGCCGGTCGGCGAGATCCGCGGCGACGATGCCGAGGGGGCGATCTTCGCTGCCACCCCGTACGCGGCGTTCACCGTTCCCTTCAACGTCACCGGCCAGCCGGCGATGTCGGTCCCGCTGTGGTGGTCCGACACCGGCTCGACCGTGCTGCCCATCGGCACACAGCTCGTGGCCGCCACCGGTCGCGAAGACCTCCTGGTCCGCGTGGCCGCGCAACTCGAAACGGCGCGCCCGTGGATCGACCGGCGGCCTCCCGTGTCTGCCTAGGGCTGCACCGCGCGCGACGGGTCGATGGCCGGCGCTGCGCCGCCGGCCATCCACTCCGCGCGCGCTCGGGTCGTCGCCACTGCCGCGTGCTCGTGCGGCACGATGAAGAACGATCCGTCGACGATCGCGTCGCGCACCGCGTCGGCCACGACGGCGGGCGCGATCCCCGCGTCGGTCAGCGCCTTGGCGAACTCGACCGTCGCCTGCGCGTCCGGCGTCTCGATCCACTCGGTGACCGACGCCGGCGCGTTGCGGTTCGACTCACCGATGCGCGTCTGCACGAACCCGGGGCACAGCACCGACACCCCGACGTTCGAGCCGCGTGCGGTGAGATCGTGGTGCAGCGACTCGCTGAGCCCCACCACCGCGAACTTGGTCGTGCAGTAGATGCCCAACCCTGCGACGCCACCGAGGCCCGCGAGCGAGGCGGTGTTCACGATGTGACCCTCGTCCTGCTCGAGCAGGAGCGGGAGGAAGGTGTGCACGCCGTGCACGACTCCCATGAGGTTCACGCCGATCGTCCACTCCCAGACCGCGAGCGGCGCTTCGACGATGCCGCCGCCCGCGACCCCGGCGTTGTTGCACACCACGTGCACGGCACCGAACGCGGCGAGCGCCCGGTCGCGCACGGCATCGACGTCGGCCGCGACCGCGACGTCGGCCTCCACCCCGATCACGGCGGCCCCGGCCGCTTCGAGCTCCGCCACTGTGGCCGCGAGCGGTGCCGCCTCCACGTCCGCGAGCGCGACCCGCATGCCGTCGGCCGCGAAGCGCTGCGCCAGCGCCCGCCCGATGCCGCTCGCCCCGCCCGTGACCACGGCCACCCGATCCTGCAGTTCCCGCATCGCGCGCCCCTCTCGCCGGTCCGGGGAGTGTCGCACACCGCCCGCGACCACCGTTCCCCTGTGAGAACGCTGAGATCTCACGCGAAGTGACATTTGATTCACGGAGCGTCGCTAACTATCGTCGAGAGCCTGATGACCGAACGCGCAGCGGTCGGACCCGGGGCATCGGGTGGGGCAGGTGAGGGCGCAGATCAGCGGGGCGGCCTTTCCAACCGTGTGATCTGGTGCTTCGTCGCGGGCGGAATCGCGGTCGCCCTGCTCGCCCTCGCGCTCCCGAGCGACAACGCCCGCTCGTTCACCTACGACGCGCTGTCGCTGATCGCAGCCGCCGGCGCCGTCTGCGGGATCCTGCGCAACGACCCGCACCGCCGGGGCGTCTGGCAGCTGTTCGCGATCGGCCTCGTGCTCATCGCCGCTGGCGACGTGACCTACGACGTGGCAGTCCGGGGCTTCGGTCGGATCGATGGCTACCCCTTCGCCGACGTGCTGTACCTGATCGCGTATCCGGTGCTCGCGGCCGCACTCGTCCAGCTGGCCCGATCGCGCTTCGATCGAGCCACGCTCATCGACAGCGTGCTGGTCGCCGTCGCGCTCTCGGCCGTCATGTGGCACTGGGTGATCACACCCGTGATCACGAGCTCCTCGGGGACCGCGATGGAACGCCTCATCACGGTTGCGTATCCGCTCATGGATCTCGTGCTCCTGGTGGTGATCGTGCACGCGGTGTTCACGTTGCCACGATGGAACGGCGCCGCCTGGCTGCTGTTCGCCGGGCTCTCGATCATGCTCGTCGCCGACGCCGTGTACGCGCGCCTCGTCGCCGACGGCACCTACACCGACGGCACCCCGCTCGATGCACTCTGGCCGATCGCCTACATCCTCCTCGCGGCCGCGGTCATGCACCCGTCGATGCGCAAGCTCTGGGATGGCCCGGCGAACCCGGTTCGGCGCGAGCGCGCTCGCATGGTGGTCCTCGGAGCCGCGCTGTTCGCGGCACCTGCCGTCGTGCTGCTCAGCGACTCGGGCCCGAGCGCGTCGGTGACACTCGCGATCGTCACCGGAGTCGCGGCGCTCGCGGTCGCGTGGCGCATCGTGCGTGTGGTCGACGAGTCGAACGAGGCTCGTCGGGAGATCGCCGAGAGCGAAGCTCGCTTCCGCGCGCTCGTGCAGCACGCCACCGACATCGTGATCGTGCTGAGCGACCGCGGCGTCGTCACCTACATCAGCCCCGCGATCGACGCAGTGTTCGGCAAGACCGCCGAGAGCCTCATCGGTACCAGCTTCGTCGACTACCTCGACGAGGACGGCATCGCCCAGAGCATGGCCCTCCACGACACCTTGCTCGCGCACCCGGCGCAGCCCGTCCCCACCGAGTTCCGCGTCCCGGACGGCGAGGAGTGGCGCTGGATCGAGGCCACGTGGACGAACCAGCTCCGCGAACCCGCCGTCCGCGGCTTCGTCGGCAACCTGCGCGACATCACCGACCGCAAGCGTGCGAACGCGTTCGGGGCGGCCGAGACGCACGTCCTCGAGCTCATCCTCTCCGGCGCCCCGGTTCCCGAGACCTTGACGAGGATCGTGCGCGCGCTCGAGACCTACATCCCCGACGGCGCCGGCTCCATCCGCCTCCTCGCTGCAGAGTCTCGGATACTGGAGTGCGTCGCGGCGCCGAGCCTTCCCGCCGACTACGTCACCGAGGTGAAGGGCCACACCACGGCCGCCGACGTCGAGACGTTCCTGAGCGCCACCGAGACGAGCGTGCTGCGCGACATCGAGCACGAGGGCGCCCGCCCGGAGCTCAACGCCTTGTGCATCCGCAACGGGCTCCTCGGCATCTGGTCCGCTCCGATCCGGTCCCCCGACGGCACCGAGTTCCTCGGACTGTTCTCGTTCTTCGTGCGCACCGTGCGCACGCCGCGCGCGAGCGAGCTGGCGATCCTCGAGCGTGCCCGCGACCTCGCGTCGCTCGCGATCGACCGCGACGCGCGCACCAAGGAGCTCGGGCGGCTGGCTCTGCACGACACCCTGACCGGCCTTCCGAACCGCGCGCTCGCCCAGGACCGGCTCGAGCACGCGCTCGACCGACTCGCGCAGACCGAGGACGACTCGCTGGTCGCGGTGTTGTTCGTCGACCTCGACCGCTTCAAACTGGTGAACGACGGCCTCGGCCACGACGCCGGCGACGAGCTGCTCGTGGCGGTGAGCCGGCGCCTGGCGGCGTCTGTCCGGCGCCAGGACACCGTCGCCCGCATCGGCGGCGACGAGTTCGTGGTGCTGTGCGAGGACCTGCGCGACGAGGACCAGGCGATCGAGCTCGCCGACCGCGCCGCGCAGGCGTTCACCGAGCCGTTCGCGCTCTCCCGCGCCGAGGTCACGGTGTCGGCGAGCATCGGCGTCGCCGTCACCAACCGCTCGTCGGATCGGGCGTCGAACCTGCTGCAGGACGCCGACGCCGCGATGTACCGGGCGAAGCGACGCGGCGGCGCTCGTCACGAGCTCTTCGACGACGCGATGCACACCCAGGCGGTGTCGCGACTCCTCACCGAGCGAGCGCTGCGCCGGGCGCTCGAGCGGGACGAGCTGCGAGTGCTGTTCCAACCCGAGTTCGACCTCGCCACCGGCGACCGGGTCGCGGTCGAGGCGCTGCTGCGCTGGGACCATCCCGTGCGTGGGTTGGTCTCACCCGGCGATTTCCTCCGGGTGGCCGAGGAGACCGGCATGATCGTGCCGATCGGTGCGTGGGTGTTCACGCAGGCGTGCGAGGTCGCGCGCAGCACGCGTCACAGCGGGGACCCGGTCCCGCTGACCGTGTCCGTCAACGTGTCCGCTCGCCAGCTGCAGCGGCCCGACTTCCCCGAGGTGATCGCCCGCACCGCGCGCGACGCCGGCGTGGATCCCACCACGCTGTGCCTCGAAGTGGCCGAGAGCGCGCTGCTCGACGATCTCGATGCCACCGCCGACGCGCTCCGCGCCCTCAAGGACGTCGGCGTGCAGCTCGCGATCGACGACTTCGGCACCGGCGGATCGTCGCTCACGTACTTGCGGCGGTTCCCGTTCGACGAGCTGAAGATCGACCGCATGTTCGTCGAAGGGCTCGGGCGCAGCGCGGCCGACGATGCGATCGTCGCGGCCACGATCGACATGGCGCACGCGCTCGGCATGGTGGTGAGCGCGGAGGGCGTGGAGACCGAGGAGCAACGGCTGCGACTGGTCGACCTCGGCTGCGACCGCGCGCAGGGCTTTCACCTCGGGGCACCGGAAGCGCTCGCGGCGCCACGTCTCGTGCTCGTCCACCAACTGCCCGCGTAACATCGGAATCTCCCCACGACCGACACGACGCGAAGGAGCAGCCCGATGGGTCTACTCGACAAGGTCAAGGAAACCGCGCAGAAGGGCGCCGACCTCGCGAAGGACGGCGTCAAGGCGGGCCAGGACAAGCTCGACGAGCAGAAGCTCAAGAAGAAGATCAGTGACCTGAAGGAAGAGCTCGGCGGCGTGGTCTACGCGCAGAAGTCGGGCACCACCGCCGAGGGCCTCGACCCCGAGGTCGAGATCGCCCGCATCGTCGCCGAGCTCAACGCGACAGTCGCGGAGCTCCCCGACGAAGACGTCGCCGACGCCGACGCCGGCGACGGCGACGCGCCTTCCGCCTCGGAGTAGCCGGGACGGAGCGAGCGGACGCGAGCGACCGGGGGAAAGACGCTCAGAGCGTCGCCAGCGCGGGCGCGGCGGCCACGAGGTCGTGCCCGAGCGACTGGTCGCCTTCGACCTGCACGCGCAACACCTCCGGCGCGACGCGGTCGCCGACGAGCAGGCACCAGTCGACGACGTCGGCGGTGACGGTCACGTCGGCGCCGGTCGCGCCCGACGATGTGCCTGCGTACACCGGCGTGCCTCCACCCATCGGCACCATCCAGTCGCCGCCACCCGGACCGGTGAGCACCAGGCGCGCGGTCTTGCCGTCGTGCTCGCGCTCCGACACCGCCAGCGCGAGCGGCAGGATCCGGCGCGCGAGGTCGGACATCAGTGTGAGGTGACGCACCTCGGGGCGCGTGACGGGCGCCCCGGCGGCGCGGCGGAGGTCGTCGGCGTGCACCCACGCCTCGAACGCCCGCACGAGCAACGTGTCGTCGCGGGTGAGGCCGAGACCCCGCCAGATCGCGGTGCGGTCGGGGTTGGCGACGGCCCACGCGCGGTTCGCCTCGACCGACGTGCGCCAGAGCGCCACCGCGTCGTCGAGCTCGCGACCCGCGAAGCGCGAGAGGAGGGCGTGCGTGCGGGAGGTGATGTCCTCCTCGTCGAGATCGTCGACGGTGGGCGTCCCGAGGTTCTGCGCCAGGAGGCTCTCCTGCGCGGCCATGTGCACGATGAGCTCGGACGCCGTGAGCCCGTTCGGGGTGACGACGTCGAGCGCGTCGTCAGGCAGTTCGACGATGGCCTGCTCCAGGCGATCCGACAACGACAGGTAGACGTCGACCACGGGATCTGCGGGACCACGACGGCGGGCCAACGCCGCGGTGAGCACGGTGTCGCGCATGCCGCCCGGCGGTTCGGCGGCCTCGGTGGCCCCGAGCCACGCGGCGACGCTCGACAAGCGGGCGGCTTCGAGCGCAAGATCGGGTCGGCGCGCCAGCACGGCTTCGACTGCCACCAGCTCGTCGGGATCGAGCGCATCGAGCGCGTACGCGCCGAGCAGCTCGTCGACCTCGACGTCGGACAACTCGTGGCGGTTCACCACTCACCCCCTTCGGCTTCGAGCGTGGTGGCGATGCGACGCAGCGCGAGCCGCAGTCGCGACTTGGCCGTCCCTTCGGGAATGCCGAGGGTCTCTGCGACCTGCCGGTAGGTCTTGCCGCCGAAGTAGGCGAGCTGCACCGCGTGCCGCTGTTCGTCGGGTAGCAAGTCGAGGGCGGCGCGGACCCGTTCGGCGGTGACCAACGCGGTGGCCATCTCCTCGACGTCGGGCGCGGCGACCGCGCGTGCTGCATCACGTTCGGCGCGGCGGCGGCGAGCCTCCTCGCGCCGCACGTGGTCGACGGCACGACGGTGGGTGAGCGTGCCCAACCAGGTACGCAGACTCCCCCGCGCCGGGTCGAACGCCGCGGGCCGTTCCCAGAAGTGCACGAACACGTCTTGGCTGACGTCCTCCGCCGCGCGTGGATCGCCGATCACGCGCACCGCGAGGCCGAAGACGAACGAGGCGTACTGGTCGTAGACCTCGCGCAGCGCGAGATCGTCGCCGGCGACGACGCGGTCGCGGACGTCCGACTCCCATCCACTCGGCGGGACGGTGCGCGCCGCAGCGCGGCGGTTGGCGGACGCGGTCACGACGGAACCCATCGCACTGTCATTCGCCACCGGCCCCGGCCCGGATCACTTGCCGTTCGCGGATTACCCCGTGAACGCGGGTGCTGCCTGCACCGCCTGGGCGGCCGGCGTGAGGGGCGGGGCGGTCGGGAAGTTGTTGGTGACGGTGATGGTGGCCGTGTCGCCGATCACGTCGCCGAACGACGCGGTGTCACCACCGACGCAGTTGCCCAGGAATGGCGGACCCTCATCGTCGGTGAGCCCGTGCACCATGTCGCACGCGTACGTGGTCGACGTGGCCCCGCCGCTCGCGGTCTCGACCGCGGTGCACTCGGTACCGGCCGACGTGGTCAGGCTGTTGTCGCTCGTCGGGGTACCGGTGGCGTCGAAGGTGATGACCTGGTCCGGGATCGGCGCCGCCGCGCCGGGGTTGATCTGGCTCCCGCAGGTGACCGCGACGGTGAAGACGGTGTCGGTCGGGACGGTGCCCGTGACTTCCTTCTCCACGATCACGGTGTTGACCGGCTGGGGCACGATGGTGCCGGCGCCACCGGGAACGGCCGCGACGCCGACGACGCCGAACGCCATGGCCGCGACGACGAGGATCCTGAAGGTGCTCCGCATCTCCCACTCCCTGCTCGTGTCCCACGCGGGACGACCGAGGAACCTTACCGGTCCGCGCCCTGATGCGGATCGACCACCCGGTGCGGCTACCCGGTGAAGGCTGGTGCGGCCTGCACCGCCTGCGCCGCCGGGGTGACGGTGATGGTGGCGGTGTCGCCGAGCACGTCGTCGAGCGTCACCTCGTTGTCGGCGGTGCAGTTGCCCTGGAACGGTGGGCCGATCTCGTTCTCCGGCCCGGTGGTGATGCTGTTGTCGCTGGTCGGGGTCCCGGCCGGGATGAGCGGCGGACGCTACAGGTCGGCACTCCCGGCTCGCGCGGAGACCGTGAATCGCACCTGGATCATCGCCGCGCCGAGCACCGCGTACGCGACGAGCCCGAACGACGGCTCGGGTCCCCACCACATGGGCCAGCCCGCCGCCCACCAGACCGCGGCCGCGACCACCCAGACCACCAGCGCCACCTTGATCGCGAGCCGCGAGCTCTTGCCCAGGAACGCGGTCGCCCCGGTGATCAGGGCGTCGATCGGGGCCAGGGGTGGGAACACGGCGAGGAACGACCCGCCCGCGGCGGCGACGCCCTTGCCCCCGCGGAACCCGTTGTAGACGGGCCAACAGTGGCCGGCGATGACCGCGGTGGCGGCCGCGTACGCGGCGGCATCGCCGATCGCCAACCCGACCAGGCCGGCCACCGCGCCCTTGGCCGCGTCCATGACGATGACCAGCAGGCCCCACTTGTTGCCCAGCACGCGCGCCGCGTTCAATCCACCGGGGTTGCCGCTCCCCGCGGCGCGGAGGTCGACGGCGTCCTTGTCCGGGCGGCCACGGGACGCGAGCCGGGCGACGAGATCGGCCGACGGGAACATGCCGATCACGTAGCCGATCAGCGCGCCGACGATGATCTGCAGCCCGTCAGACACGGGCGGAACCTACCTCGCAGCGACTAGCCGCCGGAGACGTCGCGGGGCTTGGCCTTGCCCTGACCGATCCACGGCATCATCGAGCGGAGTTGCTCGCCGACGTCTTCGATCTGGTGCTCGGAGGCCTTGCGGCGCAGCGCGTTGTACACCGGGCGACCGGCCTGGTTCTCGAGGATCCACTCCTGGGCGAACTTGCCGCCCTGGATCTCGCCGAGGATCTTGCGCATCTCGGCGCGGGTGTCCTCCGTGATGATGCGCGGGCCGCGGGTGAGGTCGCCGTACTCGGCGGTGTCGCTGATCGAGTAGCGCATGTTGGTGATGCCGCCCTCGTAGATGAGGTCGACGATCAGCTTCACCTCGTGCAGCGTCTCGAAGTAGGCCGACTCGGGCTGGTAGCCCGCGTCGACCAGCGTCTCGAAGCTGGCGGTGATGAGCTCGACGAGACCACCGCAGAGCACGACCTGCTCACCGAACAGGTCGGTCTCGGTCTCCTCTTCGAACGTGGTGTCGAGCACGCCGGCGCGCGTGGCGCCGATCGCACGCGCGTACGCGAGCGCGGTCTGCTTCGCCTTGCCGGTCTCGTCGGCCGACACCGCGACGAGCGCGGGCACGCCACCACCCTCCTCGTAGGTGCGACGCACGAGGTGCCCCGGACCCTTGGGCGCGATCATCCACACGTCGACGCCCTTCGGCGGCGAGATCTGGCCGAAGTGGATGTTGAACCCGTGCGCGAACGCGAGCGAGTCGCGCTCGTTCAGGTTGGGCTCGATGTCTTCCTTGTAGACGCGCGCCTGCTCGGTGTCGGGGAGCAGCACCATGATCACGTCGGCTTCCTTGACCGCCTCCGCGGTGGTGAGCACGCGCAGACCGGCCTCCTCGGCCTTGGCCCACGACGACGAGCCCTCGCGCAGGCCGACGCGCACGTCGACCCCCGACTCGAGCATGTTCAGCGCGTGGGCGTGACCCTGGGAGCCGTACCCGAGGACAGCGACCTTGCGTCCCTCGAGCAGCGCGAGATCGGCGTCGTCGTCGTAGTAGATGGTCGCGGGCACAGCAGTCTCCTGGTCGTTGTCTGCGGCGGAACAGTTTGTCAGACGGCGCGGTTCTTCACCGCACGCAGCTTCGCGGGCCGCCGGGCCAGCTTCGGCAGGGCGATGCGGCCGGTGCGCTGGAGCTCGAGGATGCCGAACGGCTGGAGCAGATCGGTCATCGCGTCGAGCTTCTCCGGCGCGCCCGCCACCTGGATGGTGAGGGCGTCGTGACCCACGTCGTCGATGCGGGCCTGGAAGATCCCGGCCAGCTCGGTGATCTGCGAGCGCAGCTCGGCGGTCGCCTTCACCGTCACCAGCATGAGCTCGCGCTCGACCGCTTCGTCGGGGTGCAGCTCGGCGATCTTGAGCACCGGGATCAGCTTGTTGAGCTGCTTGGTGATCTGCTCGAGCGGCGCCGAGTCGGCGTCGACCACGATCGTCATCCGGCTGAACCGCTCGTCGTCGGTCGGGCTGACCGCGAGCGACACGATGTTGAACCCGCGCCGCGCGAACAGTCCCGCGACGCGAGTGAGCACGCCGAACTTGTTCTCGACCACCACCGTGAGGATGTGGTGCTTCCCGCTCATCTCGTTGGTCGCCATCGTCGTCAGTCCCTTCCGCCCGGACGGTCGTGCGCAGGATCGAGGATCACGTCGCTGTTCGACGTGCCGGCCGCGACCATCGGGTACACCTTCTCGCGGTAGTCGGTGCGGAAGTCGATGACCACCGGACGGTCGTCGACCTCGTTCGCCTTCTGGATCGTGGTCTCGACGTCTTCGGGTGTGTCGACGCGGAACGCCACGCACCCCATCGCCTCGGCCCACTTCACGTAGTCGGGCAGGTCGGGCGAGAGGTACACCTCGCTGTAGCGCTCCTCGTAGAAGAGCTCCTGCCACTGGCGGACCATGCCGAGGTACGCGTTGTTCAGGATGGCGATCTTCAC
>DASXXX010000387.1:0-51543 GCA_036502765.1 Acidimicrobiia bacterium | reverse complement strand
GCGACCGTCCGGGTGGCTACCTGCGCATCCTGAAGCTCGGCCCGCGCCCCGGTGACAACGCGCCCATGGCGCGCATCGAACTGGTGTGACCCAGCTTCCGCTCTCCGGAGCGGGGGACGAGCACGTGGGCGACCGTGTGCTCAAGCTCACGGTCGCATACGACGGCACCGACTTCCGCGGGTTCGCCGCGCAGCTCGAACAGCGCACGGTCGAGGCCGCGCTGCGCGACGTGCTGGAGCGCATCGTGCGTCGCGAGCAACTCGTGCTCACCTGTGCGGGTCGCACCGACGCGGGTGTGCACGCGTGGGGTCAGGTCGTGTCCGTGCCGATCGGTGACGCCGACGTCGACATCGACAAGCTCCCGTTCGCGGTCACGCGTCAGCTCGGCCCCGAGGTGGTGGTGCGCGACGCGGCGATCGTGGACGCGCCGTTCGACGCGCGGCGCGACGCCACGTGGCGCACCTACCGATACACGATCGTGAACCGTCCTGCCCCCGATCCGTTCCTCGCGCGTACGGCGTGGTGGGTGCCGGAGCCGCTCGATCTCTCGCTGTTGCGCCTCGGCACCGACCCCTTCCTCGGTCTGCACGACTTCGCCGCGTTCTGCCGCAAGCGCACGCAGCCGTCGACGACGATGCGCCGCGTGCTCGACGCTGCATGGCTCGAGCTGGGCGACGGCGTGTTGCGCTTCGACATCACCGCCAGCGCGTTCTGCACGCAGATGGTGCGCGCCATCGTCGGCACGCTGGTCGATGTCGGTGTGGGCCGGATCCGTCCCGGTGAGATCCTCGGCATCCTGCGCGCTCGCGATCGCAGCGCGCGGGGAAGGGTAGGCGTACCTGAGGGGCTCTGCCTCTGGGAAGTCGGGTACTGACGCGCGCTTCCGTGGCTAGCGTTTGCGTGTGGCGAACGCGACTCCTGACGCGACACCCGACGCGGTCCCTGACGCGGGTCGCATCGCGCGCTTGCGCGAGATGTATGCCGACGAGATCAACGGTGGCGCGCTGTTCCGCGGCTTGGCCGAGTACGCCGATCCGGCGCGGCGCGACGTGTTCCTCACGTTGGCGACCGCCGAGGAACGTCATGCTGCGCACTGGGAGCAGCTCCTGCGCGACGCGGGCGTCGAACCGCGCACGCCGCGCACCCCGTTCCGCGTACGTGCGTTGTGCTTCCTCGCCCGGCTCCTCGGCACGGAAGCGGTGTTGCCGCTGATGTTGCGCACCGAGGCAGCGGAGGCCGATCGCTACCAGTCGGAGGTGGAAGCCACCGACGTCATGGCCCAGCAGGAGCGCGCCGCCGGCCGCACCATCGCCGCCATGCAGGGGATCCCCGAGGGCGGTCGGATCGCCCGGTCGGAAGGGCGCCACCGCGCCGAGGTGGGTGGCGTGCTGCGCGCCGCGGTGTTCGGAGTGAACGACGGCCTCGTGTCGAACTTCTCGCTGGTCATGGGTGTCGCCGGTGGCACCAGCAACAACAGCATCGTCCTGCTCGCCGGCATCGCCGGGCTCGTGGCCGGCGCGTTCTCGATGGCGTCGGGAGAATGGATCTCGATCCGGTCGCAGCGGGAGCTCTACGAGAACGAGCTGCGCATCGAGCAGGAAGAGCTGCGGGCGTTCCCCGAGGAGGAGCGCGACGAGCTCGAGATGATCTACCGGGCCAAGGGCATCGCGCCCGACGACGCGCGCGCGCTCGTCGACACGATCATGCACCGCAACGACGTCGCGCTCGACACGCTCGCGCGCGAAGAGCTCGGACTCGACCCGCAGACCTTGGGATCGCCGTGGGTGGCGGCGAGCTCGTCGTTCGTCGCCTTCGCGCTGGGTGCAGTGCTCCCGGTGATCCCGTTCCTGTTCAGCAGCGGCACCGCACCCACGATCGTGGCGGCGACGCTGTCCATCGTGGCGCTGTTCGCCGTGGGCGCGGCCACGTCGATCTTCACCGGTCGCCACGCGGGCCGCGCCGGACTGCGCATGGCGCTCATCGGCGCGGTCGTCGCCGCGATCACGTTCGGCATCGGCAGCCTGGTGGGCCAAGCCGTCTGAGTCAGGCTGTCTGAGCGCTTCCCCGCGGTTCCAGATCCTTTACCGATTCTTGGCCTGGGCGGGATGAAGAGCACCGCGGCGACGGCCGAGTCTCCCGTGAGTGAGACGCGATCGTGGACGCCCGGACTTCGGGACCGTGCTCGACGCCGCAGGGCAGGATGCGCCGTGGGCCTTCCGACATCTCTTCGAGCTGGTGGCGCACCAGCTGGTTTCCTATGCGCGCTCGCAGGGCGCGTGGGATCCCGACGGTGTGGTCAACGAAGCGTTGCTCGGAGCGTTTCGGAGCATCAGTGAGTTCCGAGGTGACGAGGCCGCGTTTCGGGCCTGGGTGTTCTCGATCACGCGCTGCCGCCTGATCGACGAACGGCGGGCGCGCGCTCGCCGACCGGTGCTCGTGGAAGCGCTCGACGGCCACGACGCCGAGGGCGGCGATGTCGAGGACGACGTCTGGGCCGTGCTCGGCGTCGGGCGCGTCGAAGAGGTGTTGTCGTCGCTGAGCGCGGACCAACGTGAGGTGCTGCTGTTGCGTGTCGTTGCCGACCTCACCTGCGACGAGATCGCGATCACTCTCGGCAAGACCACCGGTGCGGTCAAGGCTCTGCAGCACCGAGCCATTGCGGCGCTGCGGCGAAGCCTGCAGCTCTCCGAAGGCTTTTCGTCCGAAGCCGTATCCAAGATGCCGGTGTTCGACGGTTCTCTGACCGATGGACCGATCATCCGCTGACCGCCCGTGGTTCCGCTCGACGCACCCCGAGGTCGAGATCGACGGCGTCGACGACGACCGCACCCGAGCCTTCGTGCACGCGGTCGCGGATCGGTACCGGGTGAGTGGATCCGTGCGGGTCGACGACGAGCTCGCGCAGTTCCTCACCGGCGCGGAGCGCCCTGGAGCGGGTCATCGCGTCCGGCGCCGCACCGCGCTCCTGGTGGCCGCGCTCCTCGCCGTCGGTGTCGCGGGCGCATTCGGCGCGTTGCCCGCCGCTGCACAAGAGGTGGTTGCAGACGCCGCGGGCGCGGTGGGCATCACGATCCCGTCACCGGGAGCGACGCCCGACGTCGAACGGGCACCCCGGTCGTCGCTCGCATCGGTCACGGGTGAGCACTCGGGCGCGAGCGAGACCGCGGGCGACGGCGCGACCGGACGGCCGACGACGTCCGGTGGCGCCGCACCGTCGGGTGGCGCGTCCGCCGCGGCGCCGCCGGACGGCGGCGGGACGCCGAACAGATCCCCGGGCGTCGGCACCGCCGCCGCGCCCGGTCTCGCGATCGCGCCGGGCCAAGCCACGCCACCCGGGCTGGAGGCCGATCCCGGCCTCGGGACGGCCCCGGGTCAGGTCTCCCCCCCGGGACAAGGCGTGGTCCCCGGGGGTCGGCCGGTGCCGACGGAGCCACCGGGGCCCCCCGCCACGATCCCCGGGGACCCACCCTCCCACGCGAAGGGAAGCCCGCGATGAGGCGATTGGAGTCACGCCGCGACCAACCGACCGACGAACGAGGCTCGGTGTTGGTCGAGCTCGCGCTGGTCATCCCGTTCTTCCTCATGCTCCTGCTCGGCCTCGTCAGCACCGGCATCGTCTACAACCACAAGCTCGACCTGGTGCACGCCGCGCGCGAGGGAGCGCGGTACGGCGCCACGGTGCCCGTGCTGCAGTGCACGCCGAACACCAAGTGCTCGGGCAAGACGTGGGCGCAGCTCGTGCAGAGCGTCGTCGTGCAGCGGTCCGACGGGGATGTCGGCGCGAGCCAGGTGTGTGTCGCGCTGGTCTCGGGTTCGACGGGCGCGCCGGTCGACGCAACCTTCACGACCAAGAGCGACGGGTCGAATTGCTACGACGACGGCAACGCCGACACCGGCGCGCGGGTCCAGGTGCGGATCCAGCGGTCGGGCGACTCCATCAACGCCGCGTTCATCAAGATCCCGGTCACGTTGACGACGAACGCGAACGCGAAGTTCGAGCTCTGATGCTCGTGTCGCGGATCGAGCACGAACGCGAGCGCGAGCGCGGCGCGATCATGGTCATCACCGCGTTGGTGCTCACCGCGCTCATGGGGCTCACCGCCCTGGTTGTGGATCTCGGCGTCGTTCGCTCGCAGGCGCGCGTCGACCAGAGCGTCGCCGACTTCGCTGCGCTCGCCGGTGCGCGAGGTCTGGCGGCGAACAACCCGACCGGCGCGTGCCAGTCGGCGATCCAGTACGTCAACAAGAACGCCTCCTTGTCGTCGGCCGTCGATCCCGTGTCGTTCTGTTCGAGCGTGGGCACCACGAGGTGCTCGGGCAGCTCGGGTCAGGCGAAGCCCGTCACCACTGCCGGCGACGTCACCATCTCCGTGCACTACCCCGTCCCCGACTCGGAGATCGCCGACTCCCACGTCGTCGGCGGCGCGCGGCTCTCGGATGGCACCGAGTGCCAGCGGATTCGTGTGGTCATCTCGTCGAAGACGCGCCCGCTCTTCTCGAGCGTGCTCGGGAAGACGAGGCTCGACGACACGCAGTCGGCCACGGCGCGCCCGTGGCCGCGGGGTCCGCAACTCACGCCGGCGTTGTGGCTCCTCGATCCGGTCGGATGCACCTCGCTCGCGATCAGCGGTGGCTCGCAGGTCACCGTCGGCACGTCGACGGTGCCCGGAGTCCTGACCATCGACTCCAGCGGCTCGACCTGCCAGAGCAGCCAGCGCACTCTGAGCGTCACCGGGAGCGGGAGCACGCTGCGCGCAGTACCCACGAGTGGCACGCCGATGGGCACGATCCAGCTGTTCGGGCTGCCGTCCACGGCGACGACGTGCATCGCCAGCGGCGTGGGCACCGCGGCGTGCGACCCCGCCGATGTCTCCGGTGGAAGGATCCTGCCGCAGCCGGTACCGGTGTCGTCGCGCGCGACGCGGGCCCGCGTCGACGACGTCTACAACTGCCACAACCCGTACCCCTCGGGCACCGCGATGTATCACGGCATCACGCTGCTCGCGGCGTGCGACCCCACCACGACGCCGGCCTACGTCGACAACCTGCGGACGGCGATCGGCACCAGCGGCCAGCCGGCGCTCGTGCCCGTCACCGGCACCGTGTACCAGCGCTGGCGTGGCTCGTTCAGCTGCAACCCGAGCGGGACCGTCAGCGTCTCCGGCAACTGGTGGATCGACTGCCCGGGGGGTCTGAGCATCGGCAACGGGACGTCGGTCGAATTCAAGAACGGCAACCTGGTCTTCGACTCGGGCTTCAGCATGACCGGCGGCGCATTGAGCTTCAACACCAACAACACGACTGCGCAACTCCCGAGTACCTGCGTCGCGCCCGCGGTGCAGACACCGTGCACGGGGGTCGCGAGCGCGGGTGCCGCGTTCGTCTACCTGCGCGACGGCGACATCAACATCACGGGGGGTCAACTCAACGTGAACCACGCGTTCGTGTACGCCGCGACCGGGTACGTGAAGGTGAACTCGTCACCGCCGATCTGGAACGCGCCGACGGAGGGCCCGTTCGGATATCTCGCGCTGTGGACGGACATGCCGGCGACGAGCAACAGCACGAGCAAGTTCTCGATGGCCGGCGGAACGGGGGTGCAGTTGAGCGGCGTGTTCTTCACGCCCGAGGCCGCGCCCTTCACCTTGTCGGGAGGAGGGACCTGGGGCCAGCAGAACGCGCAGTTCGTGTCGTTCCAGGTCCAGGTGACTGGCGGCGGCACGCTCACCATGGCCCCCGATCCACAGAAGTCGGTGAAGGTGCCGACGCTGGCGGGCGCACTCATCCGATGAATTCGCACCCGGGCGGGACATGGAGGAAGACACGATGCTGCACAGAGTCCTGATCCTCATGGGAGCGATCGCCATGGCGGGCGCGGTGTCCGCCCCTCACGCGGGGGCTGCGCCACCGAATCGCGCCACGATCACCATCGCGTGCGATCGCGGCACGTCACACGCGAGCGCGGTCGTCACCCTCTTCGACGGCACCGCCCGTTCGCAGGCGAGCACGCCGACGACGCTCGACTGCGGCACGGACGTCGGGGCCGGGAAGAGCGATCGCATCGTCGTGCCGACCGGCTTCGTCGTCGCGTACGCGTCGATCGACGGCTACCAGGTGACGACAGGTTCGGACACCGTGTCGTGTGCTGGTGATGGCACGCTCGCGCTCAAGCTCGCGTGCACCGATTCCACAGGAACGGGCGCGTCGGTGACCGTGCGCTGACGGTGCGCTGAGCTGGCACGTCTGACGCGCTACGACGCGTAGACGTACAAGAAGCTGTAGCCCTGGTCGCGCACTTCGACGCCGCGCCAACCACGCCGGCCTGTGCATGGCGGCCAGCGGTGCCGTCGTCGCCGCGTTCAAGTTCGGGATCGGCAGCTGGTGGGCCAGGCCGGCTATCCGGTACGCACCGGTATCCGGTTGTTCAGGTCCTTCCGAGCGATGTACCGCACGAGGGGCAAAACCGGGCTTCGGGCCGATGCTCTGTCCCGCACTGACCGCAGAACTTCGCCGTGGAGGACGTCGCAACTTCGGGTATTGAGGCCGCAGGCGCCGGAGGCTCGTCGGGTGGCACGTCCTCGGCCCGGAACGTGACCGTCACGTCGCCGTCGTCGAACACTCGTGCGCCAGCTGCCGCGCGATCCAGCACGACTCGATCGGCGGCTGATGCGGACGCGGCAGAAGCGGCCACGATCGCGGTGACGAGGCGCTCGTACAGGTCGTCGTAGCGGAGCTTGTGCGCATACCGGTTCTCGTCGATCGTGCGCTCCAAGTCGAGGCCCAGGCCGCCGAACTGGGCGAGCACGAATCGGAGTCCCTTGTCCTTGGCCTTGAAGGTGCCCTGCTTCCGCATCAGCGTCATCTCTTCGATCTCCTCGAGCGGCACAGAGAAGAGGATTCGCTTGCCGCTCGACTCGGGGACGGCGCCGAGTGGCGACTCACCCATGATGAGCAGCCCGACGATGCGCTTCGTGGTGAACAACACCATGCCCGCGCCCTTGAACAGCGTCCCGGCGGATCCGGCGCCCGACTGCGAAATGCGGAACGGCACCCCATCCTCGCCCACGACGCCAAAGCCGAGCGCGGTGATGCATGCGTGGCGCGAGACGACCTGTTCGTCGTCGCCGGGGATCGGCCAGCTGCGCTCTGCCCACCGCACGCTCAGCGGCGCGTAGTTGCCGGGCCCGTCCGGCGAAGACGACGCCGCGAGAAGTGCGAAGGGCGGAGAGCACGATTCGGAGTTGCGGTTCAGGCTGTCGAGGTCCACCGTGGGCGACGTCTCCTCCGAGGTGGTCCGGGCTAACGCGCGTTGGGGGGCTGGCCGCACCCGCCACAGAACCGCGCGCTCGAGCGGTTGGGCGCTCCACACGACCCGCACGTCGCGGTCGAGTCGAGACCCGTGCCGCCGCGTTGCGGCGTGACGACTCCGCCGAGGCCCCAGTCGAGCGGAATGCGCTCCGCCGCTACCTCTGGGGGCGACCCGTTGTGGATGCGTTGGCACAATTCGGCGAGCCAGAGCTCGGGTTGCCGCGGGCGCGCCGTGAGTCCTGCGAGGATTGACCGCGCCTGGTTGTACTCAGCGGGGTACGACGCGGCGACGCTCGGAAACTCTCCGGCGCATTCAGGGGCGGCCGCACCGGCGGCGAGGATGGGCATCGCGGGTGGTGGCGGAACCGGCGCCGGCGACCAATCGAGAGGGATTCGCTCCGCGGCCCGCTCGGGAGGCGAGCCTGCCTCGATGCGTGCGCAGTGAACCGGCCGCGATCGGTCGACGATTCGTCCAGTGGTCTGATCGGCGGCCGCGGAGACGTGGGCGTCGCCCTGCCCCTGTCCTGGGCCGCCACCAGAGATGTCGCGCGCGTCCGTCGGTACCGGGAGGCTGCGGCTCGAATGCGTACCCAGCCAGTTGGATCCGGGTGCACGCCACGAACCTGCGAGCGCGATCGCCGGCAGCGACCCGACTGGCACGGCCGAGGGATCGTCGAACGCGGCGGAGGCGAGCTTGGCGCGTTCCTCGTGACTGGTGGTCTCCCAAGCGACGCGGTCGGCGACAACCTTGCGGGCGATGGCCTGGGCGATCGGGCGCGGGTCGGTCGTCTTGTCGACCTGAACGAGGAGCATGAGCAACTCCCCTTCGCCGAAGGCAGTCGTGTGTGTGCCGCACAGGCGCACGACGTTGTCGCCCTTGCGGCCTTGTCGCGTGCTGTAGGCAATGCGGCTGATCCAGGGGTAGCGCATCTGTGCGACAAGCGCTTGGCCGGCAGCGTCACGGTTCGCCTTCGACTGCGCCATCTTCGTCTTGATCGTCGAGCTGATGATGGGTCCGTGGAACCCGACTGCGCTGTACTTGGCGCCCTTCGCCCACTTGGTGGCGACCACAACGGCGCGACAATCGGTGACGACGAGCGAGGCGGACACGTCGGTGTTCCACCGCGCGTTGCCGATCGGGCCGTGGCAGACGCCGAGGCCGACGACCGGGTATGCGGTCGGTTGTCCGTCACCGGGTTGGAGTCGGAGCTGGCCGTCGGCTGCGACGGCAGGCCATGCTCGTTGGAGTTCTTCTTCGTCGTCGCCTAGATGAACGACTCGGCGTGGGTCGTAACTCATCGCTGGCTTGCTCGCGGGTCGCGTTCGCGCAGCTTGGCCAGCATGACGCCGTGGAACCGCGCGAGCGCCTCGTCGCCAGGGCTACCCCAAGGAGCCACACCGACCTTGGTGCCCGTCGCGTCGAGTGTCGTTGTCACGTTGACGCCTCCCGCTCCTCCTGGGAACGTCACCTTCGTGCGGCTTGCCATGCTGACGTCCGGTGCAGCGATTGCATTCATCACGGTCGCCGCGTCGAGCACTGCCGCAGGCACTCCTGCTGGTGCGACGGTGGTGGTGAACGCGCGGTGGTTGCGCTTGAACTTCGAGTGGCTGTTCACCCCGCCGGCGAAGATGCTCGAGAGCAGTTCGGCCAATGACGCGCCGAGGACGCGAGGCACGATGACGAGGACGGCGATGATGAGGACGATTGCGATTGCCGGTGCCATGTGCAGGGCGTGTCAGGCGCTGGTGTGGTCGTGGCGCCGCACCTGACCCCCGGTCGGGTCGACCGCTCGGAGTTCGAGTTCCAGCGCGTTGAGGAACGCGAAGTAGCTGGTGCGGCCGATGAGCCGCTTGGGCCCGGCGGGGATGAACCCGATGATCTTCGACTGGACGGTGCGGAACGACTGAACCTTGCTCTCGACCGTCACCGCACCGTCGCCGGCCGGGCTCAAGGTGACGACCACGATTGGACTGGTTGACGAGAGTGCCGAGACGGGCCCGCCCTTGATGGCGACGGTGATCCGTTCACTGTTGCCCTCGACCGTTGCCTTCTTGCCCAGTGACTCGGCAGCACGCTGACATGCAGCGCGTACGTCGGCAGGTGGGGCGCTCACTGTTGCGACAACTTTGTGCTTGACGTCGTGTTTGGCGCTCATGAATATCGTCGCTCCTCGTCTTCGCGTGCGGCTCTGGGCTTGGATGCCCGCTTGGAACGCGCCGCGCCTGAATGCGTGACGCAGTGGCGCCTCAGACGGTCACGTCGTGCAGGGGTCGTAGCCCTTGGTTGCGAGGACCTGGAGCGCGTCGGCGTTGACCACCGACTCCGACAAGTCCCCTGATCGCACCGCACCCACGATCGCGTCGATCACCGCACCAGTTTGGAGGTCCGTCTTGGACAGGACCATCGTCGCACCGGCCTGGAGGGCGCGGATCGACGCGTCGGCGAGGCTGTGCTGCAGCGCGATCGCGCCCATGCTTTCCAGGTCATCCGTGATCACCAAGCCGTGGAACCCGAGGTCCGAGCGCAGCAACCCGTCGATCGCGGCGGGGCTGATCGAGGCCGGCTCGCTCGCGGTCGTGAGCTCCGACACCTCGAGGTGTCCGACCATCACGACGGCCTGGTCGTCGGCGAGCAGCGTCTCCTAAGGAACCAAATCCGATGTCCGGAGCTCCGGAAGCGGTGGAGTGACCGTGGTGCACAGGTGCGAGTCGCCGACCGCGTGCCCGTGGCCTGGGAAGTGCTTCAACACCGGGATCACGCCGACGTAACGAAGGCCCTGCGCGAATGCGTTCGCGTACCGGGTCATGGTTGCAGGATCGTCGCTGAAGGAGCGGTCGCCGATGATGTCGTCCGCGATGTGGCGTCGGTCGGCTCGACACCGACGACGAGGAGCTGAGCGACCCTGCGCACCAGCAGATCAAGGACGAGACGGCCAGCCCGTGGGTTCGTGCTGCCAATGGCGATGCGGTCGCCGCCGGTGCCGTCGGCCTGACCGCCTGCACCGCAATTCGCACACTCTGTCATGCTCAGACTCCGCAGTCGCCTTGCGAAGGCAACGCGCGAGACGGCCGATCGTGATGGCGTGCGTCACGAGGCAGGCCATCCGCGCGTTCATCTCTGCGGATCGCGGGAACGAAGGGGACGGGTGGTGAGATCTGACACGGTGGTCGCGCCTCGGTCGTCCCGTGGCGCACGCCGCGATGACCCGAGCTTTCGGTTCGCGTTGCTCACTGGTTCCGTGGGATGGCGCGACCTCGTCGCCGCCAGCGTGGTGGAGAGCGCGGTCGTGTCGCTGCAGGTGATCAGTGCCGCTGCACTGGTGACGACCGGCGTCGTCGCGATGATCTCGTCCGATCACGACGGCCGTTGGCCGCTCGCGCTGGGCTCGGCCGTCTTGCTCCTCATGCTCATCGGCCCGACGATCGCGTGGTCGCTCGGGCGCTCGCTCGGCCAGCCGCGCCCGTCGCCCGTCTTCGCATTCGGTCGCCTGCTCGCGGCAGTCGCGCTCGTCGCCTGCTGGACCGCGTTGCTGGGTCACGCCGCGCCGGTGGGAGCGTGGGCGATCGGAGTTGTCTTCGGTTGCGAGGTCGTCCTCACGGGCTGGGCGCTCGGGTTTGTGATGCGCGCCTTGCCGTGGTGGCGCCGGGCCGAGCTCTCGAGCATCCATCTGGGTGTCGTGATTGCGGTGATCGTCGCACTCGTCCTCGCCCCCGACCGCGCGATCACGATCGTGTCGGTCTACATCACGTTCCAGATCGTGGTGGGGAGCGCCGCGCTGCTGGTGGCGGGCATGGAAGTCGTGCGCCGACGGGCCGAAGCGCAGCGGCAGGCAGATCGTCGCGACCTCGAAGCCGACGCGCATCGACAGTTCGCACATTGGGTCCACGACGACGTGTGCGCGTCGTTGCGACTGGTCCGGTTGCGCCTGGAGACCGGGAAGTTGCACCCCGAAGCGGTGCCCGGCGAGCTCGACGCGCTCGACCACACCTTGCGGCTCCGTCAGCTCGATGAGGTGGTCGCGACGGGGGCAGTCCAGCTCGCGGAGATCCTGCAGCCCTACGTTCGCCTCGCGCAGAATCAGGGCGTCCGCATCGTGGACGTGCCCCGGTTCGAACAGGCATCGGCGACCGTGTCGCCCGACGCCGCCCGGCTCGTCCAGCGCGCGCTGTCAGTCCTCGTGTCGAACGCACTGAATGCGGATGCGCAGGAGCTCGGGTTCCGGCTCGAGCCGGTCCAAGGCGCATCCGTGCTGGTGGAGATCGAGGACGACGCGGGGGGATTCGATCTCGATCGCATTCCGGTCGGACGCGGTCTCGATCGTCTTCGCGGTGAGCTCGGAGGCGAGTCGGTGAGCTGTGTCCGAACGCGCCACGGAAGTCGAGTCAGTGTCGTCGTCCCGATCGGTGCGGAGGCATGAGCGACACGGACACGTGCGTGCTCCTCGTCGACGACACCACGACGGCCAACGTCCTCGTCGCCGGGGTCATCGAACGCGAACTCGGCTGGATCGTCGTCGGATGTGATCGTCCCGAGGAGGTGATGGCCGTGCTCGATTCGGGCGCCCGCTTCGACATCGCACTCGTCGACCTGTCTTTCCCGAACTCGGAGCTCAACGGCCTCGACGTCCTCGTGCTCCTGGCCCACCGCGTTCCCAACTGCCGTCGCGTCGTCTTCACAGATGGCGATCTGCACGTCGCCGATCTCCTCAGGGACTCATGGGAGGCGGTCGAGCTCGCGTCTGCTTTGCGCAAGACGTCATCCATCGCGACGCTGCTCGACACCTTGCGCGCGGTGCGCGCAACCGGATCGGCGCCGATCGATCCCGTGTTACTGCCGTGGCTGCCGCGCGAACGCTCGCCGTGGCGCTCGCTCGACGGCTATTCGCGCCTCGTCGTACACGCAGGACACGCCAAGTTGTGGCGTGCGCTGATCGAGCTCGACGAGGAGCCGTCGTACCAGGAGCTGGCTGCCTACACCGGGCTCAAGCCGTTCACCATCCGCAACTACCGCACCGAGTTGCTCGAGGAGTTGCAACTGCATCATCTCGACCGGCCGAAGATGCGACAGATGCAGCTGTTCGCCAAGCGCTGCCGCGCCCTCCTCGAGCCTCACATCCAGACGAAGTTGGGTTCGGAGGCCGGGGTGTCGCAATGAGGCGGGCACAGGCGGTCATCGGGGTCGTCGTCGGCCTCGCCATCGGGGCGGCTGCAGTCGGAGGGTCGGTCTGGGGCACGGAGTCGTCGTCGACGACCCAACAGTTGCGACTCGACGCCTATTGCCGACAGCGATTCGGTGTCGAGTCCGAAGGTCACGTCGCACCGACGAGGTCTGCACTGCAGTGCAGCGCGCTCGAGCATGGGGTCTGGGGTTTGGTGGTCGTCGACGCGGTTGCAGTGTGCAAGGATCAACTCGGCGCGCAGGCTTCATCGGTTCGAACTGCAGGGGGAGGACGTGCGTGCCGCGCGTAGACGCAAGCGGATCCAAGACAGTCGAGACCCGGGGGCGCGTGCTGCGCTGGGGTGTGGTCGGAGTGGCCATCGGCGCGTTGCTCGCCACGGTGGCCGCGTTGGCGATGCTCAGCACCGACACGTCCGATGCTGCGTCGACGCGCACATCGATCTCTGCTGACCACCTCTACCCCTCGGAATACGGTGGCGACGTCTGGATCACCGTGAAAGCACCTGACCCACACGCGCGCACGATCACCATCACATGGGGGCCGTGGCAACGAGTGATCGACCACCGGACACAGGGCAGCCGCACCTACGTCTTCAGCAAGTATCCGACCCGGGCGGGCGAGCAGAACGTGCCGGTACACGTGGTCGTCGCACCCTCCGCCAAGGTCAAGTTCGGCTCGGGACGGCGCCCGGCAGCCAGCATCGACGTCAACGACGGTTGGACACCGAGTACCACGAAGTGATCGTCAACGACGGGCTGCAGTCGCCGTGTCGTAATCGCGGAGCAGGCTGTTCGCGGCGCGAGCCGCGTCGAGTAACGCACGCCGAACATTGATGCCGTCGACGGCTCGGCTCGTTGCCGCTGCCAGTTGCTGGCGGATCGAGCGCATGGGGCCGGCAATGGGGCCACTGCGGGCGTCGGTGGCGGGCAGGTCCGCCAGCTGCGTGAACGCGACGGCCATCTGCGGTCGGGCCGTCCACGTCGTGGTCAGCGGTTCCATGTTCGTGGAGGCGGCGCTGGGCGGGAGGTACCCGCTGCCGGCGGACCAGCGTGACTGCACTTCGGGTGACGCGAAGTACGCGGCGAATGCCCAGCTGGCGGCGACGGCGCGCGCGGGTTTCCCAGCCGCGAAGACGAGTCCGGAACCGCCGACGAGTCCGCCGCGGCCGGGCCCGGGGAGCTGCGCGACACCCAGCTCGACGCCAGGTTGGCGCCCGTCATCGACGAGATCGAGTGTCTCGCCGAGCGCCGCGCTCGTGTGAAGGACCATCGCCGCCGAGTCGTGTTGTGCGCCCAACCGCAGCAGGTCGTCGGACCCCGCGCGATTGGGCCCGACGTCAACTGCGAGGCCGTCGTGTTCGAGCTGCGCGAGCCACAGCAGCGCTGACACCGATTCGTCGTCGGGCCAGGTGACCGAGCGGGCGGCGCCCTGGTGGCCATTGCCGGGTGACAGCGATTCGCGATCGAGTTGGCTCAGCCACTGTTCGACGAACCAGGAACCGCCCGACTCCGCGCCGGTGTCGAACGCCAGCCCGTACCTGGCCGCGCCGCTCGCCACGATGCGCGCCGACGCGGCGCGGATATCAGCGGGAGAAGTGGGTGGCGCGTCGGGGTCGAGGCCGGCGTCGCGGAACACGCGGCGGTTGTACAATAACACCGGCGTCGAGACGGCGAGCGGAAGCGCCCACACTCGCCCCTGAACCGTGTACGTGCTCCGCACCACCGGAAGCAGGTCGGGTCCGGTGGCGCGATCGAGGCATTTGTCGATACCGAGGATCGTTCCCGAGTCGCCGAGCAACTGCACGCCGTCTTGCGGCACCAGTGCGAGATCGGGTCGGGTACGCCGCGAATTGTGCCGCCAGTCTTGCAACAGGGTGTCGCCACCTTGCGCGTCGACGAGCGTCACGTGGATCCCGGAAGTCGCCTCGAACTCGTCGGCGATCTGGGCGAGCAGCTTCGCCCGTGGGCCGTCGAGGGCGTGCCACACGGTGATCGAGTTCGTGGGGCGAGCCGCGACCGTGCACGGTGCCGAGGAGGAACCGGCATTGGCGCTGGCCACTGTGAGCTGGAGCGTGGTGACGAGCACCGCTGTGACCACGGTCACCCGCCCGATAGCCCGCATGGGCGCATCGTTGCACGCAGCGTCGCCCATCCTCCTGTACCGAGGTACAGGACATCGATCGTTCGGATCCGGTTCTCTGGTCGTAGAGACCAGCGAACGGGGAGCGCGGATGGTCTGCACGGGGGTACGGGAGTCGGAGACGATCGACGAGGACGTGCTCGTCGCCGCGGCCCGGGCCGGCGACGACGATGCATTCGGCGCCCTCTACCGGGCCCACGTCGAGGCGGTTCGCCGCTACGTACGCGCTCGGACGGACCGGACCGTCGCGGACGACCTCACCGCGGAGACGTTCGCGCGGGCGTATCGAGCCTTGCCGCGGTACGAGCTCAGAGGCGCCCCGTTCCGGGCGTGGTTGTACCGGATCGCAGCCAACCTCGTGATCGCGCGAGCTCGCCGAGCCGTGTGCGCCGAGGCACCACGAGGGCTCGCGGAGCTCGATCGGGTGATCGTTCCCTCGCCGGACCACGCCGAAGCGGTGGTCGCCGCCAAGGAATCATCTGAGCTCGTCGAGTGTCTGGGCCGCCTCTCGGGATCTCATGAGCAAGTGCTGAGGCTCCGTTACCTCTCTGAGCTGTCGGTGTCCGAGACCGCGGACGCGCTCGGTCTCAAAGAGCCTGCGGTCCGGTCGCTCACCTACCGCGCACTGCGCTCGCTGCGGGCCGAGTATTCGAACGTGAAAGCGCTCGAAGGCGCGGCTTGACGCCCTCGCTTAGCATGCCGACTCACGGGCATGGGGTTGGGGATCAAGCGGGGATGAGCGACGAAGACGCGCGCGGCGTCGGCGACGGATGGTGCTCTTGACCGTGGACGACTTCGTCGCGGGTCAGGCGTTCCTCGTCGCGGCGGCCGTCGACGGGGATCGGCAGGCGTTCAAGCAGCTCTACCTGCAGAACGTGCGGCCGATCTTCGGGTTCCTGGTCGCCCGTACCGACTACCACCTCGCGGAGGAGCTCACCGCCGAGACCTTCGCGCGTGCGTACGCGGCGATCGGTCGTTACCAACCGAGTGAGGTTCCGTTTCGAGCGTGGTTGTTCCGCATCGCGCACAACCTCGTGATCGGTCGTGCGCGCAGGAAGTCGTCGAGCGATGTGCCGCTCGGCGATGAACTCACGGCGACCGCGAGGCATGCGGACCCTGGTGTCGACGAGCAGGTTTCGCTCACGTTCGAAACCGAGCGTCTACGTGCGTGCATGCAGCAGCTGTCAGTGGCTCATGCCGAAGTGCTCGACCTCCGCTACCTCCGCGAGTTGAGCGTTGCCGAGACGGCGGCGGTACTCGGAGCTGGCGAGGAAGCCGTGCGTGCGCTCACGTACCGTGCGTTGAAGGCACTGCGTTTGCTGTTCGGTTCAGAGGCGGAGTTCGTGGCCGAGGGATAATCCCGGTTTCAGAGCAACGGGGAGGGTGAGTGCAAGTCGACCTGTTCGCGGAGGATGGCAGCGCGCGGCGACGCGAGCTGACCGTCGAGGTCGACTCCCGTCAGTCGGTTGGTGAGCTCGCGGCGGCGATCGCACGCCATCTCGGCGTCGCCCACGACGGTGCACTGGGACTCCACGTCGTGCGCACGGGCGCGACGGTGCCGGCGGATGGTCGGGTTGGCGGTCTCGAGCTCCAGCAGGGCGATGTCCTGCGGATCGAGCGGAGCCTTCCGGTGCGGCTCGGCACCGGCGGTGCGACAACCGATCCGGTGGATCGCTCGGTGCTCGAGCTGTCGGTGGTCGGTGGGCCGCTCTCGGGACGTCGCTTCCCGTTGCACCGCGGCGTCTATGTGCTGGGTCGCGACGCCACCTGCACGATCCCACTCGACGACGAGACCGCGTCGCGTCGCCATCTGCAGCTCACCATCGGAGCTGACGGGGTCATGGCCGAGGATCTGGGATCCACGAACGGCACCTTCGTCGAGGGTCGACGGATCACTGGCCCGACTCGTTTGGTGGCCGGGCAGGTCGTCGAGGTCGGGTCCACGCTCTTGACCGTGGGCACAGTCGACGGCGGTGGACCCACGCCCTCGGCGGTGCCTCCGGTCGAGGGTTGGCGACCGTTCAATCGCCCGCCGCGCGTGAACCGGCCCCATCGTCCCCAGACGTTCGTCATCGGGGAACCGCCGGCGAAGCCGGCGAAGTCGAAGTTCCCGATGGGTGCGGCGGTGATCCCGGTCATCCTCGGTGTCGTGATGTTCGCCGCGCTGAGCCAGCCGATGTTCCTGCTCTTCGCGCTCATGGGACCCGCGATGATGACCTGGTCGTTGGTCGACGATCTCCGCAGTGGCCGTCGTGACCATCGCGCCGCCCGGGCCACGTTCGAACAGGATCTCGAGTCGCTCGAACGTCGGGTGGCCGAGGCCCATGCCGCCGAGGTCGCGCAGCGACGCGCGGCTGCGCCTCCGGCACCCGACCTCGTTGCTCGCATCGAGCATGCCCGCCCCGATCTCTGGGAACGCCGCGCTGACGATGCCGACTTCCTCACCGTGCGCGTCGGGATCGCCGATCTGCCGAGCGAGCTCACGATCGAGGTCTCGCCGCGCGGCGATGCCGATCTCCAAGCGCGCGCGCAACGTCTTGCCGACGCGTTCGCAACCGACACCGCCGTGCCGTTGACGGTCCCACTGTCGTCGTGTGGTGTGCTCGGGATCGCAGGACCGGTCGAGCGCCGCCGGGCGTTGGCGCGTTGGATCATCACGCAGGCCGCGGTGCTCCAGAGCCCGCGCGACGTCGCGCTGGTGGTGTTGGCCACGCCCGAGGACGCGGCGCACTGGGAGTGGACGAAGTGGCTCCCGCATACGTCGGTACTGTTGGCCGCGGCCGGCGGCGGACGTTCAGTGGCGGGGACGCGGGACGACGTCGTCGCGCTTTTCGACGTGGTCGACGAGCTCGTGTCCAGTCGCCACGATTCACTGGAGAGCCGCACCGGGCGCGACGGTCGCTTCGTTCCCGAGATCGTCCTCGTGGTGCCGTCTCACGTGGCGATCCCGCGGGCTGCGCTGTCCGAGCTGCTCCAACGAGGGCCCGCGGTCGGAGTGCGCGCGATCGTGCTGGCCGATGCCGTCCACGAGCTGCCCGGCGAGTGCCGAGCCGTCGTCGAGCTCGACGTCGGTGCCGACGAGTTGTCACTCACATTCACGACGACCGGTGAACGCGTGGAACGGGCGATCGCCGACGGCATCCCGGCTGAGATCGCGGATTCGATCGCGGTGACGAGCGCGCCGCTGCGTGACGTCAGCGCCGGATCGGCGGCGGGGGAGCTTCCCCTTCGTCAGTCGCTGCTCGATCTCCTCGACCTGAAGGACCCGACTCCTGGAGCGGTCGCGGCGCGTTGGCGGGCGCGCCCGCCGGGGCTGGCGGCGCTCGTGGGGGCTGTCGACAGCGGCCCGCTCTCGCTCGACCTCCGCGCCGACGGTCCGCATGCGCTCATCGCCGGCACGACCGGAGCGGGCAAGAGCGAGCTGCTCCAGACACTGGTCGTCTCGCTCGCGGTGACCCACCCACCTGATCGCCTCACGTTCATCCTCGTCGACTACAAGGGCGGCGCCGGGATCGACGATCTGAAGGCGCTCCCGCACACGGCTGGGTTCGTCACCGATCTCGACGAGCACCTCGCCGAACGCGCGCTCCTCTCGTTGAACGCCGAGCTCAAGCGGCGTGAGCACCTGCTGAGTGAGCTCAAGGCGAAGGACATCCTCGAAGCGGAGAGCAGCTCGCCCGACCGCAGCCCCCCGAATCTGGCGATCGTGATCGACGAGTTCGCCACCCTTGCGAAGGAGGTGCCCGACTTCGTTACCGGTGTCGTCGACATCGCGCAGCGGGGTCGCAGCCTGGGAGTGCATCTCGTTCTGGCGACGCAGCGACCCACAGGTGTGGTGAACGACAACATCCGCGCCAACACGAACCTGCGGATCGCGCTGCGCGTCTCCGACGAGGGCGACAGCCGGGACGTGATCGACGTGCCCGACGCGGCGCACATCGCGCGTCGAATTCCGGGACGCGGACTCGTCCGCACCGGCCACGGCGAGGTGCGAGCGTTCCAGACCGCGTACGTCGGTGGACCGCACCGAGTGGCGGGCGACTTCCCTCCCGTGCGGGTGCACGATTTCCACTTCGGTCCGGGGTTGCTCGAAGACGCGACCCAGCGTGATGCTTCGGCGTCGACGCCGACCGGCGAGAAGGCGCCGACCGATCTTGCAGTGCTCGTGCGCGCGATCGCGGCGGCCGCGACAGAAGCCGGGGCCGCGGTGGTGGGCTCACCGTGGACCGAGCCGCTGCCATACCTCCTCCCGCTCGCTCACGTTGCGGTGTCCGGCGACGGGGGCGTAGCACTGGAGCCAGGAATCGGCGTGGTCGATGAGCCGTCGCTCCAGCGACAGGCCACCTGGCGCGCGCCGCTCGGGCGCAATGGCCACCTGCTCGTGTACGGGACGAGCGGGAGCGGGAAGACAACGGTGCTGCGCACACTCGCGGCGTCAGCCGCGCGACAACGCTCTCCTCGAGCGCTGCACATCTATGGCCTCGACTGCGCGAGCCGGGGACTCTTCGTGCTCGAGGAGCTCCCGCACTGCGGCGGCGTGGTCGCGGTCGGCGAGATCGAACGGGTCGAGCGCTTGTTCGCGATGCTCGACGCGAGCATCGACGAACGACGCGAGCAGTTCGCGCGCGTCGGCGCGAGCTCGCTGCAGGAGTACGCCTCGCGCGTCGGTGACGCCGCCCCGCCGGCCATCCTCGTACTGCTCGATGGCTACGGCGGATTCAGATCGGCCTTCGAGCAGGTCGACCACGGCGCGCTGGTCGACCGGCTCGAGCAGTTGGTCGCCGACGGTCGGGCCGTCGGCGTGCACTTCGTCATCACCGCGGATCGGCGCGGCTCGGTTGCCGCGGGCCTCGCCGGACTGATCGCCGATCGACTCGTCCTCCGCATGGCCGACGCCGACGAGTACTCGATGCTCGGGTTGCCCTCGTCCACGAAAGGCGCGGTGCTCCCACCGGGTCGTGGGTTCGTCGACGACGGCGTCGAGATCCAGGTCGCCGTCGTCGGTGACGCCGCGTCCGGGGACGTGCAGGCCGAGTCGGTCGCCGCGCTCGGCCGGGAGCTGCGCGCCGAACACGTCGATGTCTCCGTGCCGCCTGTGCAGCTGCTTCCCGACCACGTGGAGCGATCATCGCTCGCGCCCGCGACCGCCGGTCGACTGGTGTTGCCGATCGGTCTCGACGGTGCATCGTTCGCGACGGCGTTCGTCGACCTCGACGATGTGCCGCACTTCCTGGTGATGGGGCCCGATCGAACGGGTCGCTCCACGACGCTCGCCACGTTCGCAGCGTCGTGGCGCGACGCGATGCCGGGCGCCGCCACGTACGTGTTCGCGCCTCGCCGGAGCCCGCTGCGCGATCTCGCCGGGTGGACCGAGATCGCGGTCGGGCTCGACGCGTGCGAGGAGCTCGCCGGTCGTCTCGCCGAGCAGGTGCGGACGCGCTCTGAACACGACGAACCGATCTTGGTGCTCGTCGACGACGGTGACGAGATCGCCGAGGGCAAGGTGGCGACCGCGCTCGAGCAGGTGATCCGACGCGGACGCGACACCGGAGTGCACGTCGTCGGCGCCGCGCAGACACACGTCGTGCACCGTTCGTACGGCGGATGGTTGGCCGAGCTCAAGAAGCTCAAGCACGGTCTCATCCTGCAACCCGACGTCGACGTCGACGGCGACATCTTCGGCGTCAGACTCCCGAGAAAGTCAGCCCGCGCGTTCCCGCCCGGCCGCGGCTACGTCGTGAGGCGGAGCCACATTGTGCTGGTGCAGGTGACCGAGAACACGTGACGGAGGTGGGTGCGTGTGACTACGTGTTTGCGCCTTCTGGCATCATCCATCCAAGGTACGGGTGTGTCTGGTTCCGTTCGGCGATGACGAGGTTGTGCACGTAATCCGTTGTGCGCTCATAGGTAGAGATCGCTGTCCCGTCACCCTGCGAGATTGCTACGTGGCCCTCCGGGTAACCAGCCGTTGGACCCCAGAACACAAGGGCGCCGCGCGGCGGATTGAGAGTGTGCTGCTGGACAGTGCCGTGTTGAGTCCAATATTGGTAAGCGGTGTCGTTCGGGAACGGGGGCGGGTGACCGATATCGATACCCGCAGATAGGTAAGCCTCGTACACGAATTTGAGACACTCTCCGTGGCGGAAGTCCTGCCCTAAGCGCTGTGACGCCCAGCGGATCGCTTCGTCTGCCTTACCGGAGCTCGGGTGGGTGGTGACCGTACCCACCGCGTTTCCCGTACCGGTTCCGCCCGCCACGAACATGCGCAGCGACTCGGCCCAATCTGGGAGCGGCCTTTCGGACCAGGTCGGCCAGTTCAGGAAGGCGTCGGGTTTGGTGCTGAACCTCTTGGTGAGCAGCGCCGCGGCCGCGATCGCGCCGGTGCCTCCCGCGCGAGCGGCTTCCATTTCCAGGATGGTGTCAGCGTCGCGTTGGAGGAACCTCCCAGCCGCGTCGTTGCGCGCGGCGAGCGACTCGGATGATGGCCCAGCCGCTCTGCTGAGGATGGCGTCGGACACCTGTCGCAAGACCGCGAGATCCTTCGGAACGAGCTGTGTCTGGGCCCAGGTACGTTCGATCTCCGAGCGGATGTCGGCGAGCTCCAACGCGGAGCTGCGCCATGCTTGACCGACGTCTCGCATCTCGTGAGTGTCGTAGACGAGCCTCGGCATGACGTCAGGCCCGCAACTTTCGCGCGATCGATTCCCACGCAGGATCGGTCGGGGCAGGAAGCCGAGTGATGTCGACGCCGCGTTGGAGGGCCCACTCGGCACCGTGCTCGGCGGCGGCGAGCGTCGACCGCACGCGGCGCTCGAGCGCGTTGAGGTTGTTCAGTCGAGTCTGCACGCTGGAAGCGACAATCCGGAGTTGCCGGGCGAGCTCGTGCAGATCGTGGGCCATGTTGTCGGCTTGTTGACGCCGGCCCGCCATGGTGGACCGAAAGCGATCGGCCTTGAGACACTCCCAACGACCACGCGATCGGTCGGTTCGTTCCTGGACCCGACGGCCGACTGACGCCAACTGCTCGGCCTTCTCGTCGAGCTTTACGGCGATCCGATTGATGGCCGCCGGGTCACCTATGAGGTTCATCGTTCGAACCCAGCAGACGACGGACTACTGGCCGGCTTGCTGGAGCGCGTTGGCGCGGTTGCGGACTTCGGTCGACGCTTCGTCGAGCGCGCCCTGCAACTTGGCGAGGGTCGGCTTGAACTGCGACTGCCACGCCTCCTTGAAGCGCTCGGCGGCGGGGCCGATCCACCAGGTGCTGTTCACCTGCGCGTCGATCGTCGACGTGAGCTCCGCCACGCTGCCCGACTCGCGGGTGAACGTCGCGGACAACGTCTGCATCTCTTCGATGGTCCCACCGATCTGCGGCATGAGTGCCTCCTCTTCTTCGTGGTGTGCGAGCCGCCGTTCGGCGAGCTCGAGAGATGGAAACGCGTGGCCCGCGAGTTCGTGACGCAGTTGTCAGCGAGCCCTGCCCGACGTGCGTGGCGTCGGCGCCGTCGCCCCCGTCACGTTGCGGCGACTCGCGCGTTTCTCCAGTGATGCGGGCGAAGACGTACCCATGAGCTCAGTGATCGGCACCTGTCCCTACTGCGGCGCCACGGTGCTTCCGGACGTCCACTTCTGCACTCAGTGCGGTGGAACGATCGGTCCCAGTCAGGCAACCACAACGCTCCCGCCGAGAGGCAACCCTCAACCGTGGCCGCAGTCGTCGGTCGTCGTCGCGCCAGAGAAGACCAACGGACTCGCGATCGCTGCGCTTGTGTGCGGGCTGATCGGGTTCTCGGTGCCGGCGGTGGTGTGTGGGCACGTCGGCAAGCATCAGATCGATCGATCCGGTGGCCGGGAAAAGGGCCGAGGCATGGCGATCGGCGGACTCGTGCTCGGGTGGATCCAGATCGCTGTGTCCATCACGTTGTTCGTCGCGCTCGTGGTCTTCGCGGCGAGCTTTGACGGGTCGTCGTCGAACGCATCGAACGGCGGCTTCTCGTCCAGCTCCAACGCGAGTCCCAGCTACTCGGGTTCGGGTTCGGGTTCGGGTTCCGGCTCCAACTCCGGCGGGTTCACAGTGGTGACCACCACGACAACGTTTGCGAGCCGTCCCGTCGTCGGCTCGTACCACGTCGAAGCTGCGACGGCGCTGCGCTCCGGCACCTCGACCTCGTCGCCCCAGATCGGCAGCGTGCCCGCGGGCGTGTTCGTCGGCATTCAGTGCGCAGCTATCGGCCAGAACGTCGACGATCCGGCGTACGACTTCACGCCGACATCCGACTGGGATCGAGTGACCTACAGCGGCGTCACTGGCTACATCGCCGACTTCTACGTGACGACGAACAAGGACATCAACAGCGGGAAGATCCCGCGATGTTGACGGGAGTTCGAACCAGCGGTTCAGCCTCCCGAGGGCGAGAAGTGCTGGTAGTCGGGCGAGCCGTCCCAGGCGCCTCCCCATTCCCATCCGACCGCTTGGAAGGCCTCGACCAAGGGCCCGCCGGGTACGGCCATTCCCGGTCGTACGGCGGCGCGGTCGAGGAACGACGCGCCGGCCGATGGTTGTGCTGTTCCTTCGAACACGTACGGGTTTTCGAGTGGGTTGACGTCGACCGCACGACCGAACGCGTGCTCCGACCACTGGGGCGGCCCAGCGGCCACCGCGTCTCTACAGTTGAACGCCGAGGTGTTGTCGGCGGCCATCGAGTCGGGATCGCTCCCACCGAACGCGTCCTCGGGCGTGATGCTGCGAATCGGGAACCGTTCGTCGAACAGCTGCCGGAAGACGGTGACGACGTCGTCGGTGACGTCGGCGGCCACGACCAGATTCCCTTCGTGCGCGGAGCCGTCGAATCCCCAGAACGACACGTGGACGCGCCGGAGAGCCTCGGGTGGAACCGGACACCCCTCGCGGTAGGTCGACGGGAGATCGTCTGCCGTCACCGCGTCGACGGATGCGGCGAAGTTCGCACTCGTTGTGGTCGGTGACGTCGTCGTCGGCTCCGTGACCGACGGAGCTGTCGTGGTGGGTTCGGCGCGTGTCGTGCGACGGGCATCGGTGTGGTCGTCGCCGCCGGAGCACGCGGCCAGCGTGAACGACATGGTGATCACCACGCACGCCGTTGTCGTTCGCGAGCCGTGCACGGTGGGACGTCTCACAGGACCGGAACGGTAGTGCTGACGTGACAACGCCGAGTCGTAGCGATCGCCGGTCGAAACGTGCGAGACGGCGACTGATCCTGACCGCGGGATTGGTCGCGGTCGTCATCGTTGCGGTGGGCGTGTGGGTGCTGCGTCCTCACGGGGAAGCGCACGAGTCGGCCGCGTCGGTGGCGACCGTCCCGCCGAGCACCTCGACGAGCGCGGCGCCGCAGGCAGCAGCTTCGACTCTCGCTGAGGTCGGGAGCCACGACATCGACGCGGCCGAGCAGGTGATCATCGTGACGCCGGCGGGCGATGATGCATCGCAGGCGACGCTCAGTGCGTACGAGATGACCGATGGGTCGTGGCGCGAAGCATTCGGACCATGGGACGCCGTCGTCGGAGCAGGCGGTGTCGCTGAAGCCGACGCGAAGCGGGAGGGCGACCGGAAGACGCCCTCGGGTTCGTACCCGTTCGACTTCTTCTTCGGTATCCACCGGGATCCCGGAGTGCGGTTTCCCTACCGGCAGGTCACCGGTCCTCAGATCGTCTGGGACGACGATTCCTCGAGTGCGAACTACAACCAGTGGGTCGACTCGTCGGTTGACGAGAGCGTGGGTGTGTCGCCCGAACCGATGGACAACTCGCCGGTGTACGACTACGGCGCAGTCGTTGCGTACAACGCTGAGCGCACGCCCGGTCTCGGCAGCGCGATCTTCCTGCACGTCTCCGCCGGCTCGGCGACCGCGGGATGTGTCGCCGTGCCGGAGGAACACCTGCTCGAGCTGCTGCGGTGGCTCGATCCCGCGCGGCAACCTCGCATCGTGATCCGGGCTCCATCCGAGTCGACTGCAGACGTCACGACTGCCGCGTTGGAACGTTGAATCATCGATGGGTCGAATTTCGATCGACACTGAAGCGCTCCACGACCTCTCGGGTCAGCTGGGCAACGACGCGCGTGAGCTTGGCGGGTTGAACCTCGATCTCGTTCGCGCGTGGTCGCACGTGCTCCCGCCGCCCGCGAGCCTCGTCGCGATCGGTGCCGAGAGCGGGCGGATCCAGGCTCGCCTCGGTGGTCAGACAAGCGGGCTCGCTCTCGACGCGGTGCGCCTCGGCGCGTACGCCACTGGTGTCGAACTCCAAGAGGGAGGTCGCCGGCTGTTCGGCGATCTCGGCGCGTGGGGCGGCCAGATCCGGTCGGAATCTCGCTCGGCGTGGAAGCGGTTCCGAGCGTGGGGATCGCACGTCATCCCGACTGTTGCGAGAGACATGGTGCGGGCGTCATTCGGCGTCTTGGGTCTGTTGCCGCCCTTCGGTGGCGCGGCCGACATGGTGAGCAAGGTTGTTGTCGCCACCGGCGTCGGGATCGCCGCTCTGGCCTGGACGACGTTGCTGAACGAACCCGCGAGCGTGACCTCGTCGACGACCGCGACGGTGGACTCGACGAAGAAGTTGCTCGAGGTTGCCGACACGCTCGACGGAGATCAGATAGCGATCGTCAAGCTCGACGACATGCACTACGTCGTCGTGCTCCGCGGCGTGGAACCCGACAAGACGACGCTGTATCGAACGCTCGCGATGTCAGGAGTCGAGGAGAGCGGGCATTGGGGTCCCTACAGCGACGCGGTGATGCGCGCCATCACTGGGGTCGAGCCCGCCATCCCGCAGGGCGCGACGGTGTCGTTCGCCGGTCACAGCCTCGGCGGCATCGTGGCTGTCAACGTCGCGGGCCAGCTGTCCAAGCACGGCTATCAAACAGGCCCGGTGCTCACGCTCGGATCACCCACGACCGGTGAAGCCGCGGCCAATCCGAACATCACCGCGATCGTGAACGATCCCTACGGTCTGACCCTGGATCCGGTCACCAAGCTTGACAAGGAGATCCTCGTACTGCGCAGCACGTCGCCGCCGCCGAACGTCGTCGTGGTCCACCAGCCGGGCGGTCCCTTCCCTCACGGGTTGTCGACCTACGAAGACGCGCTGAACGGTCCCGGTTCACCAACAGACGCACTGGCGAACTTCAGCAACGGCGCGCATCTCGCCGCCGGGCAACAGGCCGAGGTGACCGTGTACAACCTGGGTCCGTGAGGCGCGCGATGCCTGGGACCATTTTCGCACCTCGCCGTACACTCGATTTCGTGCGCAGGATGACGAGACGTGGCTGATCGCGACGACGATCTCGTCGCCGGCTTGCGAGACTTCGTCGCCGAGCACGACGACACGTTGGAGCGACTCGACGCGCTGTTCCGCGTGCTTCGTGATGATGAATCGACCGAGACCGCCCGGCTCGACACTGACGCAATGTGGTCGCGGGTCGTCGAACGGTGGGAATCGATCGAACCCGCCTGAGCGCGCTCCGTCACACGCTGCGGGATCGCGCGTTCACTCCCTGCGATGGCCTTGTTCGACCTGTCAGTCGCTGCCCGGGAGGTACGAGTGCAGTTCCGCGGCGATGGCCGCGGCGGTCGCCGGCGCGATCTCCACCTCGAAGTCGAGGACGGCGTCGAGATCGTCCTCGTCAGGATCCGTGTCGACGGTTGGCGTCAGCCACAGGCCGCCGGGACCACCGTCGAGCCAGGTGAGCTCGCCGCCTTCGATCACCGTGTCGGTGGGCCGGTGGAGGAAGGTGACCCGGGAGGACGAGACGCGGGTCGTGAGCGCCGCGACGAACGCGGCGGCGCCGTCCGAGCCCCCGAGCGCCGCTCGAGCCTGGTCCACTTCACCGGCCTCGACGGCGTCGTTGGTCGCTCGCAGTTGCCCCAGGGTGACGGTGATCGGGTCCGCGTCGACGACCGGTCGTTCGGTCAGGGCGCAGCGACCGAGCGCTCGGGTCAGGAGCTCTTCGGTGGCGAACGGCGTCAGGCGATGGACTCCACCGATGAGCGGCGTCTGCTCCACCGACACGTCGGGTTGCGAGAGGTAGAAGCGGATCTCCATCAACCCGTCGACTTCGTGCTCTGCTCGGCCGAGGAGCGCAGGCGCCGACGCGACCTCGAGCAGCGACATCACGGGTGCTGCGACCTCGGTCACACCCTCGGCCGTGGAGACGACGACCCGGCGCGCCATGAGCGAGTGGAGCGCCGCATCCGAAGCGGCCGACCTCGCGTCGGGCGTGAGGTGCGCGAGCGCTGCGTCGTCCAGACCGGGAAGCGCAGGCTGTCCGAGCAGCTCCGCCAGGAGCAGCAGCTCTTCGACGGAAAAATCGATCGAGACTTCGTCGCCCTGCATGTTCCGCCCCGGACCGGATGGTTGGTGGCGAGAGTATGGCATACCGCCTATAGACCGATTGTTCCGACCGCTATCGTGTCCAACTCCACCGGTGACCGAAGTCTCTCTTCTGGGAATTCGCCGTGATCGGTGCAGTGTCGAGCAGGAGCGAAACCGGTGGGCGGTGACAATTCTTTCGCTTCTCGTGCCCGCTCGGGCCGGCGCTCTCGCGCCTCGACAGGGTTCGTGACCATCGCCATGGTCGTCGCACTCGCCGCGTCGTCAGTGGCGCTCCTCTTCGGCGCGTCGAACCCGGGCGGGATCCTCGACGTCCTCGACGGGCGTACGTGGCTGCGTAGTGACGACGGCCTTCTTCTGGCGAACAATGCGTCGGGCAAGATCGATTTCAAGCTGCAAGCGCACGGCGTCACCGGCGATGTACGTGTCGTGCAGAACGGTCGGCGGTCGGTACTCCTCGACAGCCGGAATGGGACGTTGGGAGCGATCGACCTCTCGCGCTATCGGGTTGTCAACCCGTCGAAAGTCGGCAGCGACGTTGACGTGGTGCCGGCGGGTACCGACGTGTTCGTGATCCACAAGACCACTGGAATCGTCGAGCTCCGCGACGCACTCACGAACGAGAAGCTCGCGTCCATCAAGATCGACGGCAAGCTCACGCGCGGTGTGGTCGACAGCGACGGAACGCTCTTCGTCGCCGACGAGACCAACGGATTGCTGCGCTCCGTCGCCCGTTCCGGTGAAGAGCTGCGCGTTGAGGACTCCGTGGCGGTCGCCCCACGGGGCCACGATCTCGACATCGGGCTCCTCAATGGTGAACCCGTCGTCCTCGACATCGACGGCGCACGCCTCGTGGTCGTGGTCGACGGTGACGCCCAGGATCCGATCGACCTGCCGTTGCAGTCGGGCGACAAGCCGCAGCTCGCACGGGTCACCGACGGACCAGTGCTCCCGGTCGCGGTCAACGACACCGGCTCCCTCGTGCTCGTGCGCGACGGGCGAGGCACGCGCGTCGAACTGCCCGACGCGAACGGTCACGAGCTCGGTGAGCCGGTGCCGTACCGCGACACGATCTACGTGCCCGACTACACGAGCGGCAAGGTGCATCTCGTCGACCAGGACGGCGCGTCGTTGACGGCGATCGAAGCGCGCAACGGGCCTGGCACCTACGACGTCTTCGTCAATGAGGGCACGTTGTTCATCAACGATCCCGATGGCAACGCGACGATCGTCGGGCCCGACGGAACGCCCCACCCGATCGACAAGGGTGACCCAGACATCCCGACCAACACCGATCCACCGTCGGAGGATGCGCCGCCTGCTCCGACGCCCGAGCCCAAACCGACGCCGACGCCGGCCGCGGGAGAGAGCCCGATCGAGATCGCGGCGGGCGCGCCGGGTGCGCCCTTGTCGCCGAGCGCGACGGGCGAGAACACGGCGACCACAGTGAGCTGGGGAGCGGCCGAATCTCATGGCGCGGCGGTCACCAACTACATGGTCACGTGCACAAGCAGCAACGGCGGACCGAGTGCGAGCAAGGATGCAGGCGCGGGGCTCAGCACTCGGGTCGACGGGCTCAAGAACGGGAAGTCGTACACCTGTGCCGTGCACGCGGTGAACAGCGCGGGCCCTGGGCCCGACGCCACGACTCCCGTCTTCAAGCCGACGGGTACAGAGCCCTACCCAATGTCCGCGCCGTCAGCCGATCCCGCCGATCGGCAGATCACAGTGCAGTACTCCGCGCTGTCGGAAGACCAGATGAACGGGCTTGAGATCGACGGATATCGAGTGGTGTGCACCCCGGACAGCGGTCCGCCCGTCAGCAAGGACGTGGGAGCGAACGAGACGTCGGTCGTCGTGGACGCCGTGAACGGAGCCACCTACAAGTGCAGGGTCGGGGCGCTTGTAGGTACCACGGTGGTTGGCACGCTGTCGCAACCATCGCAAGACGCACTTCCGTACGGCGCGCCGTCGTCGGTGAGCGTGTCGCTCGTGCGCATCTCGGACGGCCCGCGCAAGCTTCGACTTAGCGTGCCGGCGGCTAGTTGGGACGGTCAGGCGGGAACGATTCACGTAGATGTCGCGGGCTTGGGATTCGACTTCGACGGCTCGGGTGGCAACGCCGATTTCGATGTTCCGTGGGACTCGACATCGACCGCGACCGCGTCCGCTTGTGTGGCGGACCGGACCCCCTGCGCGAGTGCGACGAGCAACTCGGTCGCCGTCGCAAGGCCCACGTTCGGAGCGCGCTGGGTTCTCGACGCGCATTGTGTAGCCGACCCCAATGGTGTCGGCACCATTCCTGGCGATCTCTTTCACATTGCTGCTGACATCAATCTCAACGGCATGGACCCATCGTGGGTGTCCAACCCGCACGGCCAGTGGGGGTACGGAACCACCGGGCCACTCGGGTACTCCTGGGGTGGCGGTTCGACGATGTTTGGTGGCTGGTTGCGTGGTTCTGGGCGAGCTGTCTACGTCGACGGCTGGATCACGTTCGGTGACCTGCCCGAGAGCTACCAACACGTGACTGGGAGTGAACCGTCGTGTTGACCGGCAGAGTGCATGCTTCGACGACTCAGGAGAACTTCCAACATGTCGGGTGAGTTCAGTGCCGCGTTCGAGCAGCTCGTTGACAACCTCGAGCGGGTCATCCGCGGCAAGCGCGCGGTGCTCGAACAGGTTGTCATCTGCCTCCTTGCGGAGGGACACCTCCTGATCGAAGACGTTCCAGGCGTCGGGAAGACCTCGATCGCACGCGCGCTCGCAGCGTCCATCGAGGGGAGTTGGAAGCGCATCCAGTTCACGCCCGACCTCCTCCCATCCGACGTCACCGGCATCACGATCTACAACCAGACCGAGCACGAGTTCGAGTTCCACCCCGGCGGGGTCTTCGCGAACATCGTCGTGGCTGACGAGATCAACCGGGCTTCCCCGAAGACTCAGTCGGCACTCCTCGAGGTGATGGAGGAGCGGCGCGTCACCGTCGACTCACACCCGCACGTGGTGCCGCGGCCGTTCATGGTGATCGCGACGCAGAACCCGATCGAGATGGACGGGACCTACCGCCTCCCCGAGGCTCAGCTCGACCGGTTCCTCATGCGCCTCGCCGTTGGATATCCCGACGCCCGCTCCGAGCGCGAGATCATGAACGGCTACCACGACGGCGCCGCGATCGACGCACTCGCGGCGGTGCTCACGACCGCGCGGATCAGCGGCATGATCGCGGCGGCGGGCGAGGTCTACGTGGCCGAAGAGCTGCAGGACTACATCGTCCAACTCACGGCCACCACGCGGAACACCGACGACGTACGCCTCGGTGCCAGCCCGCGAGGGAGCCTGGCGTTGCTTCGCGCCGCCCGCGCTCGCGCGCTGGCCGACGGTCGCAACTACGTCCTCCCCGAGGACATCAAGGAGCTGGCGGTCACCGTCTTGGCCCACCGGATCATCATCGAGCCCGAAGCGGAGTTGCGCGGCGTCTCGTCGACCGACGTGATCTCGCAGGTGCTCGCGGCGGTTCCGGTGCCTCAGGTCACCGCCGCCTGAGCTCGCGATGTTGACCCCGCGAGGAATCGCGGTCGCGGTGAGCGCGGTCGCCCTGTACGTGCTCGGGCTCGTGCTCGGCTACGAGGAGCTGTTCGTCCTCGCCGCCGCCGCGATCATCGCCTTGATCGGCGGCGCAGGGTGGATCGCGTTGCGGCCGAACCTCGAGGTGCACCGCGAAATTGAACCGAGGCGAGTGACGCGCGGTGACCCCGCGCTGGGGCTCGTACGGGTGACCAATCGATCGCCGTTCCCGAGCGTGCCCGCGATCGCGACCGAGCCCTGCGGGCCGACGACGGTCCAGGTCGAGATCCCTCGTCTCGCCAAAGGCGCCTCGATCGCCAAGCGATATCGCCTTCCCACCGATCGCCGTGCGGTCATCGACGTCGGTCCCATCGCGATCACCCGCGCCGATCCGCTCGGCCTCTGGCGGACCCGCCGCCGCCACGGCGACATCGAACGCCTCTGGGTCCATCCACGGACGTTCGTCCTGTTCGGGTTGCCCGCCGGTCGGACCCGGAGCCTCGACGGTCAGGCCGCCGACGCGGTCGAGCACGGCAGCATCACGTTCCATGCACTCCGCGAGTACGTCGTCGGCGATGATCTTCGCCACGTGCACTGGAAGTCGTCGGCGCGTGTCGGATCCCTGATGGTGCGGGAGCACGTCGACACCAGCCTGCCCCAGCTCACGTTGTTGCTCGACACGCGATCAAGTGCCTACGACGAGGAATCGTTCGAGACCGCGATCGAAGCGGTGGCTTCCATCGCAGTCACCGCATCGCGCCAGGGCTTTCCGCTGCGACTCGTGACCACGTGCGGCCGATCAGCGGGAGGCCGTGGGATCGGCGCCGATGCGGCGCCACTGCTCGATCTCCTCGCAGGGATCCAGGCGGCCGACGACGTGGACCTGCGGTCCGTGGTGGCTCGCCTCGCGCGCGAGCGCCGAGGTGACACATTCGTCGCAGTCACCGGTCGCACGGACACCGACGACATCGCTCCGGTCGCGTCGATGGCGCGTCGGTTCGACGACGCCGCGCTCGTGATGATCGCCGACGACGCCGACGCTCGAATCGTGTCGGTGCCGCGGTCGGTCCTGGTCCTGCGTGCGAGCAGCGCCGAGCAGTTCGCGAGCCGCTGGAACACGGTCGTCCGATGACCGCGCTCGGCCCGAAGGCGCTCGGCCGGCTCGCCTGTTCGGCGGCGCTGGCTGCGGTCGCAGGCCTCGAGTTCCATCGCGTCTTCGGGTGGTCGGCGGTCGTCGTGGGTGTCGTCGCCGCGGCAGTGTTCGCCACGGCGATCCCGCTCGTCCTGCAGTGGCGGCACACGCGACCGGTGCCGGTCACGGTCGTCGTCTCGGTGATCGCCGCGCTCGTCTTCCTCAGCGTCGCGGCGTTCAGCGCACCCCCGACCCCGGCAACGCTGCACGACGTCGTCGACGGCTTCGTGAACGGCTGGTCGCGGATCCTGACCCTGTCGCTCCCGGCGCCCGATCGCGGCGACCTGCTCGTGCTGCCGTTCGTGCTGACGTGGATCGCGGCGTTGGGAGGGGCCGAGATCACGATGCGCAGCCGCCACGCGTTGCTCGCGGTGTTGCCGGCGAGCGTCGCGTACGTCGTGGCCTTGTTCTTCGGCGTGGGCACGGTGGGGAGTCACGTCCTCTCGTCGTCGATCTTCGCGGGGCTCGCGATCGTGGCGGTGCGGTTGGCGGAACCGGTTGCCGACCGATCGTCGGCCGTCGGTGATCGCACCCCGCGCCGGGTGCGGGTGCCCACGCTCGTGTTCCTGGTCGTCGTGGTCCTTCTCGCCGCGCTCGTCGGGCCGCACCTTCCGGGCGCGTCCGCGTCGTACCCGTACGACCCGCGTGACGACCGCCGGCCTGAGAACAACGCACTCACCGTCACGAGTCCGCTGGCGCTGCTGCCGTCGTGGGCGCCCGACGACAACGTGCTGTTCGAAGTGCGCGCCGAAACCCCCGCTCGTTGGCGCCTCGCCGCGCTCGACGAGTACGACGGCTCGGAATGGAGCGCGACCACGGAGTTCGCCGCCGGGGGCGAGCAACTCGCGAAGGATCCGACGGTGCAGACGCCGTCGGGCCGAGAGCTCGAGCAGGCGATCACGATTCGCGAGTTACGCGGCTCGCTCCTTCCCGCAGCTCCGCAGGCGACGAGCGTGACCGGCGCCGACACGCTCTTCGATCCGGGAACGGGCGATCTCGGCAAGGTGCGCGGTGTCCACACGGGCGACCAATACCAGGTGGCGTCGACGCTGCCTGCGATCGACTGCACCACCGCGACCGCGTTGCCGGTCCCGGCCGATCAGATCACGCCACCGCGCACCGACGCGACTGCTCCGTATCTCGACGGGATTGCGGAGCTGTCACGGCAGATCACTGCGGGAGCCACCTCGCCGTGCGAACGGGCGACGCGGATCGCCGACTACCTGAGCACGCACGGGCAGCTGCAGCCCGAAGCACAACCCGGCTCGTTCCTCAGCGTGATCCACGCGTTTCTCCATCCGCGAGACGGCCAGTTGATCGCCGGCACGTCCGAGCAGTTCGCGACCGCGTTCGCCCTGCTGGCGCGCGAAGCCGGCTTGTCGAGCCGGGTTGCGGTGGGCTTCCACTCGGGCAAGGAGTCGTCCAAGTCCAAGGGTGTTTGGGATGTCCGCGGGACGGACGCGTTCGCGTGGCCCGAGGTCGGCTTCGAGGCGATTGGCTGGATCGCGTTCGATCCGTCGCCGACGATCGAAGGTGCGCCGGTTCCGGCTGACGTTGCGCAACAGCAGGCCGAGCAGGAGCAAGCCAGTGCCGGCTCGAGCGGAACATCAGGTGCGCCGCAGGTTGTCGAGAAGCAGCCGCACGCCAGTCGCGACTCTGGCAGTTCGCTCAGCCGATGGTGGCCGATCGTCGCGATCGTGGCCGTCGTCGTCGTGCTCGCGATCGCGCTGCTGGTATTCGCGCGGCTTGGGCGTCGTCGCCGTCAGCGCCGGCGCCGCGACGGTGACGTTCGCGAGCGCATCGTCGGGGCCTGGCGTGAGAGCCTCGATGTGCTGACCGAACGTTCACTCACCGCAGATCGATCGCGTACGGCTTCGCAATGGGTCGACGCGGGACACGCCGTGCTCAACGGCGCGACCGAATCGGAGTTGGCTCCCCTGTCGCGGCTCGTGAACCAAGCTCTGTTCTCACCGATCGATCCCGACGGATCCGATGCCGACCGCGCGTGGGATCACGCCGAGACGATTTCGGCGGCGGCGCACGCGGGCATGTCACGCGGTGAGCGTCTGCGGAGACTGTTCGATCCGCGCCCGTTCTTCGTCCGGTGACGCCGCGTTCGCGGGATCAGGACTGCAGCAGCGCGCCGCGGATGCACGCATGCGAGAGCGAATCGTCGACGGCGCGCTTCGTGCCGATCTCGGCCAACACGACGAAGCAGTAGCCGAGGTTCGGGTCGAGTCCGGGCACTGTTGCATGCGTGACCTTCTCGACCACCTGCGGAGTGCCTCGGTGGTTGTTCTCGTCGATCGGGATCACGATGTACTGGGTTGCGGCGCCATTCGAGGTGTCGTCCCAGGTCAGGGTCGCGATCGTGTCCTCCGGCACCGCTTGCACGTTCGTGGGCGCGCCGACCGTCGTGAGTGCCAGCGTGCTGCTGGTCGTCGGATCGTCCGCGCCTCCCCCCGACTGGGTGGAGAAGAACACGATCGCGCCCACGAGGAGCGCCGCGAGCACGAAGATGCCCCCGACGGCCCAACCGAATCCCCATCCCGTGGAGTCGGCGGTCGGCGAAGCGGCGGTCGAAGGCGGCGAGGTGGACTCGCCACGACGTGTCCGCACGACAGTGGGATCGCTCGTCGCCGTTGCCGCAAGGCGCAGGGGCGGGTCGGGCGCGACACGCGATTCCGGGACGCGCGCGACGGGGGGCTCCACGACTGGCGACGTCTCGGTCGAGACGACGACCGAGCCGGCGATTCGTGGGAGCACCGGCGCGCCGAGCGTGGCGCTCGGGGTGGGGCCAGGCGTGACCGCCGTCGTCGTGCCTCCTCGCTGGAGGTGTTGCAGCGCCGCCTCCATCTCGACCGCTGATCCGAAGCGGTCCTCGGGACGCTTGGCCATCGACCGTTCGATGATCGAACGCAGGCCATCCGGCACGTCGGGCCGACGGAGCGGTGGCAGCGGCTCACGCTCGAGTCGCACGACGAACTGCATCGGCGACTCGCCCGTCCGCAGCGAGAACGGCGGTCGCCCGGCGAGCATCGTGAACAACGTCGAGCCGAGTGAATAGACGTCAGCCTGTGCGGTGGGCCTCGTGTCGATGAAGATCTCGGGGGCCGCGTGGTTCACCGTGAGCTGGAGGAGGCTCTCGGTCCAGTCGACCGCGTCCGACGATCGGGCGATGCCGAAGTCGGTCAGTGCGGGCCCGTACTGCGAGAGGAGGATGTTCTGCGGCTTGATGTCGCGGTGCAGGACGCCGGAATCATGCGCGGCTTGGAGCGCACCGGCGATCTTCGCGCCGATGTCGATGGTCTCGTCGACGCTGAACGTCCCGAGACGATCGATGCGGGTGGCGATCGATCCTCGTTCGCAGAGGTCCATGGCCATGAACGGTCGGCCCTGCACGGTGCGGCCCGTCGCGAAGACCTGAACGATGAAGGGGTGGCCGCCGAGCTTGGCCGTCGTTCGCTTCTCGCGTTCGAAGAGTTCGAGCGCGGATCCGGCATCGTGTCCGGGTTTGAGCACCTTGACCGCGACCCAGCGATCGAAGTCGTCCTGGTGGGCGCGCCACACCGTGCTCGTGGCGCCCACGCCGAGCACCGAGAACTCGCGATACCCGGAGATCTCGGGAATGACGGTGTCCGCCGAGTCCCCTCCGGCAGCGTGTGTCACCAGTCCTCCAACTCTCGATCCCGTCGCGAAGCGTACCGAGTCAGCTCCGACGGATTTGCCGGCGTGTCACACAACGCCGTCGGGAGCGTTCAGTGACGAGAGCAGCCCGCGCTGCGGTTGACATCCACGTGCCAACTGGGTGAAAGTGCCCCGCCCTCGTGGGGTCGGTTCGAGAGGGGATGCGTGGAGAGCAATCAACCCGTCAGAGTGTGGAAGTGGGGTGGTCCTCCGCGATGAGCGTCGACACCCGCTGCGTGTACTGCCTCTCGGACATCGTCGACGCGGCGCCGACGCGGTGCGAGCACTGCGGGACCACGTTCCATGACGAGTGCTGGCGCCTCAACGAAGGCTGCGCCACCCTCGGATGCGTGGGCTGCGCGGTCGGGGGCGGTGCCGCCGCGGCGATGACAGAGATGGTGCCGTTGGCGCCGTTGCCCTCGTCGCCGTCGATCGCGCCTCCCCCGCGGATTCCGGGCGCGGCGACTCCAGCCCAGGCCGTCGGTTCGGACGCGACTCCTTCAGACACGACTCCTTCGGACACGACCACGGTGCTCCCTGCCGCGTCCGACCCGGACTCCGGTCACTGGGTACCGAGCCCGGCAACGCCCGATCCGGTGTCTCCAACGGCATCCTTGCCCGTCTCGCGGCAGTTCTGCGACCAGTGCGGCAGCCGCGTGACTCCAACCGACCGCTTCTGCGGCACGTGCGGCGGCCGCATGGAGGACATGTGAGCGATCCCCGGACTCGCCGGCTCATCGCCGAACACGATGCGATGCGCGCCGCGTTCTTCGACCATTCCCATATTGAGGTGCAACCGATTGGTTGGCATCCGGCCGACTCCTATCGGGTCACATACCGGGTGCCCGGCGTCACTCTCGATGCGTCGGGGCAACCGGCCCTGGTCCAGGAGCACGTCGTGGTCATCACGGCCGGTGAGACGTACCCGCGCGATCGACCGGCGACGCGCGCCGAGACGACGCTGTTCCATCCGAACGTCAGCGCCGACGGTGCGGGCGTGATCGATTCCGGCGACCTGTGGACGGCGCAGCGAACGTTGGTCGATCTGGTGGTCCAACTCGGCGCGATCATCCAGCTCCAGGAGTACGACCTCGATGTTCCGCTGAACGCCGTCGCCGCGCGTTGGGTGGCAGAGAACACGAGCATCTTCCCCGTCGGTAATGTCACTCTGCGAGCGGAAGCGCCTGAGGAAGGTGCGGACGAGGTCTCCGACCCGGTGCTGGAGGACGAGCCTGCTCAGCAACCCGCGGTTCCGCCCGAGGCGGCCGACCAGTCCGATCGGGCAGGCGAAGTCGACGAACCCGTCCAGCCCGACCCGTCGGTCTCGGTGTGGGCACCTCCTGACACCAGCGCGTCCTGACACGGCGTCGAGCAGAGCCCGCGGAGCTGTCGGGTCTCCCTTCGTCACGCAAGTCGCGCTCACGAGTTTGTACCCGCAGGGTCGCCATGACGGTGCCCCCGACAACCTGACCCGGGAGGCACGGTGTTCTGCGATCAATGCGGTCAGAGACTCGATGACGGTGCACGGTTTTGCGCGTCCTGCGGCGCGACTCGAAGCGATCCGGCACCGGCGGCGAACGAGACCGCATCCGCACCTCCTCCGACGTCTGGTTTGCCGCCGCTCGCGGGAGCATCCTCCGGAGGCGATCCGATCGGGTCGCTGTCATTGCCGCCGATCAGCGGCACACCCGTGCCACCGCAGCCGGTGGTCCAGCCGCAGCCGGTGGTCCAGCCGCAGCCGGTGGTCGAGCCGCAGCCGGTGGTCCAGCCGCGGAGTGCCACGCCCGGGTTCAACGACCTTCTCAAGAGCCTCAGCCCTGCCGACTGGACGATCCTCGGCGGTGCCGTCGGCCTGTTCATCTTCTCGTTCTTCGGTTGGTACGGCACGTCGTTCGGCTACAGCCGGAACGGGTGGCACTACTTCTTGACCGGCATCGTGCCGGTGCTGCTCGGTGTCGCCCTCGCGGTACACGTGGTGCTCCGACGTCTCGGCATCTGGTCGGTCCCGACGACGGCGCTCCCGCTCGCGATCTGGGAGATGATTGTCGGTGGTGTCGCAGCGGCTCTCGTCCTCATCCGGGTGGTCGCCGGCGACGATGTCGGCGGCTACGGGCTCGACCGCAAGTTCGGGGTGTTCCTCGCGTTGCTCGCTGCGCTCGCGTTGGTGGCGGGCGGCTTCGTGCGTCACCAGCTCGAGCCGGCTGAGGAGGCGCCCGCGCCGCCCGGGGCATGACCGGTCCGGTGTCGTACTGCACGGAGTGCGGGGCCGAGGTACGAGACGGCGTGAGGTTCTGCACGGAGTGCGGGACCCCGGCACCCACCGATGCACACTCCGGTCCCCGTGAACTCCCCGAGGTGTCCCAGCCGAGCTCGGCGCCGACAACCCGATCGAACGGGTTCGCGATCGCGTCGTTGGTCTTCGGCATCCTCGGCGGCTCGATCCTGGCTCTGGTCTTCGGCTACGTCGGCAAGTCGCAGATCGACCGTTCCGAGGGTCGACAGGGTGGACGCGGCATCGCAGTCGCCGGGATCGTGCTGGGCTGGATCGGGGTCGTCATCACGGTTGCTGTCGTGGTTGTCGCGTTGGTCTCCGCGCATGGTGGAGATTCGGGTTCACACTCGACCGCGAGCGGCGATGTGGGGAGCGACGGCTTCGTCGAGACTCCGACCGTCGTGACGGTTGCGCCGACCGCCACGGTCGCGACCACAGTGCCACCCAGCACGGCGACACGTGGCCCGAGGACGTACGTCGTCACGGACGGCGTGTTCGTCCGCTCCGGACCGGGGACGACGTATCCGCCCGTCGGCAGCATCGCCGTCAACACGAACGTGCTGTTCGAGTGCCGAACCCAGGGTGAGATGGTGAGCACGCCGGGGCCACCGACGTTGTGGTGGGATCGCACATCACACGACGGAGCCGTGGGCTTCGTGACCGAGCAGTACGTCGGCAACCAGGCCGACCTCGCCGCGGGAACACTGCCGCCGACGTGCTGAGCGTTGCAACCCGATCGGCTCGGGACCGTCACGAAGTTGCGCGTCACGTGTTGTACTCGCTGAGCCCGAACGTGGCTCGAGACGAGGGTGTCTGATGACCTGCGAGAAGTGCGGAGGCTCGTTGGCCTCGGCAGCGAAGTTCTGCCCGTCGTGCGGCGGAGCGGTGGCCGGTGGGGCGACTGCTGCGACCACCAGCGCACCGTTGCCCCCGGCGACAGCCGCGCCGCCGGTCGTCGCGTCTCCGCCGGCACCCCAGTACGTCGTGGCACCGCCGCCGCCCGCCGCGGTGGCCCCACCGCAGGCCGCGAGCTACGGCTACTCGCCACCGGCCAAGACCAACGGTCTTGCCATCGCGGCAATGGTGCTGGGGATCCTCTGGCTCTACTGGCTGGGATCGATCCTCGCGCTCATCTTCGGATACGTCGCGAAGAACCAGATCGACAACTCCCGTGGCCAGGAAGGCGGGCGGGGAATGGCGATCGCCGGGATCGTGCTGGGCTGGGTGGGAGTCGCGATCCTCAGCATCATCATCATCGCCGCGTTGGCGGCGAGCTCCAACAGCTGACAGAGCACGTGATGGCGCGCGGCGCGGCAGTGGTCGCGGTGGAGCTTGCGCAGTCCTTGAACGCGTACGAAGCGGACGGTGGCGGGGACCCGCTCATCGGCGTGATTGCACTGGATGAATTCCGACCGTTCGTCGACCTCGACGCATCGGACACCAACTTCTCGCGCCCGAACGGCCGCTGGACATTGGTGGTGACCAACGGACGTGAGCTCGCGGTGGTCGATGGTCAGCCGCAACGCGCCTGGCGTGTTCTCGACCGCGAGCGAGCCGCCGAAACGGGTCCGCGCCTCATCGAACGCGCGAACCGCCTGGGCGTTCGACGGGAAGCGAGCGCGTACTTCCAGTGCGAATCGTGCGCGACGCCGTACCGCGAAGGCTCGGGGTTCTGCATCGAGTGTGGTGCCAAGCGCGACACGGAACGCTTCTCGCCCGCAGGAGTCGCACGCCGCAGCCGGTCGAGCCGGGACGCGCCGGCACCTGTCAACCAACGCCGGTCCCCGGTGTTCGCGGTCCGCGAGATCGATTATCTCGGGAGCCATCCTGGCTACCCCAACTGGTTCCCACGCGCACATCTGGTGCTCGACGCCGACGGGTTGCGGGTGACCGCGCTCGGCACCGAGCCGCTGCAGAACATCGCCATGGCATTGGCGTCGATCTTGGGCGTCGAGATCATGTCGGCGTCCGAAGCAAGGCTGCGGGTGATGGCGCCCCGCGTCCTGCTCCTCGGAGGGTTGACGACACCCGAGGATCCGTGGCGCGAGCGCGACACCTCTTTCATCTCCGTCCGCACCGACACCGGCGATCTGGTGTTCCGTGCGCGCGGTCAGACGCCGAATCGTCTTCGCGTTGCGGTCCAGCCGTTCGCCAGTGCGTTGCCGCGGTGGGCGCGGTCAGCTGCGGCCGCGTCGAGTGCGCCCGTCGCGGCACCGTCAGCGCCGGAGGCAGTTGCAACGCCAACGGTCGACGACTTCGAGGCGCGACTCAAGAAGCTCGATCAGCTCCACGAGCGTGGGATCATCTCCGACGACGAGCACGAGCGGCGTCGCAGCGCCATCCTCGACCAGATCTGACGCGCGGTGACCGCACGTCAGCGATGTCCTCCTTGTCGAGTTGCTCGTCGTGCATGCGCGGGTGCGACTCGTGACGAGGCGCATCACGGCAATCGGTCTCACGCGTTCTCTCGTTCGTGAAGGTTCGAGTCGGACTCCTGTGTGTCGCGCTCGTCGCCGTGGTGGCTCCACTCGCGGCGAGCGTGGCGCCCGCGGCCGCCGTGACCGTGAGTGCGTCGACAGGAGACACGACCTCGGCGACCCAGTCGCTGTCGGAGTGCGCGCAGACCCGTCGACGGATCAACGCGCTGTTCCTGATCGACGAGTCGGGGAGTCTGAAGCAGACCGACCCCACGAACCAGCGAGTAGTCGCGGTCAAGAGCGCGCTCGCCAGCTTGCAGTCGCTGCAGGGCGACTCCTACGTCGGCCGAGCCGATGTCCGGGTCAAGTTGGTGGGGTTCGCGGAAGACGCACAGACCCTCGCCGAGTGGCGCGAACTCAACGCTCGTTCGATCAAGGACCTGCAGCGGCAAGCCGAAGCGCTCGCGGACCGCAACACCGGGCGCGACACCGACTACTACGTCGCGCTCGACACGGCTCGCCAGCACGTCGAGGCCGAAGCCGCGAAGGCGGCGGCTGCGGGAGAATCCGAAGCGTGCACGCTGTTGCTCTGGTTCACTGACGGCAAGTACGACATCGAGGATCGATTGCAGCCCGGTCCCGGCGACACCCTCTCGAAGTACTACGCGCCGGACATCGGACTCGACCAGGCGGGTGGTGGCGCGCAGAGTGTGCAGCGCGGCAAGGATCTGCTCTGCGCCTCGGGCGGTGTGGTCGATCAACTCCGCGACGCGCAGGTCTCGGTCGCGCCCGTCGTGCTCACCACGCAGATCGCGCCTGAGGATCAGGCGTTCCTCCAGTCGGTTGCCAGCGGCGGATGCGGCGCACACGGGTCTGTGGACACCGGCAACGTCTTCGCCGCGGGCGATGTGGCGTCGGCGATCCTGTCGTTTGACCGGGCGGTGGGATCGGTCGACGGAGCCACCACGCTCCCGTCGGAGACCCTCGTCATCTGCATCACACACCGATGCGGCGAGGGCACCCATTCCTTCGAGCTCACGCGAGCAGTGCGCTCGTTCCGGCTCGTGGTGCTCACGCCACAAGAGGGAGACAGCGTCGAGGTTGCCGTGCCCGGCACGAAGCAACGCTTTCCCGTCAGCGCAGGCAAGAGCGCCGACGCCACGATCGGTGGCGCGACGCTGCGCGCGCGATGGTCGAGTCCAACGGTGCTAGTGCTCACCTGCGAGCCGTCACGCAGTTCCAGCACGGTGTCGACGACGGAGACGAGCGAGTGGTCTGTGGTGGTCATCGGTCGTGGCGAACAAGCGGCGCAGACCGCACAGCTGCAGTTGAGCATGGTCACCGATGTGCTGCCCGCACTCGTCGGCACGCCAGTCCTGCACGCAGGCGCAGCTGCGCCGTTGACTGTCTCACTCCGTGACCAGCGCGGTCGTCACGTCGTTCCGTCGAAGTTCGGTATCAAGTCCGTCGACGTCACCGCGACCGCGGTGGACCCCGCGCGTGAGACTCCTGACACGGTGGCATTCACCGAGGCTGGACCAGGTCGATACACGGCTAACTACACGCCCGCTGCCGACACTGCGTCGCCGAGCATCGATCTCCAAGTTCGTGTCGCGTTGGGAATCGACAACGGTCTGGATCTGGCTCCGATCGTCAAGACGTTCCCGCTGCGTGTCGCTCCGCCGCAGGGCTACCCGTCGATCAGCACCGGCGTGCTCGTGTTGCGCCCCGACCGGGGGAAGACCAGCGCGACCGGCCGGTTGACGGTTCGCGGCGGAGCGAGCGCAGGATGCATCCAGGTGCAGTCGCCCGAAGTCGACGTGGCTCCGGACGGAGCCGGGACGGTGACCTTCGCAACACGACCGGGGCCGGGCGGCGGCACCAGCTGCGTGCGGGTCGGTGCGGGCAAGACCCTGAACGTCGACGTGCGCGCGACACCGGAGCAGTCCGTCTCCGGTACGGGCCGCGCGACGTTCAAGCTGGTCGTGTCGCCACCAGACGGCTCGAACCCGATCACGATGGCCGTACCGACGCGATTCCGACTCGCGCGCACCGGATCCGGGAGCGCGCGTTCGTGCCTCGACGAGGGTGTGGTGATCGCGAGCCAAACCGCGGTTCGGGTCGTCGAAGACTGCGAGCTGAAAACGATCGTCGACGAACCGTCCACGAAGCTCGCGGTCAGCGACGGTGCAGGTGGCGTCGTGTTCCAGGGCGACACCATCGGCGATCTCGACACGGGAAAGCCGGCATCACCGATCGTGCACATCGATGCGCACGGTCGGCGGACAACGGTGCTCGAGGATCAAGGGCGGCAGAACGTGAGCCTGCTCGGGATGACCCGCGCATCCCGACCGAAGGTGTTGTACAACCGCTTCGACAACCTGGCGCCTGACGCGAAGGCCACGCCGACGTACTTCCTGGGAACCTTCGATGTGGCGCTGCACGCCCTAGACCTCGCGAGTGGTGATGACATCGTCCTGGGGTCGGTACCCGGAATTCCGCACTCCGACTCAGGCTCCTACGGAGCGGCAAGCGGGGACGAGAACGCCGTGCTGCTCGTGGGGCGTGAGATCCAGTTCGGGTGGATGGAACTTCGGGATGGGCATGCCAAAGAGCTGTTGCTGGCCAACAACCCGTATCCGAAGGACCGACCGTATGGCGGGCTCCCGTATCTGGTCGACGCGTCCCTCGCTCCCGACGGCGAGAGTATCGCGACACTCGAGATCACGGGGTCGACGTCGACGGGTCAGTTGACATCACTTGCCGTGTTCGAGATCGCGACTGGCAAGGAACGCTTCAGGGAGTCCGTGCCTTACGGGTCGTCGGTCGACTTCGACGGAAGGCGCGCAGTGGTGTCGTCTTCGACCTACAACGGGAGCGCCGCGAAGTCAGGTGTCGTCGTGGACACGAAGACGGGCGATCAATTGCAACTCCCGGCACCAGGCGCCGCGACGATCGCCACCGATCGTGTCCGCGCGGGCACCACTGGTCGTGCTGCCAGCTCCGCGCCGGTGGATGCGTCGACCTTTGCCGGGGCCTGGTCGACTCACGTCGGCGGTATCAAGGTGTCGGCTGACGGATCGACGTCGATCAACTGGTTCGTCAATGACGCTTCATCACGCGTCGCTCGATCGGGCAACGTAGAGATCAACATGCGCATCACGGAGGTTTCCGGCCTTCGAGCGACTGCCACCGTGACGGCTCGGTCGGATCCACCGGACGTGGATCCCACGATCGGTCCGGGTCAAGGTCCAGATGTCCGCGTCGGGGACACGGTCACGTTGACGCTCCAGGCCCCGGGAATCGTCGCGACGGGCCCGCGGGGATCGTTCAAGTGGTGCGACGACGCTCACTACGGTGACTGCGGTGCCTGAGCACCGTCGAGGTGTCCTTCGACGGACGGCGCGGGAAGCGCGTCACGCGACTTCGTGTGCCGCGTTCTCTTGCTCGTGAACGGAGACGGTCAAGTCAGATCCGCGATGTGTCCTACGTGTGGTGCACAGGTGCGCGACGTCGCCAAGTTCTGCGGAGGGTGTGGTGCACAACTCTCGAGTGCACCTGCTGCCGTCCGCGCGCCGGCCGTTGCGCAGCCGGTTGCCGCTCATACTGTCGTCGCGCCACGCCGTTCTTCCCGCTCCCCACTCGCCGCCGGCGGCCCCTTCGGACGGTCTGGATCGTCGTCGGGCTGGTGTTCCTCGCCTTCATGATCTGGGGGTACGCCCGCTCCAACGACGCGGAGTTCAAGGCTCGGTGCGCTGCGTATCAGGCATACGCAGTTGACTCCCTCTCCTTGCCCGACAAGGCTGGCTGCCTCACCTTCTACAAGCTGACGAACTGACGCCGTAACTGCATGACCTGTTCACGATGTGGTGCTGCGCTCGGCGAGTCGACTCGCTTCTGCACGAGTTGTGGCGCGGCGACGCCGGCCGGCCCATCCGCCGGCGCTCCTCCTGCAGCTCCGGTCGCGGCGGTCGCGCCGTCGCTCAACGGCTTCGCCGTCGTGTCGTTGGTGCTCGGGCTGATCGGCGGCTCGGTGCTCGCGCTCGTGTTCGGCTATGTCGGCCGTTCACAGATCAAGCGGGCGAACGGACGGGAGCGGGGATCCGGGATCGCCATCGCCGGGATCGTGCTCGGATGGATCGGCGTCGTCGCGACCGTGAGTGTCGTCGTGGTGCTGATCGTCGCGGCGAACTCCGCGTCGACAGTGGGATCGTCGGCGTTCGAGTCGTCGAACGACAACACGGATGCTGCATCGGGCGCGGGCGGCTTCACCGTCATCACGACGACCACCACGCGACCCCTCACGACGACGACCACGTCGCGGAGAACGTTCGGGACCTATCGGATCACGGATGCGGGCGTCATCATCCGCACTGGTCCGGGCACGAGCTACCCAGAGATCGGGAAGATTCCGCCGCAGGTGCTCGTCCCCGCGTTCTGCCGCGTGTCGGGTGAAGGGGTGGTCGGTCCCTACAACGGGCCCCCGGGCGATCCGTGGTGGGACCAGGTGACCTACAACGGCGTGACGGGCTTCGTCACCGATGAATACGTCGACAACCAGTCCGACGTGCGCGCAGGGCACGTGCTGCCGCCCTGCTGAGTACGGGCGTGATCCGCGCCAACCGTCACGTTCCGCGCGCTGACGCGTTGTCTCCTGATCGGGGAAGTTCGAGCACTGGGAGCGGCCGGATGGAGTGCCAGAGTTGCGGCGCGGAGCTGATCGAGGGGGCTCGGTTCTGCCGCGCGTGTGGGGCGCCGGTCGTGGCCTTGACCGAATCGAGCACGTCGCCGGACGACACGCCGACAGAGGTCAGCCAGGCGGCTGAGGCAACCGCGGCGGCGGAGGGCGGGCAACGCATCGGCCCGGCCGACGACCCCGATCGCTACGAACTGGCACAAGTCCGATCCCGCGGCGGTGAAGGCGAGCTGTGGCGAGGCGCCATACGAGTCGACGGTCAAGCGCTCGACGTGGCAGTCAAGATCATCCACGCGGCCAATGTGGCCGACATCGACGAGTGGTCGGAACGCTGGCGGCGTCAGGCCGAGATCCTGCGCAGTCTGGAACATCCGGGACTCGTCAAGGTCAGAGAGGTTTTCGAGGGCCCCTTGCCGCACGCCCCCGGCGCGGCGGACCCTTCGACTCGTTCGCTCTACCTCGTGATGAACTGGGTGAGCGGCACGAGCCTCCCGGAGTGGGTCACGCTGAACCCCGAGCGCGACATCCTGGAGTCGACGCGGGTCGTCAATCGCCTCGCGGCCGCCGTCGATTACCTCCACAGCGGCAAGGCGACGGGAACTCCCGTGCTGCACCGCGACATCAAGCCCGCGAACGTGATCGTCGACGGTGGCGACGTCCGTCTCGTCGACTTCGGGTTTGCGCATCTCGCGGCGGCACCCGACATGACCATGGCGGGAACCCCTGCGTACCTCGCGCCCGAGGTGGTCGGCGGCGCGCCTCCGACCGAGGCTTCGGACAACTACTCCTTGGGTGCGACCGCGTACTTCGCACTCGTCGGCGAGAACCCGACGCCGAACGACGTGAACGCGATGCGCACCAGATTGATGGCGGTTGGCGGCGTCGAAGGCCGGCAGGACTTCGCCGATCACGTCCTGGCGATGATGAGCCGAGATCCGGCTCGGCGCCCCTCTCGCGCCGTCGAGTGGGCGCAGTCGTTGGCGGTCGGTGCGATCTCCGAGACGCTGATCAGCGATCGCCGCCTCGCCGCCGCGTCCGACGTTGATCCTGAGCCGGAGTCGGCGGGACGGCCGAAGAAGCGACGGGGTCTGTTGGTGGCCGCGATCATCGTCGTGATCCTCGCGCTTGGTGGCGGCGCGGCCGCGGTCGTCGCCACGAGCAGCAGCTCGTCGTCCGACGGAGGCAAGGCGTCGCCGTCGACCACTCGCAAGGCCGCAACAGCAGCCGCGGCGGCGAGCGCGACCATGCCGGATGTCGTCGGCGAGACGCTCGAAGATGCGAAAGCGACGCTGCGCAAGCGCAAGCTCACAGACATCACGGTGCAGGAACAGGAGAGCTCGGAGCCGGTCGGCACCGTCATCGAGCAGGACCCGGTGGCCGGGGCCAAGTCGTCCGGGTCGGCGACCCTGACCGTTGCCAAGGCAGTGGGGACGATGCCGGATGTGACCGGCAAGACCTTGTCGGTGGCGACGAACACGTTGAAGGCCCTGGGCGCGAATGTGACCGCGAACGACACGCTCGACGACACGAAGCCCGACGGGACGGTCGTGTCCCAGGACCCGGCGGCCGGCTCGCCGTTCTCGCCGAACGTCACCTTGCAGATCGCGCGTCAACCTGTCGTGACCTATCTGTCGGATCTCTCTCCGGTCGAAGGTGGTGCTGACAGCGGGGTCGCGACGATGGGCGGCACGACCTACGCACACGCAGTGACGTTCTACGCGAGTAGCGCGTCGACGAAAGCGGGATACGACCTCGGTCGGCACTACCGGCGGCTGCGAGGCACCGTTGGATTGCGCGACGACGATCAGGCGAGCTCGTCTGTGAAGGTCGAGGTCTTCGCCGACGGGCGGTCGATCTTCTCGCAAACGGTGGGTCTGGGGCAGTCCGTTGAGCTGGACCTCGACGTGACCAACGTCCTGCGCCTCGAACTGGTGGGCACCAACCTCGCGAGGACCTCCCAGCTTCCATCGGTGGTGTGGGGTGACGTCCGCCTGTTGGGCGCACCGAGCGAGGTACCAGGGAGCACGGCGAACTCGAGCAGTAGCTCGGCGACGGTGACGACCACGACGTCGACCTCGCGGCCGTGACGAGTTGTCCGCAGTGCGGAGCAGCAGTGCGCGACGGGGCGAAGTTCTGCGGGTCGTGTGGCACGGTGCTCGAAGACTCACGCGGTGCACCGATGGTCGCGGCTGTGCCCGCGTTCCCGGTGCACACGGTCGCCGACCCGGGCTTGCAGTCGTACGCACAGCCGGATCCGTCCTCGGGGGTCGGACAGGTGCTGGCGGGCGGTGCCCGCGTCGAGGTGCTCGGAGTCCGGGCTGCATGGGCACATGTCCGTGACGGCTCGGGGTACGCGGGGTGGGTCGATGGTCGACGTCTGGTTCCGCCCGCTGCAGTGGAGATGCCGTCGCCCGGTCCCTACGGGTACGACGCGCCGGCTCAGACCGGCGGGGGCGGCATCGGGCCTGGCGCGATCATCGGCCTCGTCGGTGCCGTCGGCGTCATCGTCGGCTCGCTCCTGAGTTGGCTGGCCGAGGGGAGCGGCAGCGACTTCTCGTCGTTCAAGCTCCCGGTCGGCAACCTGTTCGACAACACGAACACGAGCCAGGACCCGAAGACGGGCTACTTCCTCATCGCGGCGGCGATCGTCGGGATCGTGTGCTGCTTCGTCCCGAAGGCGGGCTGGGTGCGCATCGTGTGTGGCGTGATCGCGGTGGCCGCGCCGGTGTTGTACGCGATCCAGGTGAACGACGCGATCAGCCGCTACAGCACGTACAGCTTCGCGAGGCCCAACCTCGCCGACGTCCTTGGCCCCGGTGTCTGGGTCACTGCGATCGCCGGTCTCGTGCTCGCGATCTCAGGCGCGTTCCGGACTCGATCGTGAATCTGGGACCGACCGAGGGGCTGTTGATCGCCTTCTGGGTGGTGTTCGCGCGGGTCGGCATGGCGGTGGGGACGCGCAACGAAGACGCCGTGCCTGGCACGGTGGCGTAGCCCGGGGTCAGAGCTCCTCGAGGATCGCGCGCCGACGGAGCTCATAGTCCTCGCTCGTGATCAGGCCCGAGTCGTGGAGCTCCTTCAGTTCCGTGAGGCGCGACCGCACGGGGCTGGGCGCTGGCGCGGCGGCCGGAGGCGGCGGGAGCGCCGACGACCAGATTGACGAAGCAAACCAGTGAGCATCCTCAGGCGAGCCTCGCAGGTCGAACTCGAGGACGGATCCGTCGTTGAGCGTCATCACGATCTCAGTCCGGCTGTCGGGGTTCACGAAACACGTGCGCACGTCGGCAAGTGGCTCACCCGTGATGTCTGCGTCGTGTTCGGCAGCGAAGAGCAATTCGTCGACCGTGAGTGCGAGTATCCCCTCGGCGCCAGCTCCGTGCACTTGGACGACCGCGAGCAACGCGTTGTCGCCGACCAGGTCGGCAAGCGCGTCGAGGCACCGCGCAAATCGCGCCAATGCGCGGGCGTCCAGGAGCGCGCCGACCGCGAGGTCTTGGAAGTCGCGCCAAGGCATCTGCGCTCCGCAGGCCGTGCAGAAGCGCGCTTCCGCGGCGACGTTCGCTCCGCACGCTGGGCAGCCGTTCATTCCCCGCGCTCTCTACGCGTCGACGTACAAGAAGCTGTAGCCCTCGTCGCGCACCTCGACGCCGGCGTCGCGCAGCGCGACGTCCCAGTCGCCGCGCACCGCAGGGTCGGTCTCCTGCATGCCGTGGTCGGCCACGAGCACGAACGCGGCGTCGTCGAACACCCCGGCGCGCTCGACCGCCGCGAGCACCTCGCCGACGCGGGCGTCGGAATCGCGCACCGACGCCTCGGCGATCTCGGAGAACGGTCCACCCTCGTGGAACGCGGAGTCGGTGAGCGTGAAGTTGCACCACGTGAACCGCGGGAGCGGGTACGACTGGTCGCGGTAGTGACCGTTCCAGATCCCGACCGCCTGCTCGGTGCCCATGTGGTCGACCACCGAGGACCACGAGTAGTCCTTCGACGGGCGCACGAACCGTTCGGTGGTGTGGGGCAGGCCCTCGGGTGACTCGGGGATGGGCGGCACCTCACCCCGGCGGAAGAAGTCGAAGGTGGAGTAGTCGGCACCGACGTCGCAAGGCTCGTTGACCGACGCAGTGAACGCAGCCGGCTCGCTCCGATGGAGCACCTCGTGCAGGGTCTCCACCCCGGCGGTGAGGTGGTCCATCGCCCACGGCCATGTCGCCTGCGAGTTCGTGATCACCTGCTCGCCCTTCGCCCGGTCGAACCACGCGTTGTGCAGGATGCCGTGGTGACCCGGGAGCCGGCCGGTGAGGATCGACGCGTGGTTGGCCAGGGTGACCGTCGGCAGCCCAGCCATCGCGCCCCACTCGTACGCGGTGCCCATCCCGATCAGGCGGGCCACGTTCGGGGCTTCGCCCGACGCCGCCATCGCGTGCAGCACGTTGGGATTCACGCCGTCGAAGAGGAAGCCGATGACGTGGCGCGGGCGGCCGGCGGCGAGGTCGAGCACGTCGTCGCGCACCACTCCGTCCTGTCCCGCGAGATGACGCCCGTGCTCGTCGGGCGCGCACCCGAGGAGCTCCGCGATCGTCGGAGCGACGTCGACCAGCCGACCGGCACGCGGCACGAGTCCATCGTTGCGCACGCCCTTGCCGGCGATCACGAACGGCGCCCGCGCCTGCACGATGCCCAACGAACCGTGCTCGCCCCGGTGACCACCCTGGTCTTCCCAGTTGTGGGCGGCGGAGTGCAGCACCAACAGATCGGGCGCGGCCCGGTGGTCGAAGAGCTGCGCGACGTGGTCGAACGCATACGGGTACGAGTTGGTGTCGCGCGGCGGATGCGGGTCGGCGCGTTCGGCGTCGAGGCCCACGAGGCGATCGGGTGACTGGTCGGCGAGCGGGTGCACGCCGGTCACCCCGGTCTGCTCGTAGCCGTCGGGCCCCGGACCGGTGCGCCGGAACGTGACCGCACCCTCGGCGCTCGCCACTTCGTACGCGTCGTCGTCACTGCCCGAGTCGAGCTGCCGCGCCACCATGTCGACGATCGGCGCCAACTGCGCGTCGAGGAGCACGTCGAGCGCGCGGTCCAGATCGCTCATGACCGAAACGCTACCCACCCACCCCCTGCAAGGTTGCGTCACTCGAGCGCGCATATCGCGCTCAGGTGACGCAACCTCGCGGAAATGGGAGACATCAGCTGGGGACGACCTTCCAGATCGCGCCGGTGCCGTTGGCACCGTCGGTGATGACGTAGAGGTCGCCGTCGGGGCCCTGCACCGCGGCCCGCAGGCGCACGCCGCGATTCAGCGCGGTGACCGCGGGTCCGGTGAGCGCGGTGCCCGCGCCGTTCAGATGCATGACCAGCAGCCGCTGCCCGACGTCGGGGCTCCCGTCGAGGCACGCCACGACGAGCGCGCCGTTCCAGCTCTTCCACTGCGCGCCGGACAGGAACGTGCCGCCGGAGGGCGCGACCGTCACACCACCCGACTGCCACACCGGCGTCATCGTGTTGCCGGGCTCGAGCGACGCGTCGGTCATCGGCTTCGACTGGTCGTAGCCCCCCGCGCCGTTGTCCGGGTTCCACCCGCTGTTGGCCCCGTTGACGAGCTGGTTCACCTCGTCGTTGACGTCGGGACCGTGTTCGATCGAGTACGGGTCGTTGGACCCGGGTCGGAAGGCGATCCCTTGCGGGTTGCGGTGCCCGCGGGTGTACCAGATCGAACCCGAGACGTTGCCCGGCCACGCGGCGCCGTTCATGTCGATGCGGAGGATCTTGCCCGCCATCACCGATGCCGACTGCGGGCCCGTCGCGGTGGTGGCGTCGCCCGTGCTCACGAACAGGGCACCGGTGTTGGGCTGGAAGCGCACCCGGCAACCGTTGTGGATCGACGAGTGGGGGAGGCCGGTGACGATCGGCGTCCAGTTCGACAGCGCGAAGAAGGCCCCGGACGAGTAGTCCACGTCGAAACGCGCCACGCGGTTGTCGGTGGTGGTGGAGTAGCAGACGAATGCCCGCCGGTCGGTGGAGCCGTTGAAGCCGGGGCTGACCGCGATCCCCATGAGGCCACCCTCGCCGGAGGGGTCGAACGTGCCGTCGAACTGGGTGACCGCACCGAGGGCTCGCGTCACGTCGCCGTCGGCCAACCGGGCGAAGATGACGCCGGAGTCGTTCTCCGTGTAGAGCGGCGGCAACCCGCCTGGAGGGAACGTGAGGTCCCAGATCTTGTTGCGACCGCTGACCCAGTTGTCGACGGTCACGAGGCCGGGGGCCCCCGGCTCGGCGGGCGGGAAGGAACAGGCCGCGGCGATGCCGGCGACCAGGAGGGCGACCGCGAGAAGGCGCACGGTTCGGACCATGAGGTGACCTGCCTGTGGCGGTGGGGTGCGCCTCCAGTATCGACCCGGCGACCGCTCGGGCTGTAGCCCACCGCCGGTCTGCCCCACGGTGTCTGGCCCCGATTGCTGCGTCACCCGCCCGCGGACTAGATTGTCCCTCCGCGTCCGACGCCGATCAGGCCATCCACGATCAGGTGGCGACGCCTCCGCAATTCTTCGTGAGGATCCGTTGCGTACGTTCACCCCGAAACCCGCTGACATCAACCGCGCCTGGCACGTGATCGACGCCGAGGGCCAGGTGCTGGGCAAGGTCGCCACCGAGGTGGCCAACCTCCTGCGCGGGAAGCACAAGCCGATCTGGGCACCCCACGTCGACACCGGCGACCACGTGATCGT
>DASXXX010000386.1:0-18529 GCA_036502765.1 Acidimicrobiia bacterium | reverse complement strand
CCGGAGATCGCAGCCCGCATGCTCAGGCGACTCGCAGCCAGGCGACGGGCTGGCCCTCGCGGAGGCGCTCACCGCGGTGGACGAGCATCCCGACGAGCTGGCCGCGGAAGGGGCTGCACACGGGCGTGGAGGTGCCGGGGCCGTCGAGGTGGCCGACGGTCTGGCCTTCGTCGACGTGGTCACCCGCGTCGACGTCGTCGAGCGGGCGGAACACACCGACCGACGGAGCGATGATCATGCGCTCGGGCACGAGGAGCCCTTCACCGTGGTTCAAGAGGGCTTCCATGGGTTATGCGACCTCCGGGGTCAGAGCTGCGTTGGGGATGTCGCCGGGGACGGCGACGTTGCGGACGGTGACGTCGGGGGCGCCGCGCTTGGCCAGCGCCGCGAGCATCGAGCCGTGCCCGACCTCGCAGAACGTGTCGGCGCCGAGTCCCACGAGGGTGTCCATGGTCGAGCGCCAGCGGACGGGCACGGACACGTGGTTCGGGAGGCGGTCGCGCCAGCCGTCGGCGTCGTCGTAGGCGACCGCGTCGTGGTTGGAGACGACCGGTGCCGCGGGCTTGGCGAGCTCGAGACCGACGACCTCGAGCGAGAGTCCGGCGGTGGCGTCGGCCATGAGGGGCGTGTGGAACGCGCCGCCCACATTGAGGGCGGTGACCCGGCGGACGCCGAGCTCCTGGGCCCGGGCCGAACCGGCGGCGAGGCCGTCGGGCGTGCCCGCGATCACGACCTGACCGGGGGCGTTGTCGTTGGCGACCCAGCAACCGTCGGGCGCGGCGGTGCACGCGTCCTCGGCCTGCTCGGGGGTCGCGCCGAGGAGCGCAGCCATCTTGCCGGGATGCGCGTCGGCCGCGGCCTGGGTGAGTTCGGCGCGACGAGCCGCGAAGCGCACGCCGTCGTCGAGGGTGAGCACACCCGACGCGATGAGTGCGGTGACTTGCCCGAGGGAGTGGCCGGCGAAGGCGACGACGTCGTCGCTGGGGAGGTCGAGCGCGTCCCACGCCACGAGCGAGGTGAGGAGCACCGCGAGTTGTGCTTCGCGCGTGCGTGCGAGCGCCTCGGGTGGAGCGTCGGTGATCAGGTGCGCGAGCGGTTCACCCAACGCGGCTTCGGCGCGCTCGACGACCGACCAGCTCGCGTGGTCGCGCCACGGCAGTGCCATGCCGGCTTGTTGGGTCCCCTGTCCGGGGAAGACCACCGCGATACTCACCGTGTCGCCCGTTCCGCCTCGTGCACTCGGTTCCAGCTGTGAAGAACTCCGACCGCAGACGCGTGCGCGTGGTTACATCTGGGTGCGTTGCACAGCGCGCGTCGCGGTCGACTGCACCGAGTGTCGACGATTACTCGCGGGTAACGTCGATTACTCACGAGTAATCGACGATTGTCTCCGTGAACAGTGGCTGGCGACAACCTGTCCGGCCCCAGAGCGACAGGGACCCCATGTCACTCCCCGAGTCCGACGCGTTGGTCGCGCTGCTCCCGCACCGTCCGCCGTTCCGCTTCGTCGACGCGGTCGACGCGATCGCAGTCGCAGAGCACATCGAGGCGCGGTGGCTCGTCACCGGTGACGAGTTCTTTCTCGCCGGTCATTTTCCCGGCAACCCGATCGTCCCAGGCGTGATCCAACTCGAGGCGCTCGCGCAGGCCGGTGCCATCACGTTGCTCGGCGACGACCGCTACACCGGGAAACTCGCCCTCTTCGGCGGCGTCGAGAAGGTCCGCTTCCGGCGCGTCGTGCGCCCGGGTGACGAGTTGCGCCTGGTGGTCGACGTCGAACGGCTCAGCGCGCGTGGGGGCTGGGCGCAGGCCCGGGCGAGCGTCGACGACGTCACCACCTGCGAAGCCCGCATGTTCTTCGCTGTGACCGACCCCCCTGAGTGACCCTCAGGGGTTTGCCGGCTCAGGCCAGCCGGTTCAGGACGGCGGCGCTTCGGGCGGGTCGTTCAGCTCCGCGAGGTCGCTGAGGTCGGCGTCGGGGTCGGGGTCGGGGTCGCCGTCGTCGGGTGGCACCACGCTGACCCGCGGGACCTCGCCGGTGGGCTCGTCGGGGTTGCGGTGGAGCAGGAGCTTGGCCTCCACGGCCTTGTCCATCGGCGGTTCGTCGCGCACCTGGCGCCACGGGGCCACGATGATGAGGACGAGCAGCAGCACCGAGACGACGGCCACGATCACGAGGACGGCGGACGTGAATTCGACGGCGAGGGCGGGGTGCATCAGTTTCATTATTCCCCGCGCGCGAAGCTGTACCCGTCATCCGCGCCACAACTCTTGGTGGCGCGCCGGGGAGCGGAGACGGACAACTGAAGCGTCGTGTGATGATCCGCCGGATCGTGTCGATCCTCGCGCTCACGGTGGCGATCACCGCGATCGCTGCCGTGGGGCTCAGTGCCAACGTCTTCGGGGGGTTCCAGCGGCGAGCCACCGACTCCTTGTTTCCGGCCGCACCTGACGACGGTGACATCGCGGTCGTCGGGTTTGACACCAAGACCATCGACCCCGACAGCGGCCTCGGATATCCGCTCGGTCGCGAAAAGGTGGCCCAGCTCGTCGACAACCTGAAGGCGGCCGGGGCCAAGGTGATCGCCTTCGACGTCATCTACCGGTCGCCGTCGGCGACGCCCGGAGCCGATGCTGCGCTGCGGGGCGCCATCGACCGCGCCGGCAATGTGGTGCTCGCGGAGGAGCCGACCATCGGTCCCGCGCACAAGGGCGTCTACAGCACCACCGACCTCAGTCCCATTGCTCCGGAGATCGCGGCGACGACAGGAGCGACCATCGGCCAGGTGCACCTCAACAAGGATCCGGCCGATGGCATCAGCCGCAGCGTGCCGCTCGTCGTTTCGACGCCGGACGACCAGGCGTTTCTCCCCGCGCTCTCGGTCGCCGCGGTCATGAAGTACCGCGGACTCGACCCGAGCCAGTACATCGTCCGCCCGAATGGGCTTCAGGTGGGCGACCGTTTCGTGCCGACCGACGATGCCAAGTCGATGCTGCTGAACTTCTCGCCCGACCTCTCGGGGACGTCGAAGGTGATCTCCGCGGTCGACGTCATCAACGACACGTTCGACAAGAAGAAGGTCGCCGGCAAGATCGTGTTCGTCGGTGCGACGGCCACGACCCTCGGCGACGTGAAGACGGCGCCGGTCAACAAGTCGAGCGACCTGCCGGGCGTGATGTTCCACGCCAACGCCGCGAACACCATCCTCACCGGTACCTACCTGGAACCGGTGCCCGATTCGCAGACGCTGCTGTGGGTTGCATTGATCACGCTGATCGTCGGGACGGCGGTGCTGCTCTTGCCGCTCTGGGCGTCGATCATCGTCACGCTGCTCGTCGGTCTCGGCTACGTGGTCTTCGCGTTCACGCGGTTCAACAACGGGCACGTGATGAACTTCGTGTACCCGTCGTTGGCAGTGTTGTTCGCGTTCATCGGTGGGCTCGGCCTCCGCTACTTCGGTGAGACACGGCAACGGCGGAAGGTCACCGCGCTGTTCTCGCAGTACGTGCCCGAAGCGGTCGCGCAACGTCTCGTCGACGAGGACCGCGCTGGGAGCGCGGTCGAAGGTGAACGTCTCGACATGACCGTGCTGTTCTGCGACCTGCGCGGGTTCACCGCGCTGTCGGAGAACCTCGAACCCGCGGTCGTGCGGACGATGCTCAACCACTACTACGACCGTGTCACCGACATCGTGCTCGCGATGGACGGCACGCTCATGAAGTACGTCGGCGACGAGGTGTTCGCGGTGTGGGGGGCGCCCCTGCCCACGGATGACCACCCGCAACGCGCGCTCGAGGGCGCGATCGCGATCCAGCAGCTCACCCCTCAGCTCAACGTCGAGCTCCTCGAGCAGGGTGCGCCCGAGGTGTCGTTCGGCATCGGTCTGAACTCGGGCGAGGCGGTGGCCGCGCACTTCGGCGGTGGTCGCCGCCGCCAGTACGACGTGGTCGGCGACACCGTCAACGTGGGTGCCCGCCTGTGCTCGGCTGCGCCGCGCGGTGAAATAGTCCTGTCAGACGCTGTTCTGAGTCGCGTCACATGCCCGCTGCCCGTGTACCCGCTCGGTCCGGTAGAACTCAAGGGAGTGAGCAAGGAGCGTCGGCTGTGGCGGATCGCGCCCTTGGAGTCGGCTAACGTCTCACTGTCCGTGGCGGCAGTCGATGAAGCCGTCACGGTCCCGGAAACGCAGGGCTGAGGGGACGGGGTGCGGGGAATGCGCAACCATTCGAGACGGGGTACACGAGCGCTGTCGCTGCTCGTCGTCGGCGTACTCGCCGCCGGAGCACTGGCGCTGACCGCGACGGCCGCCGGCGCGGCCGACACGCTCGCGAACTTGAAGGTCACCGCCGACAACGTCCAGATCAAGCAAAAGGGCAAGTCGACCTTCGTCGACGCCAAGGACGGCCAGGCGCTCAAGCAGGGCGACACGATCAAGACCGACGACGCGGGCCTCGCCGAGATCGACTACACCGACGGGTCGCTGACCCGCCTGGCCACCTCGACGGTCTTCACCATCTCCAAGCTCACCAGTGACAAGGGCGGCCGCCAGACCCAGGGCACGCTCTCCGTGGGCGAAACCTGGAACCGCGCCGCCAAGGTCTCCGAGACCGGGTCCTTCGAGGTCAAGGCCGGAGGCACCACCGCGGCCGTGGAGGGCACCGCGTTCGTCGCGAAGTGCGTGCCCAAGTCCGACGGTTCGCAAGCCGTCGACTGCACCTTCACCGCGGTCGTCGACGACATCAAGGTCGACAGCGATCTCTGGGACGTCACTTCGGTGACGAACACCCCGTAGCCGAACGTGCGGACCTCGCTGCCCCCCGAGCGTCGATCCGGCGCCCGGCCGAACCGGTTCCGTCGGTTCTCCGCCATCGCCGCGGTCCTCGTGGTGTTGGCCGTCATCCTCGCGGCGTGCAGTGTCGGCAGCGATTCCAACTCCGGCTCCGGGAAGAAGTCGTCCGACACCACCGAGGCGTCGTCGAGCGCGTCGACGACCTCGGGCAGCGGGAGCACCGCGCAGAACGCGTCGACCGAGCCGGTCGGCGCCGAAGCCGCGCTCCTCGAGTACCTCAAGGGCCAGGGCTACGAGTACGCCGGTGACTGTGCCGACGCCAAGCTGCCGGCCGACAAGGGCAAGTGGTGTTCGACGCTCAAGTCGACCGACACCTCCGCCGGCACCGAGACCTACGACGTCGGTCCGGTGGGCGAGAAGCCCCAGAAGACGGTCACGGTCAAGCGCCGCGGCGCCGCCCAGCTCACGCCCGGCTACCAGGTCGGCGTGGCCCAGGGCAACGTCGGCGCGCCGCGTCAGCTCACGGGTGACGAGCTCGCGGGCAACACCTTCATCACCGGCAACCTCCTCCTCGACCAGTCGGCCGGCATCGGCGCCGGTCTGAGTGACCTCCCGGCGGGCTCGGGTGGTACCGGCGGCACGGGCGGGACCGGGGGCACCGGTGGCACCGGAGGGACCGGCGGCACGACTCCGCCGGTCGTCGGGCCGGGTGGCGGCACCGCGCAGTACCCGCCCGACGGGACGATCGTCGTGGAGACGCCGACCGTCGACGTGGGCGGCGAGGCGTTCTTCCGGGGTTCCGGCTGCCTCCCCAACGAGACGCTCCAGGTGTCGTTCGACGGCCAGCCGATCGGCACGATCGTCTCCGACGGCTCGGGCACCTTCGCCGGTTCGATCGGCATCCCGAAGGGCACCGCGCCGGGCACGCACCTGCTCCACGTGCAGGGCTCGGGCTGCTCGTTCAGCACCACGATCAACGTGGCGGGCAGCCTGGCGTTCACCGGGTCGTCCAACAACACCGGTACGTATGTCCTCGGAGGCATCGCCGCCGTGGTGGTTGGTCTGCTCCTGGTCGTCGGTACCCGCCGTCGGCGCAAGGGGCCGCGTGGCCGCTACATCCCGCCCGCGGTGTCGTGAGCTTCGGCAGCGACCTCGACGAGCGCATCAAGCTTCTCCGCGGCATCTGGTTGTTCAGCACCTGTGACGACCATGAGCTCGAGCGCATCGCCGCGGTCGCGCAGCCGCGTGAAGCGACGGTGGGCGAAGCGCTGACGACGCAGGGCGATCAGGGCACCGAGTTCTTCGTGATCGTCACCGGCGACGCGTCGGCAGCAGTCGACGGCTCCGAGGTGGGCACCATCGGGCCTGGCGGGTTCTTCGGTGAGATGGCACTGATCGACGGCGGCGAGCGTGTTGCCACCGTCACCGCCACGTCGCCGATGCAGCTCCTCGTGCTCGACCGCCACGACTTCAACGAGATGCTCGAACTGGCGATGCCCCAGATCGCGCCCAAGCTGCTCGCCGTCGTCGGCGCCCGCATGCGCGCCATCGACGAGCAGACCGGCGTCGACGCCGCCCTCGGCCTCTAGCGCATCCTCACCCTCTGCAACGTTGCGTCGCTCAAGCGCGTACAACGCGCTCAGGTGACGCAACCTGGAAGTGGGGCGGGTGCCCGGAGTGGGATTCGAACTCCGGTCCACGCCGTGTCGTGGAGCCCGGGCAAGTCCGTCTGGCGTTGGGGCGTTAAGACCCGGGACTGGCGCGGGGTCCGCTCGTCACGGCCTGTCCGACCCCAAAGCGCGGAGTATGTGACCGCCGTGTGACCACCGGAGACTGTGTCGGAGGAGCGTCGGCGACCTGACGCGCCACGCCGTAACTGCCGCTCGGGGTGCTGCGGATCGGGCAAGATGGCGCTCGCATGATGTCGCCGGAGCTGGTTAAGAGGCTCTCGGGTGCGTTGCGCGAAAACGACGTGCTGGAACCTTGGCTGACCGAGAGCCACTGGGATGAGCACTACTGGGATGATGTAGCGACCGCCGCCGTCGCCAAGGTTGGGACCTCGCCCACTGTGGCCGAGATCAGGGACGCGGTGCGAGCGACGCTCGCAGAGACGTTCGGCGAGCCAGGCCCGGAGAATCGTGTCTACCGCGATCAGTTCGACCAACGACTGGAGATGATTGCGTATCGCGCGAGCGCATAACTGCCGCTCGGCATGTGTGCCGTCTTGTCGAACTGCCGCCGCGAGAGCCGATGGTTCGCAGTGGACACTTGGGACCGATCCGACGCGTCTACTCCCCGCGTAGCCGTTCCTCGACGGCCTCAACCTTTGAGTGGAGCCCGTCGCTCACACCGGGTCGGTGATCGATCTTGATCACGACGCTCACCCGCGGCGCGGCCTCCGAGACCTTCATCACGCAGGCCTTGATGAGTGCCATGACTTCATCCCATTCTCCTTCGATGTTGGTGAACATCGCGTTCGTCTCGTTCGCCAGCCCGCTGTCGCGAACCAGCCGCACCGCGTCCGCGACCGATCCGCTGACGGAATCACCGACGCCGAGGGGAGTAATGGAGAAGGCAGCAATCATGTGTCGATCCTGCCATGAGCCCTACCAGTGCGGATGGCCGCAATCGCGCCTTCGACATGCTGCCGATCTCAGTCTTCGAGCCGTTGTGCCACTGAGTGACGCGTGCAGCATCAGGATCGAATCAGGACGGGAGCATCGGCGTAGGCGCAAGTGGAGGCGCGGATCGGATGCCCGTCCTTCTTGGGCCAGCCGCAGCACGCCAAGGGCGGTTGGGCCAGCTTCTCGACTAAGCGGATTAGGTGCTGGCAGGCTCTGTAGTTCGTGAGCCGCGTTGGTGGCGGTCGGGTCGAGTTCTGTCGCGTGGAGTTCCCACGCCTCGTCGGAGCGTTGTCTCTCTACACCGGTGATGGCGATTTGGCGGGTTGAGCTTGCACAGGAGGCGCTCGCTCGGGCTGTCTTCCACTGGGGACGGTTGCGGCGGATGGATGCGCCAGGCGCAATGGGTGCATCGGGTTGCGATCAATCTGGCGAACTCCACGTTCGCAAGGAGACGGGCGGAGCGGGCGGTCCATCGGCGTCTGTCGGCGTTGCCGGTCCGTGGGTCGATTTCGCTCGATGCACTCGGGGTGACTTTCCGATCCGAGTCTGAGGAAATGCACTACGACTGGATCTCCTTCCTCGATGTCGTCGAGACGACGAAGCACCTCTACATGCGCCGAACCAAGTCCAGCGCGCTGATCATCCCGAAGCGCTGCCTCGAGACTCGAGCGGTAGCGGGTCGATTCGCAGATGCGGCCGAGCAGCACATCGCACGCGGTCAGTCCTCGTAGCCGAGAGGTGGACTGGCGAACCGCATCGACAGTCCGCACGCCAGAACTGCCTGATCGAGTCGGGGGCGGCGTTGCGGGGTTGCTCGTAGCGTCGGTGGGGTCCGCCGCGATGCGTTAGAGGCCCATCAGACGAAGCGGTGCCAAGATGTCCATCGCTTCGCGGTGATTCGCCACCACTACGGAGATGCTGTCATGCGTGCTCTCCTTGATGGTTGGCAGCCGCGATGTGATCGCATCTGCATCGGCTCTGAGGTCTACGAGTCGTGCGGCCTCGGTCGCGCCAGCAGCGGCTCGGTCGATATCGGGTTGGAGGGGATTGCGCGTCAGTCGTCCGACGATCTGAGCAGCTATCTCCAACATTTTGCCCAAAGGTCCCAACACTGCGCTGAGAAGTTGTTCTCGGCCCTCGTCTTGAAGCAACTCCATAGGCACCTCGAGAGCTGCCTTGAGACGCCTCTGGTACTCGTGCGTGTCGATGCTGCGATCTAGGTACCTCTCGCATGCGGCGATGTAGTCCTCGACCAGCCCCGCCAACGTGATGAGAGCGAAGAAGGTGAACAACTGAACCGTCGGCGCACTGAGCTCGGCATGTTTGAGGTGCAGAAGAACTTGCCGCACATCGGGCGTGAGTAGAACGTCAAGATCAGGCGACACGTCTCTATCGAGTTCAGCGCGCAAACGTCCCAGCTCGTCTCCGATGACCTCGAGGGTTGAATCGCACAAGAGCGTGGTCGTACCCATGACGTCCGCGTAGTCGCGCTGAACCTCAGCAGCGCCGGCTGCCCCGTCACGACCTGCGGAAAGCACAGCAAGCACCTCGATCCGTGCCTGGTGTGCCCTGGGCACTTCGCGTACGAGTGTCTCGAGCAGCTCAGGGACTTGCGAGAAGGCCGCTGAAGCTAGGTCCTTGTACTGCGCTCGTTCATCACTCTCGTTTTCCGCCACGGTTACATCGTTGCAGACTTCAAGCCCCCTTTCTGCCACACGTCCGACGCTCCACGACCTCCGTCACTCACATGCAGTTCATCTGATCGCGGCAGGCCAGCACGTCAAGGTCGTGAGCGAGCGCCTCGGGCATGCGTCCACCGCGTTCACGATGGACCGGTACGGACACGTCATGCCGAACCTGCAGAGCGACGCGGCGTCGGCTGTCGCCGCGCTTGTGGATGGCTAGAGCTTGTCCATATCGACGATGAAGCCGGCCGCGCGCAGCTCCTTCGCAAGCTTCAAGTGCCACCCATCGTGTTCGTCGAGAGCGATGTACACGATTCCGGTGATATCCGACGGGAGCTCGACCCCAGGCTCATAGAGGATCGCCGTGCGTGACCTTCCGAGCTTGCCCATGAAGTAGCCCGCCTCGAGCACGACGTTCTGGCGACCTCGTGGGGTAAGAGATCCCTTGCCCTTGACGCCGCCCTCGTCGTCTGCGGTCAGCAGGATCGCCGCGAACCCGGCGTTGATGCTGCTGGTCTCGAGCTTCTCGATCACGGTCTGGCCCTTGTTCGGCTGCTCGTGCAGGATCACGGGCTCGATATCGGTGACGCGCTTGATGAGGCGCGCGACGGATTCGCGAGTGCCGGTGTCGTGGCCGTGCACGATGAAAATCTCGGAACCTGTTGACGCGCGTGCAGGTGCTGCTGACACATGGGCCGCGCTCGAGGCCGCTGTCGCATCGATTCCTGGACCCTCAGTGAACAGATCGAGACGCTCGAGCAGAGACTCCAGGCGAGCGATCTTCCTGGTGATCAATTTTCGCTGGTCATCGACATCCTCAGCGAACGACGAGTACCCAACTGAAACGATCGGAGCGCTTGCGGTGTACTTCTGCAGTTCCTTCGGAGTTGTGAACGCTCGTTCGATGAGCGTGCTGTTGTAGTCGTTCCACTTGATGTACTCCGAGCGCACTTCGCCGAGCTCGTCGGGGTTCCGCATCGGGCGCTGCTCGAGCGCACGCCCGGCGGAGATGCGCTTCTCAAGTGCCTCGGCGACATGAGCTCGCGGCTGTGCAAGATCGCCGGGACCGAGAGCGGGCGGTTGCGCCGCCGGTTTGCGAGTTGCCACTGGACCCCTCCGTGACCAATCTGTGACCAGCGAGGCTCCCCGCGAGCCTCCAAAGCGTTGTGACCTGCACGGACGCGGTGCCCGGAGTGGGATTCGAACCCACATGCCCGTGAGGGCGGTCGATTTTGAGTCGACTGCGTATGCCGTTCCGCCATCCGGGCTCGAACGCGACGACGTTAGTTCGGGTTCGCCTTGGCCTTCGGGAGATTGGCGTCGCAGAGCGCGAGCAGCGTCGCGAACGGGTCGACCGGCGGCTTCTCGCCCGGCTTGCCGGGGTGGATCTCGAAGTGGAGGTGAGGTCCGGTCGCGTTGCCGGTCATGCCGACGAATCCGATGACGTCCCCCGCCTTGACCAGGCCTTCGGGCGCGTCGGAGTAGTGCGAGAAGTGCGCGTAGTAGTACGACACGTTGTCGACGCCGGTCAGCCAGACGCCGTTGCCGCCGTCGCCGCCGACGTCGTGACGCCACACCCCGTCGGACACCGCGACGACCGGCGTCTCGGCCACCGCGGCCATGTCGATGCCGGGATGTGGACCGCCGGGACGGAGCTCGCCGAAGTCGTCGGTGAACACGACGAGGCCCTTCACCGGACACGCGGTCGCGCTCGTCGCCACGTCGACGCCGTGCTTCGATGCGCCGTCGACCACGAGCGCGTGCACCTTGTCGTACAGCGCGCTGGCGACCTGCAGCTTCTGTTGCAGGAGGTCGTTCAGCGGTGCGAGGTCGGTGATGGTCTTCTCCAGGTCGGCTCGCTGCTGCTTCAGTTCCGCCTCGCGCGTCGCGAGCTTCTCGGCCGTCGTGCGCAGCTCGGTTGCCGCGTCGAGATCCTGCTCGCCGATGGTGTCGGTGAGGTGCGCGGCGCGGAGGCCGTCCTCCGTGCTCGCGGCGGCCATCGTCGACTCGAACGCGGCGGTCCCGCCGTGGCGCACGTAGAGCTGCGCCGCCCGGGCCTTCACCTGGGCCCGGAGCTCGGTGGCCTTCGCCCGCAGCACCGGGATCTTCGCCTCGGCGTCGGCGATCTCGGCCTCGAGCTTGGCCTGCTGGGTCTGCGCGGCCGAGACGCGTCCCGAGATCTCGGTGGCCTGACCTCGGGCCTCGTCGAGGCGCTGCTGGGCGAGGGTCACCGGGTCGCGACCAGTCGGGGTCGTCGTGTCGTCGGCGGCGTGCGCGGCGGGACCCGCCAGCGCGAGGGCGGCGGTGCATGCGGTGAGGCTGGCGAGGACGGCGATGCGTCGGAGCACGGTGTTCGGGGTGTCGGCAGAACCCGCAACCTGCTTGAACACACCCCCGGATCGAGACCTCCCATCTAGGATGTCCTCCTTATGTCACAGTCCCTGCTGCAGCGTCGACTCGTCGACGTCAGCGAGCGCCTGAAGCGCATCCGCGCCGAGCTCGCGGTCACCGAGGAGCAGCTGGGGTTCTTGGAAGAAGAAGCTGAGGACGTGCGTCTCCGGGCGCTGGTGGCCGAGACGCCCCTCGCCGACGTCGAGGCGCGCGACGCCCGCCGTCACGCCGACGCGCAGGCCCAGCACGCCGAGTCGCTGCGTCGTACCGTGAGCGAGCTCGTGCGGGAGCAGGACTCCCTGCTCGACCGCATCTCGGCCGAACTGTCGGCCCGTTGACGCCCGGGAGCGCCGTGACTGACCCCCGCCCCACTCGTGTGGTGATCGCCGAGGACGAGGCGATCATCCGGCTCGATCTCAAGGAGCTCCTGCAGGAGGACGGCTACGACGTCGTCGGCGAGACCGGCCGGGGCGACGAAGCGGTCGAGCTGGTGCGCGACCTGCGGCCTGACCTCGTGATCCTCGACATCAAGATGCCCGGCCTCGACGGCCTGTCGGCGGCGCGGGAGATCGCCGGCGACCGCCTCGCCGCAGTGCTCATGGTCACCGCGTTCTCGCAGCGCGAGCTGGTGGAGCAGGCGCGCGACGCGGGTGCGCTGGCCTACCTGGTGAAGCCGTTCCAGAAGAGCGACCTGATCCCCGCGATCGAGGTCGCGCTGGGCCGCTTCGCCGAGCTCACCGCACTCGAGCGTGACCTCGAGGACCTCCAGTCTCGTCTCGATGCGCGGAAGGTGATCGATCGGGCGAAGGGCCGCCTGATGGACGAGCACGGCATGAGCGAGCAGGACGCCTGGCGATTCATCCAGCAGCAGGCGATGACCAACCGGGTGAGGAATGACGAGATCGCGCGCCGCATCATCGACGGCGAGCTCACACCCTGATCGACTTCCCCCGAACAACGGCGAGCCGCGCGACGTACCATCGCCTTCGATGGCGACGCTCCTCCTGATCGACGGCCTGTCGCTCGCGTACCGAGCCTTCTACGCGCTCCCCGCCGACCTGGCGACGCCCGAGGGCACGGTCACGAACGCGGTCTTCGGGTTCACCTCGATGCTCGTGAAGGTCCTCGGCGACGAGCGCCCCGACGGGATCGCGGTCGTGTTCGACGAGCCGGGGAAGAACTTCCGGCACGAGCTCGACGCCGACTACAAGGGCACCCGCAAGGAGACGCCCGATCTCTTCGTGCCGCAGATCCCGTTGATCCACGAGGTCGTCGACGCGCTGCACATCCCTACCTTGCAAGTCCCGGGCGTCGAGGCCGACGACGTGATCGCCACGCTGGCGACGCGAGCCGCCGCGGCCGGCATCGACGTGGTGATCGTCACCGGTGACCGCGACAGCTACCAGCTCGTGTCGGACCCGCACGTCAAGGTGCTCTACAACCGGCGCGGCGTGTCCGACTACGCGCTCTACGACGAGGCCGGGATCCTGGAGCGCACCAAGGTCACGCCGGCGCAGTACCCCGAGTACGCGGCGCTGCGGGGCGATCCCAGCGACAACCTCCCCGGCGTTCCCGGCATCGGCGAGAAGACCGCGGCCAAGCTCGTCAACACCTACGGGAACCTCGAGGGGATCTACGAGCACCTCGACGAGCTCCCGCCCAAGCAGCGCGAGAACCTCGGCGAGGCGCGCGACCGCGTCTTCTTGAACCGGCAGATGTCGCGGCTGGTCCTCGACGTCGAGCTCGATGTCGAACCTGCCGAGCTCCGCATGGGGGCGTGGGATCGCGAGCAGGTGCGTCTGCTCTTCGACCAGCTTGCGTTCCGCACCCTGCTGCCGCGGCTCTTCGAAGCGGTGGGGGAGCAGGCCGCCGACACCGAGCGCGAGGTGCTCGAGGTCGAGGTCGTCACCCTGCGAGACGAGGGCAAGGTCCTCGCGCTCCTCGAGGAGCTCGTCACCCTCGGCGAGCCCTATGCGATCGAAGCGCGGTGGGAGGGCGCGGCAGCGGCCAGTCCCGTGCGCGCACTCGCGATCGCGCGTGACGACGCGCACGCCGCGTACCTGGACGCGTCGTTCCTCGCATCGCCGAAGGTGAGCGCCGCGCTCGACGCGCTCTTCGCCGACGGTGGTCCGCCGCTGATCGCGCACCGCGCCAAGGAGCTCATGCACGGGCTCGGGCGCGACATCCGCACGTTGCACCACGACACCGCGTTGATGGCGTACCTCGTCAACCCGGGGTCGGGTCGGCTCCTGCTCGATGACCTCGCGCTCGACTTCCTCGCGGTGGAGGTGCAGTCGCCCGACGCCGAGCCCGGCACCCTCGACCTCGACGGCGAGATCGAGATCGAGCAGACCGGCCGGCGCGCGAGCGTGGTGCTGCAGCTCGCCGCCGCCCTCGACCACGCCCTCGACGCCCGCGAGCTCACCGATCTCTACGAGCGCTTCGAGCTCCCGCTGGTGCGGGTGCTCGCGCGCATGGAGACGTTCGGCATCCGCATCGACCGCGAGTTCCTCGAGGTGCTGCGCAAGGATCTCGCCGAGCAGTGCGACATGTACGTGCAGCGGATCTACGCGCACGCGGGCAAGGAGTTCAACGTCAACTCCACGCCGCAGCTGCGCACCATCCTCTTCGACGAGCTCGGCCTGATCCCGGTGAAGAAGACGAAGACCGGGCCGTCGACCGACGCCGACTCGTTGCAGAAGATGGCCGACGAGCACCCGATCGTCGAGGACCTCCTCCGGTACCGCGAGGTCGAGAAGTTGCGCAGCACCTACGCCGACGCGCTGCCGCCGCTCATCGCCGCCGACGGACGCATCCACGCCACGTTCAAGCAGACCGACACCACCACCGGCCGGATCTCGAGCGAGGCCCCCAACCTGCAGAACGTGCCGGTGCGCACCGCCGACGGCCGCGAGATGCGCCGCGCGTTCGTCGCCGACCCCGGGTGGGGGATCCTCACCGCCGACTACTCGCAGATCGAGCTGCGGGTGCTCGCGCACCTAGCCGAGGATCCCGGGCTGATCGACGCGTTCGACCGCGGCGCCGACGTGCACACCACCACCGCGTCGAAGGTGTTCGGCGTCGCCGAGGCCGACGTCGACGACGCCCAACGGCGCTTCGCCAAGGTCGTGAACTACGGCCTGGCGTACGGCATGGAGGCCTACGGACTCGGCACGCGGCTCGGCATCCCCACCGGTGAGGCGGCCGAGATCCTCGATGCCTACTTCGACGGTTTTCCCAACGTGAAGGCGTTCATGGTCGACACGGTGCAGGAGGCCAAGGAGCGCGGCTACACCACCACGATCTTCGGTCGGCGACGCCAGATCACCGAGTTGTCGTCCGACAACTTCCGCATCCGCCAGATGGGGGAGCGCATGGCGCAGAACGCGCCGGTGCAGGGGAGTGCGGCCGACATCTTCAAGCTGGCGATGATCGACCTCGACCGCGCGCTCGACGCCGTCGGCTCCGAGTCGCGCATGCTGCTCACCGTGCACGACGAACTGGTGCTCGAAGTACCCGAGGGCGAGGAAGTCGCGACCGAGGTGCTGGTGCGCGAGGTGATGGAACAGGTCACCGAGCTGCGCGTGCCCCTCACCGTCGACACCGGCTTCGGCCCCAACTGGGCCTCCGCCAAGTAGGCATTCTCCACTTCAGTCGCGAACCGAGAGGGTCGATCAGTTCGCAATGTCCAGCGTCATCGACGAGGCCCGACGACCGGGGAGCCGGGCGTCGACCACCGTCGATCCGCCGCCCGAGGCTCCGACCGAGCCGGACGCCGACACTGCGTCCAGGGCCGCCTCCCCGCTCATTCTCTCCGCAGTTCTCGTCGTCGCCAGCGTGATCGCGGGGTACTGCATCCACGCCCACGCCATGTGGTTCGACGAGGTGCAGGCGTGGAACATCGCGCGCGCCAGCCATTCGGTTGGGTCGCTCTACTCGAACCTGCGCTACGAGGGTCACCCGATCCTGTGGTACCTCCCGCTCTTCGCGATCAGCCGGTTCACCGCCGATCCACGCGCGATGCAGGTGTTCGAGTGGGCGGTGCTCACGTGCACCTACGCAGTCATCTTGTTCAAGGCGCCCTTCTCGATCGCCGTGCGGACCGCGATCGTGGCTGGCTACTTCGTCACGTTCGAGTACGGCGTCATCAGCCGGTCGTACAGCGTCGAGATGCTGCTGCTCGTGCTCGCGCTCGTCTGCCTCGCACAGCCCAAGCCGGCATGGGGTCCGACCGGTGTCCTGCTCGTGCTGCTGGCGTGGACGAGCATGGCCGGCGGCGTCCTCGTCGTCGCGGTCGGGCTCACCATCGGATGGTGCGCATGGAGTGAGCGCGCGAGCAGGCACACCTCGCGATGGTGGGGGAAGCCGCTGGTGGTCGCCGCCGCCGGGATCGTGTCCGCGGGGATCGCCGCGATCACCTGCATCCCTCCCGCCGACTACCACAGCTTCGCCCTCGGAATCCCCAACGCGCCGTTGTCGAGCTTCTCGCCCCAGCGGTTCCAGGTGTCGCTGGCTGGTCCGTGGCGAGGTTTGTTCCCCCTGCCCGCCGGCATCGGCCGCTGGAACACCAACGTGCTCGACCAGCTCCCGCAGCCCACCGCGCTGCAGGCCCTCCTGGGCCTCTCGGTCGTCGGTGCGATCGCCTGGGCGATTCGCGCACATCCCTTCGCCCTGCGACTCTGGCTGGTCGGTGCGGCTGGCTACCTGGTCTTCTCGTACGTCGTCGTGCTGCCCGACCGTTCCCACTACGCCGGCGAGTACTTTCTTCTGTTCCTCGCGTGCGTGTGGTGCGCGGCTGCGTCACCGCAGGTCGACCCGGGCCCCAACGTGCGGGCAACGCGTCGCCGTTCGCGGGTGACCCTCGGCGCGGTTGTCGCCGTCGTGCTCGGCGCGCAGGTCGTCGCGATGGTCACGATGCTGCCCGCGCAGACGCAGCAGGAGTTCGCACCCAACCGATTCCTCGCGACGACCGCCGAGCGTCATGGCTTGGCGCATGACGTCGTAAGTGCGCAGGACTTCGACGCGGTCACGATGTCCGCCTACCTCGAGAGGCCGGTGTGGTCAATCGCGCGTGGCGCCGACATCGCCTACTTCTCCAATGACGAAACTGAAGCGCGTGGCTACGCGCACCTGACCAACGCGAAGATCGTCTGCGCGGCCGCGGAGGTCGCGCGGGAGCGCAGCCGTCCCGTGGCCCTCGTCACCGACCGCGACCTCGGGCGCGGGCAGGGTCGCGAGCTGCTCGCGACGTCGCATGGTGTCACGCTGTGGCGCGTCGTCGCGAGCGCGAGCGATGGGAGCACATGCACTGCCACTGGCGAGGCGTAGACCTGGGAGGGTCATAGCCTCTGCTCGTGACCGGCGTACCACCCATCCAAGACGCCTACTGGTTCGACGCGGTCGCCGAGTTCCTGGGGCCGGCGTACCTGCGGAACGCGTTCACGAAGGGGACGGACCAGGAAGTCGACTTCCTGGTCGACGCGCTCGCGCTCCGGCCAGGGATGCGCGTCCTCGACGTTGGGTGCGGTCCAGGCCGCCACTCGCTCGCGTTGGCGCGCCGCGGCTACGAGGTGGTCGGTGTCGACCACAGCGCCGAGTTCGTGCGCCTCGCCCGTGAGGCAGCGGCCGTCGACGGCCTCACCGCGACCTTCGAAGCGCTCGACGTGCGCGACCTCGATCGTCCCGGTGAGTTCGACGCCACCATCTGCCTCTGCCAGGGCGGTTTCGGCCTGCTCGGCGGGCACGATGAGGCCGACGTGTTCGGCCGCATCGCCGCCACGCTCCGCCCGGCCACCAACCTTCGACCCGGAGGTGCCCTGGCGGTGAGCGCGTTCTCGGCCGCGTTCGCGGTCCGGCACCTGGAATCGGGCGAGGAGTTCGACGCCGCCACCGGCGTGCTGCACGAAGTGGCCACGGTGCGCGGTCCCGACGGCACCGAGGCGCCGTTCGAACTCTGGACCACGTGTTTCACCGCCCGCGAGCTCGAACTGCTCGCACGCGGTGCCGGTCTCGCCGCGATCGAGGTGCACGGCGTCTCCCCGGGCGCCTACCACCGTCAGTCACCGACGCTCGACCACCACGAGCTCCTGCTCCTCGCGCGTCGGGATCAGGGTTGGAAATAGACCGCCGGGAATTTCAGAAAATGGGAAGCGACCTGTAGCCTGTCCGTTCGGCCTCAACTCGGGGCCCGCCTTCCGCGCCCGCCGGTCAGCCAGCGACGCGAGAAGTTCCCACACCGAGGAGTCAGAAGTTGTCGGATCAGGACGTGACGGAGGCAGTTGCCACCGTCCCCGAGGAGAGCGGCGAGGCCTACGAGGCCAACCCGGAAGCCATCGACCCCCCCGAGGTCGCGACCAGCGAGGGCGCCGAGACCGTTGAGGCGGTCGACGCCGCGCCCGACGCGGACGACGACGAGGAAGAGGGCCAGAACGAGCTCGTCGTCCTCGACGACCTCGGCGGACAGTCGTTCGCCGACGCCGTCGACGCCACCATCGTCGAGTTCGACGACGGCGACATCGTCACCGGCCGGGTCGTGAAGATCGACAGCGACGAAGTGCTGCTCGACATCGGCTTCAAGTCCGAGGGCGTCATTCCCTCGCGCGAGCTCTCCATCCGCAACGACGTCGACCCGCACGAGATCGTGTCGCTCGACGACGAACTCGAAGCCCTCGTCCTCCAGAAGGAGGACAAGGACGGTCGCCTCATCCTGTCCAAGAAGCGCGCTCAGTACGAGCGAGCCTGGGGCACGATCGAGGAGATCAAGGAGAAGGACGGGATCGTCAAGGGCCCGGTCATCGAAGTGGTCAAGGGCGGCCTGATCCTCGACATCGGCCTGCGGGGCTTCCTGCCCGCGTCGCTGGTCGACCTGCGCCGCGTGCGCGACCTCCAGCCGTACGTAGGTCGCGAGATCGAGTGCAAGATCATCGAGCTCGACAAGAACCGCAACAACGTGGTGCTGTCGCGGCGCGCGTACCTCGAAGAGACGCAGCGCGAGCAGCGCGACGAGTTCCTCGCCAACCTCAAGTCGGGCGAGGTCCGC
>DASXXX010000385.1:0-6956 GCA_036502765.1 Acidimicrobiia bacterium | reverse complement strand
ACCTCGTCGTCGCGGTGCTCGGCCGCGTCACACCCGACACGGTCCGCGCTCTCGGCACGCTCAGCGGCATCGGCGTGATCGTGGTGCTCACCCAGCCCGCGGTGCTCACGCCCCACCCGTCGGTGGTGGTCGTCGACGCGTCATCCACCCCCTTCGCCGCCGCCTGGAACGAGACGCTGTCCCGCGCGCCGCGCGCCCGCCGTCCCTTGCGACCGGTCCGATGAGGCGCACGTGATGGTCCGTCGGGCGCGGCTCGTCGCCCCGCTCGCGCTCGCGGCCCTCAGCGCGGTCGCCGCCCTCTCGCTGGGACGCGTGGTCGACGACAGCCGCTTCGTCGTGCCGGTGGTCGCGGCCGCGCTGCTGCCCCACGCGCTCGGCGCGCTCGTGCGGTGGCGGGGCTGGTCGGTGTGGATCGGCTGGCTGCTCGCCGCCGTCGGCCTCGTCGTCTACGTGATCGTCGCGCTGGAGGCGTCGACCACCACCCTCGGACTCCCAGGGGCCGACACGTGGCACGCGCTCGACACGCAGCTCTCCGGGGGTTGGCACCTGCTGCGCACTGCCCCGGCTCCCGCGCCCACCACCGACGGCGCCATCCTGCTCGCGGTCCTCGCGGTGTGGTGCATGGCCACGCTCGCCGACTGGCTCGCGTTCTCGCGGCAGACCGCGCTCGCCGCGGTCTCGCCCGCGCTGGTGTTCTTCGTGTGGACGTCGACGCTCGGCACCGACGACACGCAGCTCCTGCTCACCGTCGCCTTCTGCGTCACCACCGGTGCGTTCGTGCTGGCACAGAACGTCGCGCTGCTCGACCAACGCCGAAGCTGGTTGGTGTCACAGCGCGGCGCCCGCCCGCACTGGTTGGCTCCGGCCGCGCTGCTCGGAGGTGCGGCGATCGTCGTCGCGTTGGTGGTCGCACCCCTCGTACCCGGCTCGTCGTCCGACCCGCTCCTCGACGTCGCGGGCACCGGCAATGACGGTTCGAGCGGACACAGCTACAAGCCGTCGCTGGCGCCGTTCGTCGACATCGTCCGCAAGCTGCAGGACGTCGACAACCGCGAGCTGTTCACGGTAAAGTCCGACGTCGCCGACTACTGGCGCATCGCCGCCCTCGACACGTACTCCGGCGACCGCGGCGGCTCATGGACCCTCACCGCCGAAGGTGACGGCAGCGTACGAGTGGGCTTGCCGTCCTCGCCTCCCGCCGACTCACACGAACAGGACTTCGCCATCGGTCCGTTGAGCGAGCGCTGGCTGCCGGCGGCGTACGAGCCCGAGGCGATAACGCTCGCGGACACGCTGCAGGTCGAATCCTCGGGCACCATCGTCGCCGACGCCGATTCGGTCAGCGGCCTGAAGTACAAGGTGTGGTCGAACCTGGCCCCACTTGCCGGCACCGAGTTCAAGGCGGCGCAGATCGCGGGCACGTCAGCGACGGTCCCGAGCGCGGTGCGGCGGTTCACCGAGCTCCCCGAAACCGACGACATCACCACCATCGCGGCGAAGGCGCGCGAGATCACCGCCGGTGCCACCACGCCGTTCGCGCAGGCCGAGGCGTTGCGCGACTACTTCCGCAACCCCGCCAACGGGTTCGTCTACGACACCAACGTCGACGACCACGACGACGCCCCGGCGATCCTCGCGTTCCTGCAGGACAAGAAGGGCTTCTGCGTGCAGTTCGCGAGTGCCTACGCGGTGATGGCGCGCTCGCTCGGCATCCCGGCTCGCGTCGCGGTCGGCTTCACCCCGGGCACGGTCCAGGCCGACGGCCGCTACCACGTCACCAGCCACGACGCGCACGCGTGGCCCGAGATCTACCTGAGCGGGTTCGGCTGGACCCACCTCTTCGACCCCACGCCCAGCAACCAAGCGGCCGACGCCGCGGGCGGCAGTGCCCTCCCCAACGAGCCCAAGGTCGCCGGCGCCACCTCCGCCACCCTGCCTCCGCCGACCGCGTCCACGGTGCCGACGACGCCCGGGAACACCTCCCCGGGGAACGGCACGCCCGGATCGCCCGACACCACGCCGGCCACACCCACCGTGGCCCCCGCGACCACGAGCTCGTCGTCGGGGGTCGGCGCCTGGCTGCCGGTCCTCGTGACACTTGCGGTGCTGGCCGTCCTGGTGGGCGGGTACGTCGGCGCGGTGCTCGGGCTCAAGCGTCGTCGCCGCAATCGGCGCCATGACGCCGACGATCCCGCGGTCGCGGTGAGCGGAGCGTGGGCCGAGGCGCTCGACCGTCTGCACGAGGCCGACGTCGTTCCGCGCGCCGCGCAGACACCACTCGACCTCGCCGCCACAGTGCCCGAGGGCACGGGATCGGCGACCGCGCGTCCGATGCACGACCTTGCGCGCGCGTACGGCGCGGCGCGCTACGGCGACGGTGCACTCGCGCCCGACGACGCGCGCGACGCGTGGGCATCACTCGACGAGCTCGAACGCGCGCTCGACGACGGCGTGTCGTGGACGCGTCGTTGGCGCCGCCGCCTCGACCCGTCGACGCTGGTGCGCCGCTGACGCCGCCGGCTCGGGCGGAATCGACTCAGGCGCCGCGGCTCGGGTGGCCGTCGCGCGCCTGCAGCTCGGCGACGAACGCGCGGCGGTCGGCGTCGAAGTCGCGCACCTCGGTCTCGACCTCGTCGGCGAAGCGATCGACCGCCACGAACAACGCCAGTTGGCCGTGCGAGAGGGCGTCGAGGATCTGGCCGTCGTCGCGGCATGCGAACACCGCGTCGCCGTCGGTCACCAGCCGCAGCCCGGTGATGTCGTCGCCGGTGCGCACCAGTTCCGCGACCGCCCGCTTGATGCGCGGCATCGGCAGGCCCGCCTCGAGCAGCGAGCCCACCATGCGCAGCGCGACGAGGTCACGGAACGAATAGGGGCCGGCCGGATCCGCGTCGTCGGGGACGACGAGGCCGATGCGGCGCCACGCGTCGACCTGCGCGGTGCTGCAGCCCGAGAGTCGGGCCGCCTGGATCGCGGTGTAGCCCACTCAGGAAGGCGGGTCGTCGCGGTTGAAGCGTTCGCGCCAGCGACTGCCCGCGTTGCCGAGCGCGTTCTTCAGCGCGCCGCTGCGCATCGAGCCGGTGAGGCTCTCCATCCCTGCCTTGCCGAGCTTGCGCACGTTGTGCTCGATGGTGAGCGCGCAGCCGAGCATCACGAGGAACCCCACGACGCCGAGGATGAGCGTGGTGGTGAAGGTGAACACCATCAGCAGGAGCCCGGCGACGAAGCCGACGACTGCCCACTTGATGACGCGCGCGGAGTGTCGGTACAGGGTGCTGTCGGAGACGTGCTGCACCAACTTGGGGTCGGTGGCCGAGAGGTTCTCCTCGATCTCCCGCAGGATCCGCTGTTCGTCCTCGGAAAGCGGCATCTCTCCCATTTCCGTTCTCGGGCTCCTCGTACTTCGGCGCCCGTCGTGGTGCCGATCCATTGTCGCGCACGTACCTTGCCGTCCTCAACGCGTCGGGCGCCTCGGACCTTCCCCGGGAAGGCTACGCGCCCCGCCGTGCCCGACGGCACCAGGACCGAATCGGGCCCTCACCTGGTCGACCGAGCGCTCGAGCGCGGCCTGGCGGGCGTGGCCCTCGGCCGGGTCCGCGGCGTGGTGGTCGGCGTGGTCCTCGGAGGTCTCCGCCGACTCCTCGTCTGGTGGGCCTGCCGCCCCGAAGAGGGTCCCCTGGTCGGCCGCGGTCGGGGTGCGCCGCACCAGCTGCTGCCCGGAGACGCCGAGCAGGCGGACGCCCGGCGCCACGTCGAGCGCATGGAGCAGCTCGCCGGCGACCCGCCGCAGGTCGGCGGCGAGGTCGGTGGGCTCGGACAGGGTGCGCGAGCGGGTGACGGTGGTGAAGTCGCCGAAGCGGACCTTCAGCTGCACGGTACGGGCCGTGACCCCGGCGGCGCGCAGCCGCGACGCCACCCCGTCGGCCAGGCTCACCAGCCGATGGTCGAGGGCGGCGTGGTCGTGGAGATCGACGGGGAACGTCTCCTCGTGCCCGATCGACTTCACTTCCTGGTCGGCGATCACGGCGCGCTCGTCGCGGTTCCACGCCAGCTCGTGGAGGTGGTGGCCGGCGGCACGACCGAGCGTCTGCACCAACGTCTCCTCGGGGAGCGCGGCGAGCTCGCCGACGGTGGTCACCCCGAGCGCGGTGAGCTTGCGCTCGGTCGCGGGCCCGATGCCCCACAGGCGGCGGACACCGAGCGGGTGGAGCCGGTCGAGCTCGGTGCCGGGCTCGACGACGAGCAGACCGTCGGGCTTCGAGAGGTCGCTCGCCAGCTTCGCCAGCATCTTGGTCGTCGCGACCCCGACCGACAGCGTGAGGCCGGTGTCCGCCTTCACGCGGGCGCGGACCGCCACCGCGATCTCCGGGCCGGTGCCGTGCAGACGACGCGCGCCCTCGACGTCGAGGAACGCCTCGTCGAGCGAGATGGGCTCGACCAGCGGCGTGTACGACTTGAGGATCGCCATGATCTCGGTGCTGACCTCGCGGTACCGCTCGAATCGCGGCGGGAGGAACACGCCGTCGGGGCAGGCGCGCCGCGCCCGCATCATCGGCGTCGCCGAGTACACGCCGAAGCCGCGCGCCTCGTAGCTCGCTGCCGCCACGACGCCGCGCGGCCCGAGCCCGCCCACGATCACCGGTCGTCCCCCCAGCGTGGGGTCGTCGTGTTGTTCCACCGACGCGTAGAACGCGTCGAGGTCGACGTGCAGGATGCTGGCCTCGGTCCTCAGGCGCGGACCACCCGCAGGTCGTCGCGGTCCGCGCCGAAGACGTCGTAGGTGTAGGCGCGGGCGTCGTCGGGTCCCCAGCGGTGTTCGATCCAGTCGGCGAGTGGCTCACGCACCCACGGGGCGCAGAGCGCGAGGAACTCGCTGCACGCGTCGGCGGCCGCGAACGTCGCTTCGACCACGATGCCGTCGGGGTCGTCGACCACGAGGTCGCCCTCGAAAGCGAGTGCGCGGTGCACCTCGCACCGCATGATCCATCCCATCTCGTGCGCGACCGCGCGCACCTCGTAGAGGGGACCCTCCCACGCGGTGACGCGCAGGCCGGTCTCCTCGAGCACTTCGCGCGCCAAACCGGCGCGCAGGGTCGCGTCGGTGGGGTCGATCACCCCGCCGGGCGTGCTCCAGTCGGTCGCGCCGCCACGGCGTTGGTTGCGCACCAGCAGGAGGCCCTCCGACGACTCCACGAGCGCACCCGCGACGGTGAACTCGGAGATCGCCATGCCTCAGTGTCGCGCGCGAAGGATCCTCTTGGTCGCGGCCCCCACCCGGTCACGGACCGCCCACCACGTGACCAGCAGGAACGCCTCCACGACGATGCGCCCCGACATCTTCGAGCGGCCGAGGCTGCGGTCGCGGAAGGTGATCGGCACCTCGACGATGCGGCCGCGGTTGCGCTCGGTGAGGTACGTCATCTCCACCTGGAACCCGTAACCGTCGGCCCGCACGTGGTCGAGGTCGATGCGGGAGAGGTTGTCGCGGTGGTAGGCGCGGAAGCCGGCGGTGGCGTCGTGGACCGACAGGCCGAGCATGGTGCGGGCGTAGAGACCGCCGCCGCGCGAGATGACGCGGCGCACCCACTTCCAGTCGGGGATCGACCCTCCGGGTGCGTAGCGCGAGCCGATGGCGAGGTCGGCACCGGCTTCGACCGCGGCCACGAGGTCGGGGAGCGCCGCGGGGTCGTGCGAGAGGTCGGCATCCATCTCGATCATGACGTCGTAACCGCGCGCCAGTCCGACGCGGAACCCGGCGCGGTACGCGGAGCCGAGGCCCGACTTCTGCGCGCGGCGCAGCACGTCGACGCCTCCGAGGACCTCGCCGAGCTTCTCGGCCTGGTCGGCGGTGCCGTCGGGACTGCCGTCGTCGATGACGAGGATGTCGGCCTCGGGCATGGCGGCCCGAGCACGTTCGAGAACGTCCTGGATGTTCTCGATCTCGTTGTAGGTCGGCAGCATCACGAGGACGCGCATCGCCGGCGACGCCATCGGCCAGGTCGTGGCGAACTCCAGCATGGCAATACCATCGGCCGATGGCCGAGGCTCCTGAACCGGCTCGTTCGCCAGCCGCAGCAGCTGGGTCCGCGGACGACGCCCCACCCCCGATGTTGCCGTCTCGGTGGGCGTTCCTGCTGGCGTTCGGCGGCGTCGTGCTCGCGGGGATCCTCGGCGGCATCATCGGTTACGGGATCGCCGACGTGAGCTCGCAGTCCGACGTGTCGCACCTGGTCGGCGCGTTCGTCGGCGCGGTGATCGGCGCGGGCGGCGTCGGCATCGTGGCCGTGCTCGTGCTGCGCGCCATGGCCGAGTGGCGCCGCCAGGACCCGTCCGCCCCTCGGCCTCCCCGTCGCCCTTCCTGACGCCCGCGCTCAGCTGCGGAAGGTGAGCTTGCGGAAGGGTTCGGCGAGCTTCACGTTGGCGGCGGCGCCGGCCTCCTCGGCGCGCTCGCGCAGGAACTCGCGGAACCACTCCCCCGCTTCGTCGGGCAACTGGCTGGCGTGGCAGAACAGCGCGTCGATCTTGCGCTCGAGCGTGTCGGAGATGTCGATCCAGCAGTTGGGTTCGAGCGTGCCGGAGAGATAGACCGCGCCCACGTGGTGGACCGCCAGTCCCTCGGCGAGGTGTTCAGGGAAGTAGTGCGGGTTGTCCGCGGCAGGTGCCACCGCATCGAGCGCCGCCCAACCGGTGACGCGGTGGTCGCGGTGGTTGTAGTACCCGTCGCCGAAGAACACCGCGGTGGGATCGGGGCACAGCACCACGTCGGGTTGCACCTCGCGGATGACGCGCACGATCGACTCGCGCAGCCCGGGATCGTCGACGAGCTCGCCGTCGGGATGATCGAGGTGACGGGTGCCGACGAAGCCGAGCATCGCCGCCGCCTTGGCCGTCTCCTCGATGCGCAGCGCGGCGAGGGCGTCGAGATCGGCGTCGGGGTCCTGCGTGCCCTTGTCGCC
>DASXXX010000384.1:0-6933 GCA_036502765.1 Acidimicrobiia bacterium | reverse complement strand
ACACCCCGTTGGTCGTCGTCTCCGCCAACCCCGGGTGCGCGATGCACCTCCAGGCCGCGGGCCTCACCGTCCGCCACCCCGCCGAACTGCTCGCCGATGCCCTCGAGGAACCAGCCCCCCAGGAGCACCCGAATGCGTGACACCGAACCGATCGTCGAACGGCTGCGGTCGGTCGAAGCCGATCTCCGTGACCTCGCCTACGAGCGGCTGCGGGCCGCGGCCGAGGACGGCAACGCCGACGCGCTGGCGGAGGAGAAGAAGCTCCTGCAGGCGCGCCGCGCCATCGAGCGGGCGATCGTCGCCCTCGGGGGAGCCCCCGACTACGACTGACGGTCAGAGCTGCGACGGGTCGAGCTCGGCGGCGCGGCGGGCCATCTCCTGCTCGGAGACGTCCTCCACGTGGCTGGCCACGTTCCAGCGGTGACCCCACGGGTCGACAAACTGACCCGACCGGTCGCCATAGAACTGGGTCTCCATCTCGCGGGACACGGTGGAACCGCGCTCGACGGCCTTGGCGAACACCGCATCGGCGTCTTCGACGTAGACGTGGACCGTCACCGGCGTGCCCCCGATCGTGAGCGGCGACAGGAACCCGTGGTCGGGGAACTCGTCGGCGAGCATCACCATGCCGGTGCCGATCTCGAGCTCGGCGTGGCCGATGTTGTCGGGGGAGTCACCGGGCATGCGCATGCGCTCGGTCGCACCGAGCACGTCCTTGTAGAACTCGATCGCGTCGGCCGCGCCGCGGCAGCACAGGTACGGCGACACGCGCGGGTAGCCCGCGGGGATCGGATCGACAGCCATGGGAACCTCCTGATCAGGGAACGACGTACCCGCCGTCGACGGCGAGGGCGTGGCCGAGCACGAACGACGCGTCGTCGGAGCAGAGCCACAACACCGCGTTGGCGATCTCCTCGGGTGTGCCGATGCGCCCGATCGGGTGCAGCGCGACGAGTTCCTCCTCGAGCCCCGGCAGCTCCGTGGCTGCTTCCACCATCGGCGTCAGGACGGTGCCCGGGCACACGGCGTTGATCCGCACCCCCTGGCGCCCGTACTCCAGCGCTGCCGACTTGGTGAGGCCGAGCACACCGTGCTTCGAGGACACGTAGGGCGACTGCCCGGGGTACCCGACGAGGCCCGCACCCGACGCGGTGTTCACGATCGCGCCGCCCGTCGGGAGCAGGTGCGGGATCTCGTACTTCATGCAGAGGTACACGCCGCGCAACATCACGCCCAGGACGCGGTCCCACTCGTCCTCGGGCAGGTCGGCGACATCGTGCTGTTCGGCGGCGACGCCGGCGTTGTTGTGCGCGTAGTCGAGCCGCCCGAACTGCACGATCGCGGCCGCGACCATCTTGCGCACCGAGTCGGTCGACGCCACATCGACGTGCACGAAGCGCGCGTTCGCGCCCGCGAGCTCGACCGTCTCGCGCCCGGAGACCCGGTTGACGTCGGCCACGATCACCGAGGCGCCGGCGCGGGCGAAGGCGAGCGCCGACGCGCGCCCGATCCCGGCACCGGCGCCGGTGATCAACGCCACGCGGCCGGAGAAGTCGTAGGTGACCTGGCTCACCAGCTGCTCACGGGTCGGGCCGATCGTTGAGGCGGTCGATGAGCATGCGCAGCCGTGACCAGCCGTGGCGGTCGAAGCGGAACGTGATGCGGGCGAGGTCGACGTGGTCGTCGTCGGCGATCTCCTCGGCCGTGGCCCCCACGATCTCCATCTCGCCGCGCACGACGATGTCGGCGAACTCGGCGTTCAACGCGCCGAGACGCTCGGCCGACGGCGCCTGCCGCATCCGCAGCACGAGTCGCCCCTTCACGAACCGTTGCGAGTGGTAGTTGCGGTAGAAGCCGAGGATCTCGTCGACCGCGGTCTGCACGTCGTCGGTGACGCAGAACAGGTGATCGTCCTCCAGGGACACGTAGCCGTGCCCCTCCAACTCGCGGGCCACGAACGCACCCCAGTGCTCCCAGTAGGTGCCGCCGGGGACGTCGAGCATGATCACCGGAGCGGGCTGGGCCTTCCCCGTCTGGAGCAGCGTCAGCAGCTCGAACGCCTCGTCGAGGGTGCCGTATCCACCCGGCAGGAGCACGAACGCGTCGGACTCCTTGATGAACTCCAGCTTGCGGGTGAAGAAGTAGCGGAAGTTGATGAGCTTGGGGTCGTCGGCGAGGAACTGGCTCGTCGTCGTCTCGAACGGCAGCAGGATGCTCACCCCGAAGGCGTTCTCCGCACCGGCGCCCTCGATGCCAGCCTCCATGATCCCGGGTCCGGCGCCGGTGACGACCATCCAGTCGAGCGCGGCCATGGCAGCCGCGAGCTCGCGGGTCTGACGGTAGAGCGGATCCTCAGGTTGCGTACGGGCCGAGCCGAAGATCGCGACCTTCGGCGCGGCGCGGTACGGAGCGAAGACGTTGAACGCGTGGCGCATCTCCTTCAGTGCCGCGTTGGCGATCTTGAGGTCGCCGCGGTCGGCACCGTCGCGCGCGAGGCGCAACGAGGACGCAACCAGTTCGAAGATCAGGTCGGCGTCGGCGGGCTCGCTGACCCGTTCGACCAGCGCGGCGATCTCGCCGTCGAGCGTGTCGTCGCCGCTGCGGTACCGCGGGAGCTTCATCGATCGAGCAGAGGTCCCGCGAGGGCTGCGAGCGAGGTGGCCGGGCGGGCACCGATGTGGCTGATGACCTCCCCGGCCGCGAGTGCCCCGAGCTTGGCGGCGGTGCCGAGGTCGTAGCCGTGGGTGAGCCCGAAGAGGAAGCCGGCCGCGAACTGGTCTCCGGCACCGGTGGTGTCGACGACGTCGGCGATGTGGGTGGCATCGACCACGTGGATCTCGTCGCGCGTGACGACGACCGCACCCCGTTCGCTGCGGGTGAGGGCCGCGATCTCGCAGTGGTGCTGCACGCGTTGCAGCGCATCGTCGAAGTCGTCGACTTGGAACAGTGAGGTGATCTCGGCCTCGTTGGCGAACAACACGTCGACGTCGGATGCAACCAGGTCGAGGAACTCGTCGCGGTGGCGGTCGACGCAGAAGGAGTCGGACAGCGTGAAGGCGACGCGGTTCCCGGCGTCGTGGGCGGCGCGCGCCGCCAGGCGGTAGGCGTCCTTGGCCTCGGGCTCGTCCCAGAGGTACCCCTCCAGGTAGAGCACCTGCGCCCGCGTCACGAGGTCGGCGTCGACGTCGTCGGGACCGAGCTGGGCCGACGCGCCGAGATAGGTGTTCATCGTGCGCTGCGCGTCGGGCGTGACCATGATCAGGCAACGGCCGCTGGGCTCGCCGCCCACGGCCGGTTTGGCGACGAACTCCACGCCCGCGGCACGGATGTCGTGGCCGAACACCGCACCGAGGTCGTCGTCGGCCACCCGTCCGATGAATCCGGCCGATCCGCCGAGCGACGTGACGCCCACGAGCGTGTTGGCCGCCGAACCACCGGAGATCTCGATCGCCGGGCCCATCGCCGCGTAGAGGTGCTCGGCCCGGTCGGTGTCGATGAGCTCCATCGCACCGGGCGTGAGCCCCTGCTCGGCGAGGAACTCGGGGCTCTCGTGGCTGAGCACGTCGACCAGCGCGTTGCCGATGGCAACCACGTCGAGGCGCCTGCTCACGACGCGTTGGCGTTCTTGACACCACCGAAGGCGACGGGGATCGAGGCCGCGGCCGCGATCCGATCGCCCTCGACGACCTCGGGCGGCGGGCGGAGGCGACGACCCTCGGTGTGGGTGCGGCCGTAGAGCGTGGTGCGCTGCTCGAGCGGACGGCCGAGCGGCTCCACGATCGCCTGGAGCTCCGACTCGTCGAGCTCCTGGCCGTGGCTGGCGCCGGCGGCACGCGAGATGTTCTCGTCCATCAGCGTGCCGCCGAGGTCGTTGCACCCGGCCTGGAGCGCCTGACGGGCGCCGCGCACACCGGTCTTCACCCAAGACACCTGCACGTTGTCGATCCAGCCCCGGTAGGCGATGCGACCGACCGCGTGCATGAGCAGGACCTCGCGCATGGTCGGGCCCTTGCGCGACTTCTGCTGGAGGAAGATCGGCGTGGCCATGTGCACGAACGGCAGCGGCACGAACTCGGTGAAGCCACCGGTCTCCTCCTGCACCACGCGCGTGCGCACGAGGTGACGCGCCACGTGTTCAGGGCGTTCGACGCTGCCGAACATGATGGTGACGTTGGAGCGCAACCCGACCGAGTGCGCGGTGCGGTGGGCGTCGAGCCACTCCTCGGTGTCGATCTTGTCGGGGCAGATGATCGCCCGCACCTCGTCGTCGAGGATCTCGGCCGCGGTGCCCGGCAACGTAGCGAGTCCGGCCTCCTTCGCCAGCACGAGGTAGTCGCGCAGCGGCATGTCGAGCCGACGCGCGCCTTCGGTGACCTCGAGCGCGGTGAAGCCGTGCACGTGGATCTGCGGCGCGACCTCTTTCACCGCACGAGCGACGTCGAGGTAGTAGTTGCCGTCGAACTTCGGGTGGATCCCGCCCTGGAGACACACCTCGGTGGCGCCGCAGTCGACCGCTTCGAGCACGCGGCGTTGCATCTCCTCCATCTCGAGGAGGTAGGGGGTGCCGCGCAGGTTGAGCGACAGCGGCCCCTTCGAGAACGCGCAGAACTTGCACTTGAACGTGCACACGTTCGTGTAGTTGATGTTGCGGTTGCGCACGAACGTCACCGCGTCGCCGACGATGTCGCGGCGCAGTTGATCGGCGACCGCGGCGACCTCGAGGACATCCGGCCCGCGTGCCTCGAGCAGGGTGACGATCTCGTCGACGTCCACCTCTTCGCCTGCGAGCACACCGTCGAGGACCTCGCCGACCGGGGTGCGGGCGCGGGCCGTCCATCCGGGCGGCATCGCAGCGGGGAGGAGGATCGGAGGCGCGACGTCGCCGCCCGCCGCCCATTCGTCGTCGCGCGCGAGGCCTTCGAGATCCGACGCGCACCGCACCGCGAAGCGCACGTCGTCGTGCAGCCAGCGGTCGCCATCGAGCACGTACTCCGGGTACACGGTGAGGCGCGGTGCCAGGGTGTGCCCGGTGGCCTCGGTGGCCTCGCGCAGCAGGTCGAGCCCGGGCCACGGGCGCTCGGGGTTGACGTGGTCGGGGGTGACCGGCGAGACGCCTCCCCAGTCGTCGATGCCGGCGGCGACGAGCGCGGCGAGGTCGTCGGTGTCGGAGAGGTTGGGCGGGGCCTGCAGGTGGATCGACGGGTCGAGCACCAGCCGCGCGACGGCGATGGTCCAGAGGAACTCGTCGGGCGGACACGCCGGCGCGCGCCACATCGACGTGCCGGTCTTGGGCAGGAAGTTCTGGACGATCACCTCCTGCACGTGACCGTGGCGCTGGTGTGACGCCTCGATGGCGAGCAGTGCGTCGAGGCGCTCCTGACGGGTCTCGCCGATGCCCACCAGGATGCCGGTGGTGAACGGCACGCGGGCCCGGCCGGCCGCTTCGAGCGTGGCCAGGCGGCGAGCTGCGGTCTTGTCGGGCGCACCCGCGTGGGGGCCGCCGGGCTCGCCCAGGCGATCGGCGAGGGTCTCGATCATCATCCCCTGCGACGGCGACACCGCCCGGAGGCGGGTGAGCTCGTCCTCGCCCAGCGCGCCGGCGTTGGCGTGGGGGAGCAGACCGGTCTCGGCGAGCACCGCCGCCGCGGCGGCGACGAGGTAGTCGACGGTGGAGGAGTAGCCGTGCGCGGCGAGCCACGCGGCGGCATCGGAGTAGCGCTCCTCGGGGGCCTCGCCGAGGGTGAACAGCGCCTCGTGGCAGCCGAGCTCGGCACCGCGTCGCGCGATGGCGAGCACCTCGTCGAGCTCGAGGTACGGCGACATCACGTGCGCGGGCGGCTTGGCGAACGTGCAGTAGCCGCACTTGTCACGGCACAGCATCGTGAGCGGGATGAACACCTTCGGCGAGAAGGTGATGCGCACACCGTGCGCGGCGTCGCGGCGGGCCGCGGCGCGCGCCATCAGGTCGGCGAGCGGGGCGTCGAGGAGCTCGGTGAGGTCGACGGGCATTTCGACGGTCGTGTCGACGGTCGCGGCCATGTTCGGGAGGCTACCCGCCGTCAGAATGAAAGTGGCCGGGTGAGGTGCTCGACCGCGTCGCCACCGGCTGCGCCGGCGCCCCATCCACCGGAGAAGGCGGCGTCGGTCTGCTCGCGACGGTGGGTGATCAGCCACTTCCCGTCGACGGGCGCGAACTCGTCGAGGTAGCGGCCCCAGTGATCGAGGCCGTGCACGGTGAGGAAGAGGTAGTACGAGCGCGCCTTGGCCCGGGTCTCGCTCAGCACGTCGATCTGGGTGGTGGCGGTGAAGTGGCGGATGAACGGCACCCGTCAGCGCGCCAACCACTCCTGGGTCGGCGTCATGACTATTGATTCCTGCTCTGGCGACTCTTCGCTGTCGTCGCCGGCGGGGCGGCCTCGGTCGGCCACCGATGACATGAACGCGTGGATGGCCTCGCGCCCCTCGTAGCGGCCGCTGCCGGTCTCCATGATCCCGTCGGGCGCGAACACCTCGACCATCTGGTCGATGCGGCCGCTGTCGCCGTTGGCGTTGTAGCGGGCGATGCAGTCGCGGATGCTCTCGCGGGCGATCAGCTCCCAGATCTCCACGGGGTTCCTCCTCAGCCCTGCGCCGCGGGATCCACGAGCCAGAGCACGCGATCGGCGGTGACGCGCGACGCGGGCAGGTCTTCGCCCGCCTGGATGCGGGTGAAGGCGTCGCGCTTGTCCTCGCCGGCGACGACAGCGAAGAGTCGCCAGAGCAGGAATCAATAGTCATGACGCCGACCCAGGAGTGGTTGGCGCGCGGACGGGTGCCGTTCATCCGCCACTTCACCGCCACCACCCAGATCGACGTGCTGAGCGAGACCCGGGCCAAGGCGCGCTCGTACTACCTCTTCCTCACCGTGCACGGCCTCGATCACTGGGGCCGCTA
>DASXXX010000383.1:0-15299 GCA_036502765.1 Acidimicrobiia bacterium | reverse complement strand
TGGACCGGCACCCTCCGCACGTACCGCGCGCAGGTGGTCGACGATGTCGTCCAGGTCTCGCTGCGGCCGGCATGAGGGGTTCGACGTGAAGGTGCCTCCATGAACGTGCCTCCATGAACGTGGAAGTCGACGCCGATCTCTGCGGGGGCTTCGGTACCTGCGTCGGCAAGGCGCCGGCGGTGTTCGAGCTCACCGATGCGGGCTACGCCGTGGTGCTCCTGCCCGACGTGCCCGAGGAGCTGGAAGCCGCAGTGCGCGAGGCGGTCGACCTCTGTCCCACCCACGCGATCACGATCACTTGAGCGCCATGTCGTGAGCGGGCGCATCGAACCGTTCCGCGTCGACGTCGAAGAGGAGGTGCTCGACGACCTGCGTGACCGACTGGCGCGCACCCGATTCCCCGACGCGATCCCGGGGACGGGCTGGGAGTACGGCACGCCGATCGACGAGGTCCGCGGTCTCGCCGACTACTGGCGCGACGAGTACGACTGGCGCGCCGCCGAAGCACGGCTCAACGAGCTCGACCAGTTCGTGACCACGATCGACGGGCAACGCATCCACTTCGTGCATGCACGCTCGCCGCACCCCGACGCATTGCCGCTGCTGCTCGTGCACGGCTGGCCCGGGTCGATCGTCGAGTTCCTCGACGTGATCCCCCTGCTCATCGCGAACCGGTTCCACGTGATCGCGCCGTCGCTCCCGGGATACGGGTTCTCCGAGGCGCCGCGCACGACCGGGTGGGACATCGCGCGGGTGGCGCGCGCGTTCGTCGACCTGATGGCTCGGCTCGGATACGACCGCTACGGCGCGCAAGGTGGTGACTGGGGTGCGCAGATCACGACGCTCATGGCGACGATCGATCCGCAGCACTGCGTCGGGCTGCACCTCAACATGCCCATCGCGGGGCCACCGCCCGGCGACGCGCCCCTCACCGACGAGGAGCAGGCCGACCTCGCGATCATGGCGCGCTTCCAACGTGAGGACGCGGCGTACGCGCAGCTGCAGGGCTCGCAGCCGCAGACGCTCGGCATCGCGCTCGACGACTCTCCCGCCGGGCTGTTGGCGTGGATCGCGCCGCGCTTCCGCGACTGGAGTGACTGCGACGGTGTGCTCGAACGCAGCTTCACGCGCGATCAGCTCCTCACGAACGTGATGCTCTACTGGGTGACGCGCTCGTTCACTTCCTCGGCGCGCTTGTACTGGGAGACGATGCACAGCGGCGTGTTGCGCGGGCCGCTCGCGCGCGTCGACGTGCCGACGGGGATCGCCCGCTACCCCAAGGAAGAGATCCTCCGCTTCCCGCGCTCGTGGGTGGAGCAGCGGTACAACGTCACGCACTGGGTCGACATGCCGCGCGGCGGCCACTTCGCGGCGATGGAGGAACCCGACCTCTTCGCCGACGACCTGCGCGCGTTCTTCGACACCGTCCGCTGACCTGTTCGAACCCCCAAAAAAGAGAAGATCCAGGAGCACGCCATGTCCGATGCCCTTCCCGCACTGCGCGCCTCGGTCGACCGCCTGGCCGCGCACGTACCGGTGCTCGGTGACGACGTCACCCGGTCGGCGCACCCCACCGAATGGACGGTTGCCGACGTGGTGTCGCACGTCGGTTCGGGCGCGGTCATCTGGTTGCGACTGATCGACGATCAGCGTGTCGGCGCCACCACGCCTGACGACTTCAACCAGAGCGTCTGGGACGAGTGGGACGCCAAGTCACCTCGGGCCAAGGTCGACGACGGCATCGCGGCCGACGCCGCGTTCATCGCGCGCCTCGAGTCGATGCCGGAGGAAGATCGCGCGCGTCTGCATCTCAGGATGGGTCCGATGAAGTTCGACTGGGACACCGTCGTCAGCATGCGGCTGAACGAGCATCTGGTCCACGAGTGGGACGTCGCCGTCGCCCTCGATCCCGGCGCCACGTTGGCCGACGACGGCACCGCGCTCGTCGTCGACCAACTGGAGATGATCGGCCGCTACGGAGCCAAGCCCGCCGGACCGCTCCGCTCGATCACGGTCGCGACCACGACGCCGGTGCGCGGGTTCCGGATCGACATCGGTGACGAGGTCGTGCTCACGCCGATCGACCCGCCGGCAGACCCGACGATCTCACTGCCGGCCGAAGCGTTCGTGCGGCTCGTCTACGGGCGGCTCGACGCGCACCTCACCCCGGCAGTGGTCACCGGCGACCCGAGCGCGCTCGACCAGCTCCGGCAGGTGTTCGCCGGCGTGTAGCGCTCAACCCCGAGCGAGGTCGGCGAGCTGTTCGAACGTGATCGGCTGCACGAGCGGGTCGGCGTGGCGGTGCACGAGATGCCACACGGCGCCGTCGCGCCGGAAGACGAGCGTCGCTCGCAGGGACCAGTCCTGGGTCGGGTAACCGCCCACGTCGCCCCGCTGGCGCTCGACGACGACGAGCACCGCGAGGTTCCGGGACGCATAGGTCTGGACGACGACGAGCTCGCACTCGCCACCTCGGAAGATCGCTCCCAACGAGGCGACGCGCTCGTCGGTGGCGACGGACTCACGCGTCGTCTCGCCGCCGAACGGATCCATCAGTGTGAAGTCGTCGGCGTGCTGCATCAGCTAGAAGTAGTGCCGGATGTCGCCGCTGATGTACGCCGACGCCGCCTCCCGCATCAGCTCGACGAGTTCGTCGACGTCACGCTGGGTCACGTGTTCTTCGGCCATGGTCCTTCGCTTTCCGAACCGCTTCGACATGTTGTCCCGTCTCCTGGCGTGCTACTCGTGGGGATCGGTTGCCGGCGACTGTCGGTCCGCCACCCCTGAAGCCGCAGGAGGCATCACGTGGACGAGAACACACCGACGATCGATCCTCAACGCACCGCGCTGCTCGTCATGGACTACCAGACGGGGATCGTGGGCCGGATTGCCGACGCCGACGAGTTGTTGGCGCGCATGCGCGCCGCGATCGAGCTGGCGCGCGAGCGCGGCATGACGGTCGGATACGTGCGGGTCGCGCTCACCGACGAGGAACGCGACGCCGTCCCGGATCGCAACAAGACCTTCGCCGCCCTGGCGGGTCTCGGCTCGGCCATGCGCGTCGACGCACCGGAGACCGCGGTCCACGACGCGGTCGCGCCCGCACCCGGCGACATCGTCGTGCGCAAGCAGCGCGTCGGCCCGTTCTCCACCACCGATCTGGCGGAGCAACTCGCGGCGCGGGGCATCGACACGCTCGTGCTCGGCGGCATCAGCACCAGCGGGGTCGTGCTCTCCACCGTGCGTCAGGCCGCCGACGCCGACTATCGGCTCTACGTGCTGTCCGACGCCACGGCTGATGCCGACCCGGAGGTCCATCAGGTGCTCGTCACGAAGGTGTTCCCGCGTCAGGCCTGGGTGATCACCACGGACGAGCTCGCCGAGCTCCTCCCTGCCTGACCGGCACCGGCTGCGCCGAGGTCAGCTCGCGTCGGGCCACGTCTCGTCGAGCGTGCTCATGGTGTCGTCATCGAGGTGCACGTCGGCCGTGGCGATGTTCTGGGCGAGATGTTCGACGCTCGAGGTTCCGGGGATGAGCAGGATGTTCGGGGCGTGGGTGAGGAGCCAGGCGAGCCCGACCTGGGCGGGTGTGACGCCGAGCCCGTCGGCGGCGGCGAGTACCGCGGGCTGGTCGGCGACCTTGGGCATGCCGGGGAAGGCCGAGCCGAGCGGAAAGTAGGGCACCCACGCGATGTCGTCGTGGCCACACACCTCGAGGAGCGGCTCGGCCGCGCGGTCGACGAGGCTGTAGGCGTTCTGGACACACGCGAGGCCCGCGGCGCGTGCGACGCGAAGCTGGTCGAGGGACACGTTGCTGATGCCGATGCCGCCGATCTTCCCCTCGTCGCGGAGAGCGATCATCTCCGCCAGTTGGCTCTCGAGGTCGACGTGCTCACCGTCGTCTTCGGGGCCGGCGTCGAGGAGGCGGAGGTTCACCGCACCGACCTGCTCGACCTCGAGGCTCCGGAGGTTGGCTTCGACGCCCGCCCGCAGTTGCTCGGGACGCTGAGCGGGGAGCCAGTTGCCGTCGGGATCCCTGTCGGCACCGACCTTGCTGACGAGGACCAGGTCGTCGGGGTACGGGTGCAGCGCAGCGTGGATGAGCTCATTGGCGACATCGGGTCCGTAGTACTGCGCGGTGTCGATGTGGTTCACGCCGAGCTCGACGGCGCGGCGGAGCACCGCCAGCGCCGTCTCCCGGTCGCGCGGCGGGCCGAGGACACCGGGGCCGGGGAGCTGCATGGCGCCGAAGCCGATGCGGGCAACCTGGTGTCCGGCGAGCGGCGCGGTGCCGCCAGGCGGCGGAGGTGTCGTCACCGGTCGTCTGCGGTCTCGGCGTTCGCCGCTTCGGAGTCGGCCCGCACGCGTCGTACGAGCCGGAGACCGGTGACGAATCCACCGATGGCCACCACCAGGCAGACCACCAGGATGATCACGAGCAGCGCGTCACTCACGGCCCGAGTCTCGCGCGCCGGGAAGCGCTCACCGTTCGGCGTCGCGGAGCCCGACCATGACGGTGGCGATCACACAGCCGTCGGGTCCCGCCAGCCAGGAGTGCTCGACGCCGTTCACCACGACCGCGTCGCCGGCGTGCAGGTGGACCGATCCCGTCTCGAGCCCCATCTCGACGTCGCCGGTGACCACGATCCCGTAGTCGATCGTCGGTGTGCTGTGCATCCGCGCCCGGAGGCCGGGACCCATCTGGGTGACGATCCACCTCGTCTCGCCCGCGGGGACGTCGACGCCGAACGACTCGAGCGCGAGCGTGGAATCGACCGTGGTCACCGACGGATCGCCGGTGAGCGCCCACAGCTCGTTGACCACCGACGAACCCCTGCCGGGCTCGACCGTGCCGCCCTCGACCCGCCGGAGCCCGAACGTGCCTGCGCCGTCGGGCTGCGGGGCGAACGCCACCGGCGCGTGACCGTCGGCGCACACCATCGAACGACCGTCCTCACCGACCCCCGTCACCACTCGTCGCATGCTCGTCCCCTTCGTCGAAGCGCACGTCGCCGTCCGCGATCCGCAGAGTCGTATCACCCACGGGTGCGCGCAGGCTGACGCCTCGCTGAACGGCTGGTTGCGAGCCACGTCCCCGCAATGGGACGCTTCCCCGCGTCCCCGTCAGATGCTGCTGCAACGACGAGGTGAACCACATGGCTGATCTCCCCAACATCGTCCTGGTGCACGGCGCCTGGGCCGACGGTTCCTGCTGGAGCGGAGTGATCCGCCGGTTGCAGGGCGACGGTTACAACGTCACCGCCCCGCAGTTCCCTCACACCTCGCTGGCCGACAACGTGGCGCGTCTGCGCCAGGTGCTCGCCCGCCAGGAGGGCCCGACCGTGATCGCCGGCCACTCCTACGGCGGCCAGATCATGACTGCGCTGGGTGCCGACCTCCCCGACGTCAAGGCGCTGGTGTACGTCGCGGCGTTCGGGCTCGACGAAGGCGAGTCGATCGGCGGATTGCTCGCCCAGGGCGAACCGACCGCCGCGCTCGCACACCTCGACATCGACGCGCAGGGATACGCATGGTTGCCGCGTGACGACTTCGTCGGGCACTTCGCGGCCGACCTGCCGCCCGAGGAGGCCAGTGTGATGTACGCCGCCCAGCAGCCGCTGGCGGCATCGACGCTCGGAGACGTCATGGGCGTCCCGGCGTGGAAACAGGTACCCACCTGGTTCGTGGTCGCGCAGAACGACGAGGCGATCCCGGCCGACGCCGAGCGGTTGTTCGCCGGTCGGATGGGCGCGACGACCATCGAGATCCCGTCGAGCCATGTGGTGATGACGTCGCACCCCGACGAGGTCGCCGAGTTCATCGAGCAGGCCGCGAGCGCGTAGCGGTCAGCCGACGGGCTCGTACGTCCAGCCGGGCAGCAGGCCGAGGTCGGAGCACAGCTTCGGGGCGAAGATCCACTTGCCGAGGAACCGGTCGGCGCCGGGGTCGCGCGCGAGCCAGGCCACGACTCTCCCGGTGGCCTCGGCCGGTTCGCTCCCGTAGCCGGCCGAGTACTCGTCGTCGGTCTTGATCGCCTTGCGGGCTTCGGTGACCACGTTGCCGGGGTCGACGTTGAACGCCTTGATCCCCGAGCTCAGGTACTCGGCGTTGATGCCACCGGCCACCCGCGCGAACGCCGCCTTCGACCCCGAGTAGAGGATGCCCCAGCCACCCTGTCCCGGCGGTGCCTGGGGGTCGAGGCGCGCCGAGCCGGAGACCATGTCGATGATCGTGCCGTGTCCCCGATCGAGCATGTGGGGCAGCACCGCCTGGATGAGCAGCACCTGGTGCACGAAGTTGCCCGTGAACATGTCGAGCATCGACTCGGGCGTGAGATCCGCGACGCGGTCGAGGGTGCCGACACCCTTGTAGATAGCGTTGTTGAAGAGCACGTCGATCCGGCCCCACTCGCCGAGCACCGTCGCCGGCAGCGCGAGGACGGCGTCTCGATCGAGCAGGTCCATCGGCACGATCAACGCGCGTCCGCCCCGCTCCTCGATCTCGGCTGCGGTGCGCTCGAGGCTGCCCGGCACCACGACGGTGGCGCGATCGTGGGCCACGGAGGTGGCGTCGGACGCACCGTCACCCTCCTTCACCGTGCGAGCACTCACGACCACGTCGAAGCCGGCTTCGGCCAGCGCGAGCGCACCCGCACGTCCGATGCCGCGGCTCGCTCCGGTGACGACGGCGACTGGCTTGTCGGTCATGGTTGTCCCCCCGAGGTGACGGTGGCGTCGACGCACTGACATCTTGGCCGCTCAGGCTGGCTTCGTGCCCACGATGCACCGCGCCATGCCCGGAACACGGACCGTGCCGCCCTGCTCGAACGCGCCCACCCTCGTGACGGCGGCGGCCCGAATCCGTTCCCGCGCCGGCCCGTCGACCTGCTGCAGCGCGGCAACGGCGAGTGACACGTGCTCGCTGATCATGTCCCAGTACTGCGCGGCGGATGCCGTCACGAGCTCGACGGCGACGTCCCACTCGGCGATGCCGCGCAGCCCCTCGCCCTCGTACAGGTCACTGACGTGGCCAGGGTCGGCGCACCGGAACATGTTCGGCCCGTCCGGGTCCGGTGGCGCCAGCACCGTCTCGGTCGCGATCGCCTGCATGGCGATCGCCGTCCAGGGGTTCTCCTCGGGCTTGACCCACACCGACGCGCAGAGACGACCGCCCGGTTTCAGGACGCGCGCGAACTCGGCCGTCGCCCGGGTCATGTCGGGGAAGAACATGTACCCGAATCGCACCGAGACGCTGTCGAAGGTGGCGTCGTCGAACGGCAGGTCGTCGGCGCTGCACACCTGCGTCTCCACGTTGGCGATTCCGTGTGCGCGGGCTCGTCGCGTCGCGACGTCGAGCATCTCCGACGCGAGGTCCGTCACCACGACGTGGCCTCTCGGCGCCAGTCTCGCGATGCTCAGACCCGGCTCGCCCGTGCCCGAGGCGATGTCGAGATGCTGCTGATCGTCAGCGATGCCGAGCCGCTCGATCATGGCGTCGCTGACCGGGGCCAGCTGCTCCATGATGACCGAGTCCCACTTCTCCCAGCCCGCGGAGAGCCCGGCCCACGTCGTTCGCTGCGCGTCTCGGATCTCTTCGCCGCTGGGCACGATGTCGCTTCCCGTGCTCAGCCGAGCTCGGGGCGCGTGCCTGCGCGCACCGACGAGTCGAGCTGCACCTCGTCGCGCCGGATGGGGGTGCCGTTCACGAGCACGTGACGCAACCCGACCGGGTCCTCGGAGGTGAGGCGCTCGCCGTCGGCCGGGAAGTCGCGCACCCGCCGGACGGGTCCCGGCGCGACCGAGGCCGGGTCGAACACGGTGAGGTCGGCCCACGCGCCTTCGCGCACGTAGCCACGGTCGACGAAGCCGAACATGTCGGCGGGCTCGCCGGTGAGCTTGCGGACCCCGCGCTCGATCGACATGACCTGCCGGTCGCGCACCCATCCGCCGAGGAAGTCGAGTGGGAGCGGTGCATCGCACAGCTGGCCGACGTGCGCGCCCGCGTCGGAGAGGCCGAGCGCGACCTGCGGGTTGGTGAGCAGGTCGCGCACCGGTCCGTCGTCGTCGTTGGCGATGTAGATCCGGAACCGGGTGTGCAGGTCCTCGGCGAGCGCGACCTCGCAGATGACGTCGAGTGGCCCGACGCCGCGCTCGCGCGCGAGGTCGTCGACGCGCCGTCCTTCGAGCTCCGGGAACACCGCGCACTCGGAGATCTCGCACGTCTCCCACCGCGGCCGCATCGGCTGCTCGGCGAGATCGGCAGCGGCGCGGGTGCGCCATTCGGGATCGGCGTACGCGGCGAGGCGAGCGTCGCGGTCGGCGTTCATCAGCGCGCCGAACACCGGGCTCACGTTGAGGCTGAACGGACTGTCCATCGTGAACTGCATCGTGAGCGGCCGCGGCGTGACCTGGGGCCACACCTGCACGCCGCGGGCGATGGCTTCCTGGTGGAGCTCGAGCTGCGGACGGTGGCGGTCGTTCGCCAACGCGAACAGTGGGTAGGTGAACGGGCGGCCGATGCGCGGCTGGTACTCGTACATGTCGGCGTAGGTGCACTGCTCGCCGGCGGTGGCGAGGACGACACCCTTGCCCGTGCTGCCGGCCGCGAGGAAGAGCGCCTCGACCTCGGCGGGTTCGGCGAAGCGACTCGGTACCGGCTTCCCGTCCATCCCGCGGTGCGTGTACGCGAAGCTCGTGGAGAAGCCGGCCGCGCCGGCGCCGATCGCCTCGACCACGAGCCCGCACATCTGCTGGATCTCCTCGGGAGTGGCGGCGCGCTCGTATGCGTCGTCGCCCATCACGAACAATCGCACCGAGCTGTGCCCCACGTAGGCGGTGAAGTTCACGACGGTCCCGCGCGACCGGACGAGGTCGAGGTACTCCGGGTACGTGCGGAAGTCCCACACGATGCCCTCGGTGAGCGACCCGGCGTCCATGTCCTCGACGTTCTCGAGCGTGCGCACGATCACGTCGTGGTGCTCGGGCCGCGTCGGCGCGATGGTGAAGCCGCAGTTGCCGGCCACCACGGTGGTGACACCCTGCGACGACGACGGCCGCAACGCGGGATCCCAGAACACCTGCGCGTCGTAGTGCGTGTGGATGTCGATGAAGCCGGGTGCGACGACGCATCCGTCGGCGTCGAGCTCTCGCTCGCCGTGCAGGTCGGGTGCGATCTGCGTGATGCGTCCGTCGGTCACTGCGACGTCGGCGCGGAACGGTGCCGCACCGGTGCCGTCGACGACGGTGCCCCCTCGGATGACGATGTCAGCACTCACTTCGCGTCTCCTTCCGCGGACTTCTCCGCCGAGCCCGCCTTCTCCGCCGAGCCCGCCTTCGCCCTGGCGGCTCGTGCCTCGTCGCCGGCCTTCACGCCCCGCATCAGGTCGCGCAGCTGCGTGACCGGCGGACCGGCGCTGGTGCCGCCATCGATCGGCATCACGATCCCGGTGATCTGGGCCGACCGGTCGCTCACCAGGTAGACCACGGCGTCGGCGACGTCGGCGGGCGAGCCGTGCCGTTGCAGCGGCTGCATGGTGCGGATGACCGAGCCGAGGTCGTAGTTGGTGATGCCGGTGGGGATGTGCCCCGGCGCGATGCAGTTCACGCGGATGTTGTGCGGCGCGAGGTCGATCGCCGCCGACTTGCTGAACTGCACGACGGCCGCCTTCGCGGCGCGGTAGACGATCGGACCCGCGCCACCGGTGGTCGCCGCGATGGACGCGGTGTTGACGATCGCGCCGCCGCCCTGCTCGGCCATGTGGCGCGCCGCCCGCTGCGTGCCGAGCATCACGCCCTTCAGGTCGACACCGATGACGGCATCGAAATCGGAGAGGTCGTTGTCGATGAGTCGGTCGAACTTGCTGCCGACCCCCGCGTTGTTGAACATGATGTCGAGGCCGCCGAACTGCTGGACGGCGAGGTCGACCGCAGCCTGCACGTCGTCGCCGTTGCTCACGTCCACGCGCTGGAACGCGACCGCGTCGCCGAGCTCCGACGCCAGTTCTTCGCCCCGGCCCTCGTCGATGTCGGCGATCACCACTTGCGCGCCCTCTGCCACGAAGCGTTCGACGGCCGCGCGCCCGAGGCCTCCCGCGCCGCCAGTGACGATCGCGACCTTGCCGGTGAGCTCGTCCCCCATGGTCATGCACCCTTCTCTATCCACGAGCCCGGGCGCGGATCCACTCCGTGCCGGGCGAAGATGTCGTCGATCGCAGCGCGATCGGCCGCGTCGAGCGTCCAGTCCAGCGCCGCAGCGTCGTCGTCGACTTCGGCCACCGAGCGGCAGCCGACGAGTGACGCGCTCACGCCGGGCGACGCGGTCGCCCACCGCAGCGCGAGCTGCGCCACCGAGTGCCCGTGCGCCTCCGCGAGGTCGCGCAGGTCGTCGACGACCGCGACGTTCTCGGCGATGCGGCCCGGGCCGAAGAGATGTTCGAACAGCGGTGACATCACGCCCCACTTGTCGGTCTTCGAGCGCCAGTCGTCGGCGGGGAAGACGTGGTCGGCGGGGAGGCTGCCGCTCAACAGCCCATAGGCCAGCGCGCCGTAGCCGAGGAACCCGACGTCGTTGTGCGCGCACCAGGGGAGCACGTCGGCCTCCATGCGGCGGTCGAACAGCCCGTACACGTACTGCACGACGTCGACGCGGCGCACCTTCGCGCACGCCTGCACCTCGTCGAGGGTGAAGTTCGAGAGCGCGACGAAGCGCACCTTGCCGGCGCGGACCACGTCGTCGAGCGCGCCGAGGGTCTCCTCGAACGGCGTGTCGCGATCGGGCCAGTGCACGGTGTAGATGTCGACGTGGTCGGTACCGAGGCGCTGCAGGCTGGCGTCGATCGACGCGTGCACGCGCTCTGGTCGACCGTCACGGAAGTTGGCGCGTTCGGCGTATCCGGTCCCGAACTTGGTGGAGATGATCGCCTCGTCGCGCCGGCCGCGCAGCGCGCGCCCGAGGGCCTCCTCCGACGCGCCGAAGCCGTACGCCTCGGCGGTGTCGAACAGGTTGATGCCGACGTCGAGCGCGTGACCGACGGCGCGGGCGAACTCGCGCTCGTCGATGTCGCCGTAGCCGCCGCCCACTTCCTGGCAGCCGAACCCGATCGCCGACACCTCGACCCCGGTGGCGCCGAGGGGTCGCACCTCCATCGGGGACGCCATCACGTGAGGCCCATCACGCGAGTCGGCAGCGCACCAGGAGGTGCTTGATGCCGCCGTTCACCGCCGAGTTGAGTCGTTCCACCGGTCCCGTCACCTCGAACGACTCGAGTCGCGCCAGGAGGTGGTGGAACACCGTGGCCATCTCCATGCGCGCCAAGTGGGCACCCATGCAGAAGTGCTGGCCGATGCCGAACGCGAGGTGGGGGTTGGGGGTGCGATCGATCCGGAACGCGAACGGGTCGTCGAACACGTCGGCGTCGCGGTTGCCCGACGCGAAGAAGAGCGCGAGCTTGTCGCCCTCGTGGATCTCGACGCCGTGCACCAAAGACTCTTCCATCGCCGTGCGGGTGAAGTGGATGATCGGAGTGACGTAGCGCAGCATCTCCTCGACCGCGCCCGGGACGAGGTCGGGGTCGGTGCGCAGGCGCTCCCACTGGTCGCGGTGCTGGTCGAGCGCGAGGAGCCCGCCACTGATCGCGTTGCGGGTGGTCTCGTTGCCGGCTTCGACGATCAGCTCGCAGTACGAGAGCAGCTGCATCTCGGTGAGGGGTTCGCCGTCGATCTCAGCCGCGATGAGCTCGCTCACGATGTCGTCGCCCGGCTCGCGTCGGTGCCGCTCGATGAGCTCGGCGAGGTAGGTGTGCATCTCGATGCGGGCCCGGCGCAAGGTCTGCCCGGGCGACTCGCCCGGACGGCGGAACTCGGGGTCGTCCTTGCCGATGACCTCGTTGGTCCAGCGGAACAGCAGCTCGCGATCCTGTCGTGGCACGCCGAGGAACCACGCGATCACCGCGATGGGCAGCGGCGCGGCAACGTGCTGTACGAAGTCGAACTCCTCGCCGCCGGCGGCTGCGTCCTTGATGCCGTCGAGCACCTCGAGCGCGAGCCGTTCGATGTCGTCGTTGCGGGCCTTGATCGCGCGGGGCGTGAGGCGACGCATGGCGACGCGGCGCAGGGGGCCGTGGCGCGGGGGATCGAGGGTCACCACCATCTCGATCGGCTGGCCGATCGCACTCTTCGGTCCGATCATCAGGCCGTGCTCGTTGGAGAACCGGACCGGTTGCGACGCGACGTCGAGGATGTCGGCGTGCTTGGTGACGGCCCAGAACGGTTCGTAGCCGTCGGGCTCGAACCAGGCCACGGGCGCCTCGGCACGGAGCTGCGTCCACACGTGGTCGGGGTAGCCCCGTTCGGCGTAGCGCGCCGGATCGCAGAGGTCGAGCGGATCGATCGACGCGGGGTGGACCCCACGACCACCCATGGAGTCGGTCATCGCGTTCAGGTCCGATCGAGGGCAGCGAGGGTCTCGGTCGACGCCGGCGCGGCCAGGTAGCCGACGATGCCGTCGACCACGTCGCCGAGCGCGACCGCGAACGGGAGCACGGGCTGGCCGGACCGACGAGCGCGCTCGCGGTCGGCGGCCGCGTGCACCAGCGATGCCATCGCCCGGCGGATGCGATGGGTGCGCAACGGTTCGACGAGGTGCGCGAGCAACGACGAGATGTGCGCGTGGTACGCGCGCGTCGACGTGACCAGGTCGTCGGGCAGGTCGTCGAACACCTCGGTGTGCCCGTACTGCGTGAGCATGGAGACGAAGCTCATGTAGTTGCTGTCGTCGACCTCGCTCTGCTCGAACATCCAGCGGGCTTCGCACTCGACCCACGCCCGGAGGTCGTCGGGCCGGCGCTCGGCGAGGAGCAGGTCGCGCCGCTCCCGCAGACGAGGGAGTCGGTACTCGAACACCGCCTGCACGAGCCGATCCTTGGTGCCGAAGTGGTACTGCACCGCCGAGTTGTTGCCGTTGCCCGCGGCCGCACCGATCTGGCGCAGCGAGACCCCTTCGACGCCGCGTTCGGCGAAGAGGGCCTCGGCGGCGAGGACGATCTGCTCCTTGGTCGACGGGGCGATGACGCTCACCCCCGGAATCCCAGCACCCTGGACAGGGAAAGTCAATCGTCTTAAAGTTCAGACGTTCCGAGAACTGCTCGTCCTGGGGGAGCTCGCGCGCATGACCGCGAACAGCACGTCGCCTGCTGGTGCCACGCCGACGGAAGTCGACTTCGACCTGACCGGCATGACGACGCGACGGGCGTCCGACGAGGCGCTCGAGGGGGTCAAGGCGACCGGGTGTCCTGTGGTCTGGACCGAGGACAACGGCGGCCACTGGATCGTCGGGACCTACGACCTGGTGGCGAGCGCCTTCCGCGACTGGGAGACGTTCTCGTCGGAGCGGCGCGAGCCGGGCCGTTCGGCGATCGCGTTCACCAACAGCAGCCTCCCGCCGTGTCTCCCGGAGGAGAGCGACCCCCCGCACTGGCACGGCTACCGGCGCGCGCTGGCCGTCATCCTCTCGCCGCAGGCGTCGGAGCGGCTGCGAGGGCGAGCCCGGCACTGGACGGAGTACGCACTCGACAAGGTCGTCGAGACCGGCACCATCGAGTTCGTCCACGACCTCACCACGGTGGTGCCCGCGCGCGTCACCCTCGAATGGCTCGGCTACCCAGAGGACGAGTGGCAGTGGTTCGCCGACACCTTCCACGGCATCTCCGCCTACCCCGCGGGGTCGCCCGAGCACCACGAGGCATCGAAGGCCTACAAGCCCGTGCTCGCCCGTATCGAGGAGGAGCTGCACGACCGCATCGTGTCGCCCCGTGACGACGCGCTGAGCGCGATCGCACACCACGAGGTCGACGGCGAACGCTTGCCCGAGGACATCGCGCAGTCGATCGCGTTCCTCACCACCGTCGGCGGCATCGACACCACCACCGCGCTGGCCGGTGGCGCGCTCCTGCACCTCTCGGCGTTCCCCGCCGACCGGCAACGACTCATCGACGACCCGTCGCTCCTGCCGCTCGCGACCGAAGAGTTCCTGCGCTTCTATCCGCCGGCGCGCGCGCACAAGCGCATCGTCGCCACCGACACCGAGTTCGGCGGCGTGACCATGAGGACCGGTGACGAGGTCCTCCTCAGCGAGGTCGCCGCCGGTCGGGACGACTCGGAATTCCCCGATGCCGACACGTTCGTGATCGACCGCAATCCCAACCGGCACGTGTCGTTCGGAGTGGGCATCCACCGCTGCCCGGGCTCGCACCTCGCGCGCATCACGTTCTCGGAGATGATCTCGGCCGTGCTGGAACGCCTGCCCAACTACCACATCGATCCCGACGCGGTCGTCGACTACCCCGACTGGGCGATGGTCGGCGGGTGGCAACGCATGCCGGCGACCTTCACGCCCACCACCCGCACCGCGCACTGACGCGCGTGGTCGATCTCTCGCTCTCCGAGGAGCAGGAACAGCTCGTCGAGGCCTTCCGCGTCTTCTTCGCCAAGGAGTGCCCGCCGACGGTCGTGCGCGACGCCGAAGTGGCCGGTGGCTTCGACGGCGCGCTCTGGCGCGCGGTGTCGGCGCTGGGCGGGCCCACGATGGGCGTGGCCGAGGAGCTCGGCGGTGGGGGAGCGGGCCTGCTCGACCTCGAGCTGGCGGCCGAGCGCCTCGGCGCGGCGCTGGCGCCGGTGCCGCTGGTCGATGCATGGACGACCGCGCGACTCCTCGCGGCGAGCGGCGACGCCGGGCGTGCGGTGCTCGACCGGCTCGGCGCCGACGCGCCGCCGGTTGCGGTGCTCGCACTGCATGCTGCTCGCGACGGCGTGGCGCGTCTCGTGCCCGGCGGCGCGGTGGCGACGGTGGTGGTCGGGCTCGATGACGACGAGCTCGTGGTGGTCGAAGGCGAGCCCGACGCGCCGGCGCGCACGCACGACCTCGGTGGGGCGGCGATCGCCGATCGCTCGCTGCGGGTCGGGACGCGCACGGTGCTGGCGCGTGGTACCGACGGCTTCGCACTGCACGAGCGCGCGGTCGACGAATGGCGCGCGCTCACTGCGGGCGCGCTCGTGGGCCTCGCGGGAGCCGCGCTCGAGTTGGGCGTCGAGTACGCCAAGCAACGACAGCAGTTCGGGGTGCCGATCGGCTCGTTCCAGGCGCGCGCGCACCGCTTGGCCGACGTCGCCACCGCAGTCGAGGGCGCGCAGCTGCTCGCACGCGAAGCGGCGTGGGCCGCCGACGAAGGTGACGCCGACGCGGTCGCGCTGGCGCGGATGGCGTTCCTGTTCGCGGCGCGCACCGCGCAGGACACCAGTGCCGCC
>DASXXX010000382.1:0-3057 GCA_036502765.1 Acidimicrobiia bacterium | reverse complement strand
GTCCACCGCCGAGCAGTGGGGCGTGATCGGGGCCGAGACCTACGCCAACCGTGGACGTGTGGCCGACACGGTCCTCGGGATGCTGCGCAGCCTCGCCGACATCACCGACGGCTTCGCAGTGGACCAGCTCACCCACTCGCTCCAGACCGCCACCATGGCCGAACGCGCCGGCGCCGACGACGAAGTGGTGGTCGCCGCCCTCTGCCACGACGTCGGCAAGGCCGTGAGCGTCCCCAATCATCCGCGCATCTCGGCCGAGATCCTGCGGCCGTACGTGCGCGACGAGGTGCACTGGATGATCGAGGTGCACCAGGACTTCCAAGGGCGCCACTACTACGCGCACTTCGGCGGTGACCCGAACGCGCGGGACCAGTACCAGGGTCACGAGTCGTTCGCGCTTGCCGAGCGCTTCGCCGACGAGTGGGACCAGCAGGCGTTCGACCCCGACTACGACACGCTCCCGCTCGAGCACTTCGAGGCGCGCGTGCGCGCAGTGTTCGACACCGCCAAGTTCTGAGTCGGGAAGCTCTGAGTCGCTCGAGGTGCACCGACCGCTGCTGCGGGTCGGGCCCGCGTTCGCGGACCCTGCGTTCGACGACCCTCCGTCGATGCAACCCGTCTCACCCGAGGAGTCGCGATGAGCGACCTGCTGCCCTTTCCCGACGACTGGACGCGTGCGCTCTGCGTCGTGGCGCATCCCGACGACCTCGAGTACGGCGCCGCCGCCGCCATCGCGAGCTGGACCGCCGCGGGCAGGACCGTCTCGTACCTCCTCGTCACCCGGGGTGAGGCCGGCATCGACGGCATGACGCCGGACGACACCGGGCCGCTGCGCGAAGCCGAGGAACGGGCCAGCGCCGCCGTCGTCGGCGTCGACACCGTCGACTTCCTCGAGGGTCACGTCGACGGCGTGATCGAGTACGGCCTGCCGCTGCGACGCGACCTCGCGGCGGTGATCCGGCGGGTACAGCCCGACCTCGTCGTGTCGATGAACCACACCGAGTCCTGGGGCGGACTCTCGTTCAACATGGCCGACCACCGGCACGTGGGCCTCGCCGCGCTCGACGCGTCGCGCGATGCCGGCAACCGGTGGATCTTCACCGACGCCGGCGACCCGTGGTCGGGCGTGCGCCGGGTGGCGATGGGGGGCTCGACGACACCCACGCACTTCGTCGACGTGGGCGACAGCATCGACACCGGCATCGCCAGCCTGCGCGAGCACGCGGCCTACATCGCGGGCCTCGGCACCGAGTTCGATGCCGACGCGTTCCTGCGCGGCAACGCCCGCGCCGCCGGCGAGTCGGCCGGGTGCGAGTACGCGACGACGTTCCAGCTCTACGAGCTCTGAGCGAACGTCAACCGGAGAGCACCGGCACCAGCGCCGCCAGCACCTTCTCGAGCTCCTGTTGCGTCGTGTCGCGGCCACGCTCGAACTCCGACCACGTGAGCGGCTGCTCCCCCAGCCCGTTGGCCAGGTTGTCGACCACGCACACCGACGCGTAGGCGAGCCCGAGCTCGCCGGCCACGACGCACTCCGACGCCATCGTCATCCCCACCACGTCGGCGTGCTGCGCGAACAGCCGGATCTCCGCCGCGGTCTCGAGGCGCGGCCCGATCACCTGCCAGTAGACGCCGCCGTCGCGCAACGGCACCGTGGTCGCCGCGTGCCACGAGTCGAGCACTCGCCCCCGCCAGGCGGTGTCGAACGCCGGTACGCGGTGCCCGCGTTCGTCGGTGAACGCGCTCGGGAGCACACCGAGAGCCACGAAGTCGTCGACGAGCAGGAACGAGCCGGGACGGAACTCGCCGTGGAGCGCACCGGTGGAGTTGAGCGCCAACACGCGATCGCACCCGAGGGCGACGAGCGCCCGGATGTTGGCGACGTGGTCCACGCGGTGCGGCGGCGTGTAGTCGCCGAAGCCGTGCCGTTGGAGGAAGTACGCGTCGCCGAGGTCGCGCACCACCACCGAGTGGGTGCCGTCGTCGATGGTCAGCTCCGGCGCGTCGGCACCGAAGCGGCTGCCGAGCAGCCCGTTGCCGCCCACCACTGCGAGCGCGCCGGTCACGGTGTGACCTCCTCGGCGAACGTCGCCAACGCGTCGACCAGCGCCTCGGTGTGCACGCGGTGGCGCTCCCCCGCTTCCCCCCGGCCGTACGGGCCGATGGCGCGCACCGGGTGCGGCAGCTCCACCTGCACGCCGTGCGTGGCGCGGTTCACAGGATTGCGCGGGTCGACGCCACGAAGTCGGCGCGGGATGGCGTCGAGGTCGTCGACGACGCGGTAGTCGGGCAGTGCGGCGCGCAACCGCGAGCCCAGGGACGATGCCAGGGCGCGGTCGCGCCCGCCGACGAGCAGCGCGTCGTGGAGGTCGTCGTGGCCCCAGTAACCGTGGACGGAGATGACGATGTCGACGTGGTCGAGGAACTCCGCGAGCAACGGCGCGTCCGCGGGATCGTGCTGGTGCGACGGGACGTGGCGCTTCAGGTCGTCGGGCTGCACGATCACGTACCACGACGCGCCGGCGCGCCCCGCGGCGTCGACCGCGATCTCGGCCGTGCCCGGTTCGAGCCCGCCGTGCAGCGCGAGGAAGCCGACGGCCAACCCCCGACGAGGAGGTGCCAACACCTGCTCCTCGGTGACCTCCGGGTGGGCGAGGAGCTCGACGAACGCCACGGAGAGACGGTACCGGCCTTCGGCGGTGAGGGCGCGCCGGAGGGCGGTGAGTAGCATCCGCGCCCATGCTCTGGCGGCGGACCGACGGCGAACTGGTGCGTGATCTCCCGCCGACGAAGGGCATCGTCCCGTACCTGATGCGCGGTCGCAACGAGTCGGCGGTGTACTTCGAGCAGCAGGTCGCGATGCGTCACGCCGACGCATACATCCGCGAGTTCAACGTTGCGCACCCCGACGCGCACATCAACATCCAGCACATGTTGATGTTCGCCATCGCGCAGATCCTCGAGCAGTTCCCCACCATGAACCGCTTCGTGGTCGGCGGCCGGCTCTACCAGCGCAAGGACATCTGGTTCACGTACTCGGCGAAGCAGAGCCTCAAG
>DASXXX010000381.1:0-10621 GCA_036502765.1 Acidimicrobiia bacterium | reverse complement strand
TTCTCCATCGACTGCGCGGTCACGATGTCGAGGTCGAACGTGAGGCCGGTGTCGATGCCCTGCAGCAGGAACGTGAGGCGCGCGACGTCGGGATCGACCTCGTCGAGGATGTCGGCGAGCGCGATCACGTCGCCGGTGCGCTTCGAGATGCGAACCTGCTCGCCGGCCTTCATGAGCTTCACGAGCTGTCCGAGCAGCACCTCGGGCTCGCCCTCGGGGTAGCCCAGCGCGGTCATCCCGGCCTGCAGCGACTTCACCTGTCCGTGGTGGTCGGCACCCCAGATGTCGATGAGGTGCTCCCACCCGCGCTCGAACTTGTCGCGGTGGTAGGCGATGTCGTTGCACAGATAGGTGGTGGAGCCGTCGGACTTCACCAGCACGCGGTCGCGCTGGTCGCCGAAGTCGGTGGTGCGCAGCCAGGTGGCGCCGTCGTGGTCGAACACGACGCCGTGGGCGCGGAGGTCGTCGAGCGCCCGCTTCACGTTGCCGGCTTCGTGCAACGTGCGTTCGGAGAACCAGGTGTCGAAGTGCACGCCGATGCGGGCGAGATCGTCCTGCAGGGTGCGCACGTTGTAGCGGTAGCCCCAGTCCTGCGCCTGCTCCTCGGTGACCGCGTCGCCGAGCTCGGCCCGCATGACCCCGGCCATCTCGACCAGGTACTGACCCTGGTAGCCGTCCTCGGGAGGTTGACGGCCCTCGTAGCGCGCGAACAGCGACGCCGCGAACGTGTCGAGTTGGTTGCCGGCGTCGTTCAGGTAGTACTCGCGGTGGACGACCCCGCCCTGGGCGGCGAGGAGGTTGGCCAGCGCGTCGCCCACCGCGACCCAGCGACCGCCGCCCGCGTGCAGCGGACCCGTGGGGTTGGCGGAGACGAACTCGAGGTTGATGCGCAAGCCGTCGAGCGCATGGCCGTGGCCGTAGGTCTCGCCCTGCGCCACCACCGCGAGGAGCACCTCGTGCAGCCAGCTCGGGGAGAGGTAGAGGTTGAGGAAGCCCGCACCGGCGATCTCGACGCGGTCGAGGTGCTCGGGCCGGAGCCGGTCGAGCTCCTCGGCGATGCGGGCGGCGACGTCCCGGGGCGCCATCGCGAGCGGCTTGGCCAGTTGGAGGGCGACGTTGGTGGAGAAGTCGCCGAGGCCCGAGTCCTTCGGCGGCGTCAGCTCGATGCCGGCGCGCGGCGCGTCGAAACCGCACGCGTCGAGCGCGGCGTGGAGTGCGGCGAGGAGCTGGTCACGGATCACGGCGTCTCTGGGCTGGTGGCGGCGCCCGGCGCCCTTCGCCGTCGCCGTGCCCGCGCATCGTAGTGGGGCGTTCCGGACGCCCTCGGGCCGTTTCGCGTCGGTCGCCGGCCGACTCGAGGTCGCGTCGTGCGCGCGGAGGGTCGTGCAAGGCCCACGTCGCGTCGCGGTAACGTCGGGCGTCCGGTGAGGCGGGAGGGGCAGTGGCAACCACCAACGAATCGCTCGTCGCAGCCGCCCGGGAGTCCACCGGGCTGGCCACGGTGTACCGCGCCCTCGACGATCTCGTCGATCTCTACGCGCTCGACGACGCCGCGGTCGTGGTCGACGTCCCCGGATTCGGACGCCAGGTGCTGCACGCGGGTCGCCGCCCGTTGCGCCGCGACGAACAAGGGCTCCACGCCGCCGAGCCCGGCCTCTACCTCGAACCCCCGCTCGACGATCCCGTGGTCTCGCGGCTGATGCTCGCGCTCGGCACCCTCGCCCTGCGTCACGACGCCGGGGCCGCGACGCCGTCGTGAGCGTGGTGAGCCTCGACGAGCTCGAGCTGCGACTGCGACGCCTCGCCGGCGTCGTCGCCGTCGGCTTCGTGGAGACCGACGACCTCGTGCTGGTCGAGGTCCAGGCCGGGCCCGACGCCGACGACGACCTCGCGCGCGATGCCACCCTGCTCGCGGCCGAGTACGTGCGCGGCTCGGTGGCGGTCGAGGTCGTCCGGTGGGGCGACGGCGGTCCGCACGAGCCGGAGGCGCGGCTGCGCCTGGTCGACCTGGCCACCGATCCGGGGGTGGGTGAGGTCACCGTGCGGCTGGCACGGGGCGACGAAGAAGCGCTCGGTCGGGCGTCGACCGCGGCCGGGTTGCCGGCGGCGGTGGAGGCGACGATCGTCGCCGTCCGCACCTTCGCTCCCGAGCTGCCCTACCTCCCGGGCTGGGCCCGCACGGTCGAGACCACGCCCGACCGCCGGTTCCTGGTGGTCGCGTCCGTCACCGACCCGCTCACCCGTACCCACCGGCGCGGCGTCGCCGAAGGCGCGACCCCCATCGAGGGCGCCGTGCGCGCCACCCTCTCCGCACTCAACCGCAGCATCGCCCGCGACCTGTAGCCACCACCACGAGGTTGCGTCACTCAACCGCGTATACCGCGCCCAGGTGACGCAACCTTGCATGCATCAAGCGGGGTCGAGGAGCTCCTTGAAGCCGTAGCGGGCGTGGGGACCGAACGCGATCTGCTCGAGGACGCCGATGCCGACCTGGTCGCCGGAGGTCGCGCGCACGACCTGCTGGATGTGCTGGTTCTCGTAGGCCATGGGGTCGAGGTCGGCGACCTTCCACGACTCCCCCGCGTACGCGAGCTCTCCCTTCCACATGCCGTGCCCCCACTCGGGGTGCATGTAGCCGATGCCCTTCATCCGGAAGCAGATGAGCGGTTCGAGATCGACGTCCTCGCGACGACCGTCGGCGTGGACGAGCGCGATGCGTGCGTGCCCGGCGCGACGCGTGCCGGGGAGGTAGTCGACCTCGTGCTCGCAGCCCGCGAGCAGCTCGAGGTCGGGATCCTCGGCGCCGGGGATGTCGTCGGGCGACGCGTACACCGGGAGCACCGCGCCGTCGGTGTGCCAGCGATTCGCGTTGGCGTCCTCGAACACGCCGAAGTGCGTGCAACGGTCGTCCCAGTGCAGTGGCGCCCACAGGAAGAACGCCTGGATCGACCCTGGCGGGCTCGGCGCGAGTCCCGGGTCGGGACTGCCGACGCCGCGGAAGCCCCAGCTGCGGTCCTTGGTGCCGTACACGCGCGTCGCGTCGATGGGGACGGTCGTCCCGTCGTACGTGATCTCACCCTCCCACTTGCCGAACTGCGCGAAGCGGGTGACGTCCATGATCGGCCGGCGACCGTGATTCCGGATCTGCCGTCCTTCCTCGACGCACGCGGTACGGGCCGTGAAGGTGAGGTCGGCACTGATGCCGGTGTCGTTGTCGTCGATGGCGACGCGGATCCGCCGCATCGGCTCGAGTACGTCGATCTCGAAGGGCCCGATGCGCAGGTCGGTCGGCTCGAGCGGGGCGCGACGTGACGCGTGGAACGCGTGCTGCTCGCCGTCGCGCACGATGCTGAGGCCGCAGTCGAGGATGCCCAGGTTCGGGTACAGCGCGGCACCGATGCCGAAGTAGAACTCGCCGTCGTCCTGGTAGCCGTTGAACCAGTAGCGGTCGTAGGTGTTGCGATCGCCGCTGACCGGCGTTGCGATCGGCTGCGACGTCTGGTGGATCGGGTAGTCGTCGAACTTGCTCAGCACTGCGGGCCTCCCCCGGGATCACCTCGACTCGCGGGCAGCGTAACGCCGCCGGTTGCCGGTCGTTCTCGGCGAACTCCCAGGGACACCGCAGGCTCGCGCAACCTGTGCAGCGGACGATGGCCCTCGTGACCGAGACGCCGTCGACCGCCGTGCTGGCCCGCCCGCGCTTCCCGTCGGGTGCGGGCGCCGGCTCGCCCTTGGTCGAGATCGTGGTGCCGGTGCGCGACGAGGAGCGCGGCCTCGATGCGTCGATCCGCACCCTCCAGGCCTACCTCATCGACCAGTTCACGGTGCCGTGGGCGATCACCATCGCCGACAACGCCAGTACCGACACCACGGCGGCGATCGCGCAACACCTCGCGTCGACACTCGACGGCGTCCGGGTGCTCCATCTCGACGAGAAGGGCCGCGGGCGCGCGCTGCGCGCCGCGTGGAGCGCGAGCGACGCGCAGGTCGTCGCGTACATGGACGTCGACCTCTCGACCGACCTCGACGCACTCCTCCCGCTCGTCGCGCCGCTGTTGAGCGGACACAGCGACGTCGCCATCGGCACGCGGCTGGCGTCGAACGCGCGCGTGGTGCGAGGTCCGAAGCGCGAGCTCATCTCGCGCGGCTACAACCTGCTCCTCCGCACCACCTTGCGAGCAGGGTTCTCGGACGCCCAGTGTGGGTTCAAGGCGCTCCGCGCGGACGTGGCGCGCGAGCTCCTCCCCCTGGTCGAGGACCAGGGCTGGTTCTTCGACACCGAGTTGTTGGTGCTGGCCGAACACAACGGCCTCCGCATCCACGAGGTACCGGTCGACTGGGTCGACGACCCGGTGTCGCGCGTCGACATCGTGCGCACCGCCACCGACGACCTCCGCGGCGTGTGGCGCATGCTGCGTCGCTTCGCGATCGGCGACGGAGCGCTGACGAGTCCCCCGGACGACCTCACGCGGCCGACGACGCCGGTCGACCCGCGCCTCGGACCGCAGGTCGTGCGCTTCGCGTCGATCGGCATCGTGAGCACCGTCGTGTTCGCGGCGCTGTTCGCACTGCTCGACGGTCCGTTCGGGCCCGTGGGCGCCGACGTCGTCGCGCTGCTGGTGTGCGGGTTCGCCAACACCGCCGCCAACCGGCGCCTCACGTTCACACTCCGTGGACGAGCCGGACGCGCCCGCCACTACGTCGCGGGCACCCTGCTCGGCCTGCTCCCGCTCGCATTGACCCTCGCCGCGCTCGCGGTGCTCGCGGTGCTGGGCGTGTCGTCGCTCGGCGTCACGTTGGTCACGCTCACCGCGGCCAACCTGCTCGCCACCGTCGCCCGCTTCCTGCTGCTGCGGCACTGGGTGTTCCGACCGTGAACCTCCGCATGAGCCGCGCCGACGAGGCCGCCTGATGACCACGACCCTCGATCCCACGACGACGACAGAACGCTCCCCCGCCGCGCCGGAGACGCCGGCGCGCCGCGACGCCAGCCGTCGCGACGCGAGCCGCGCCCGGCGCGGCGGGCTCCAAGGGTTCCTGCGCGGCCGGGAGCACGACCCGGTGTGGGTGCGACCGACCCTGCTCGCGCTCCTGGTCGGCACCGCGGTGCTCTACGTCTGGGGCCTCGGCGCGTCGGGCTGGGCGAACACCTACTACTCGGCCGCGGTGCAGGCGGCGACGAAGAGCTGGAAGGCGTTCTTCTTCGGTTCGTTCGATGCGTCGAGCGCGGTGACCGTCGACAAGTCGCCCTTGTCGCTGTGGCCGATGGCGTTGTCGGCGCGCGTGTTCGGCCTGAGCTCCTGGAGCATCCTCGTGCCCGAGGCGCTCGAGGGCGTCGCTGCGGTCGGCGTGCTCTACCTCGCGGTGCGGCGTTGGTTCTCGGCCGGATCGGCGTTGCTCGCCGGCGCGGTGCTCGCACTGACGCCGGTCGCCGCGCTGATGTTCCGCTTCAACAACCCCGACGCCGCGCTCGTGCTGCTGCTCGTCGTCGGTGCCTACGCGATGATCCGCGCGCTCGAACGCGGCAGCACATGGTGGCTCCTGTTCGCGTTCTCGATGGTGGGCTTCGGGTTCCTGGCGAAGATGCTGCAGACGCTGCTCGTGCTCCCGGCGTTCGGTCTCGTGTACCTGCTCGCGGCGCCGGTCTCGATGTGGAAGCGGCTGTGGCAGCTGACCGCGGCGTGCGGCGTGCTCCTCGTGTCCGCCGGATGGTGGATCGCGATCGTCGAGCTCTGGCCGGCGTCGTCGCGCCCCTACATCGGCGGCTCGCAGCACAACAGCGTCATCGAATTGATCTTCGGGTACAACGGCTTCGGCCGTCTCACCGGCAACGAGACCGGCAGCGTCGGTGGTGGCGGTGGGCAGACCGGGCAGTGGGGCCCCACCGGGATCACTCGCATGTTCGGTGCCGAGTTCGGGACGCAGATCTCGTGGCTGCTGCCCGCGGCACTCATCCTGCTCGTCGCGGGGATCGTGTGGCGGGGCACGCGCCCCCGCACCGACCGCGTGCGCGCCGCGTTCGGGTTGTGGGGTGGTTGGCTCCTGGTGACCGGGCTCACGTTCAGCCTGGGCAAGGGGATCATCCACCAGTACTACGCGGTCGCGCTCGCACCCGCTATCGGCGCGCTCGTCGGCATGGGCGCCGGCATGTTGTGGAAGCGACGGCACGACGTGGCCGCGCGCTCGGTGCTCGCGGCGGTGGTCGCCGTCACCGCGATCTGGACGTTCGTCCTGCTCGGCCGCACGCCCGACTGGAACCCGTGGCTGCGCGGCCCGCTGCTGCTCGCAGGGGTCGCAGTCGCCGGCGTGCTCCTCGCCGCGCACCTGCTGCACGGTCGTGCGCTGCTCCCGCTCGTGCTGGCTGCCGTCGTCGTGATCCTCGCCGCACCCGCGGCGTACACGTTGAACACCGTGAACACGCCGCACACCGGCGCGATCCCGACCGCGGGTCCGGCGGGGGCGAGCACGATGGGCTTCGGCAGGCCGGGCGGTGGCGCCGGGGGCGGGCCGGGCGGCGCACGTGGCGGGCAGTTCCCGGGCGGATTCGCCGGCGGCCCTCCCGGTGGCGCAGCAGGCGCAGCCGGCGCGCCCGGCGGCGGTACCGGAGGCGGCGCCCAGGCAGGCGGTCTGCTCAACGGCAGCGCGCCCGATGCCGCCCTGACCGCGCTCCTCGGCCAGGACGCCGACTCGTACACGTGGGTGGCGGCGACCGTCGGTGCCAACTCGGCCGCGGGCTACCAGCTCGCCACCGACGACCCGGTGATGGCGATCGGCGGGTTCAACGGCACCGACCCGACGCCGACGCTGGCGCAGTTCCAGCAGTACGTGCGCGACGGCAAGATCCACTTCTTCATCGCGCGTGGCAGTGGCGGGTTCGGTGGAGGCGGCGGGTTCGGTGGAGGCGGCGGTCCTGCGGGCAGCACGTCGAGCACGTCGTCCGCGATCTCGACGTGGGTGACCGAGCACTTCACCAGCCAGACCGTGGGCGGCGTGACGGTCTACGACCTGACTTCGACGTGACCTTCCACGCGACCTCTGGCGCTCGCGTACTGTCCGACGATGCAGCCGCACCTGGAGCTCCGAGCCGTCCTCGACGAGATCGTCCCGCGCCATCGCGAACGGTGGGGTGAGTCCGACGAGTGGGAGGGGCTGCTCGAGTTCCAGCGTGAGCTCGGCGCGCGCGGCTGGTCTGCGCCCGCGTGGCCGGTCGAGATCGGTGGTCGCGCGCTGGGCGTCGAGGACCAGATCGCGTGCGACGCCGAGTTCGGTCGGGCGAAGGCCCCGCGACGCATCGCGGTGTTCGGCACGAAGAACGTCGGCCCCACGATCGCGGCCGCGGGCACGCCCGAGCAGAAGGTGCACCTGCAGCGCATCCTCTCCGCCGAGGAGGTGTGGTGCCAGGGGTTCAGCGAGCCCGACGCGGGCAGCGACCTCGCCGGCCTGCGCTGCCGGGCAGTGCTCGAGGGCGACCACTTCGTGGTCAACGGCACCAAGGTGTGGACGTCGATCGGCATGTGGGCCACGCACTGCATGGTCCTCGTGCGCACCGATCCCGACGCGCCCCCGCACCGTGGCATCTCCGCGTTGCTCGTCCCGCTCGACACGCCCGGCATCACGCGGCGGCCCATCATCCAGGCCACCGGCGACAGCGACTTCGCCGAGGTCGTCTACGAGGATGTGATCGTCCCGAAGGACGCGCTGCTCGGGCCGCTCCACGGCGGATGGGGCGTCACCATGTCGACGCTCGGCTACGAGCGCGCCGGCGTGATCGAGATCGCCGGCAACCTGATCAGCGAGGTCGAGTCGTTCCTGCGCGGTGCGGCCGCCGACGGCAAGCTCACCGCGCGTGCCCGCGATCGCGGCGCCGCCATCTACACCCGGGCGCGCATCCTCGGCTGGATGGGTGAGCGGTCACTCGTCGCCGACGGCAGTGGTCCCAACGGCGCGGTCGCCGGGCTCATCAAGCTCGCGTGGTCGACGCTCGGGCAGTCGTTCGCCGAGTTCGCCGCCGAGGTCGACGGCCTCGCCGCCATCGCGGGTGACGACATGCGCAACGGTCGTCGCCTCGTCGGGAGCCGGTCCAACACCATCGCCGGCGGCACCACCGAGGTGATGAAGAACATCATCGGCGAGCGCTCCCTCGGCCTCCCCCGCGAACCCAAGATCTGACCCCCGACGTTTTTGGCGCCGCTGGACCACCCATATGGGGATCGAGCGGCGCCGAAACGTGGGCAGGTCTAGAGGCAGCGGCAGTAGCGGAGGAAGAGGTAGCCGTCGTCGTCGAGGAAGCCGTGCGCGAGCTCCCAGAGGGAGGCGTCGGCGTCGGGACCGTGCGCGACGCGCGCCGAAGCGCCGGCGATGACCCGTGGCGCGATGGTCACGAAGAACTCGTCGAGCAGCCCCTGCGCGGCGAGCAGCCCCGCCAGCGTCGGACCGCCTTCGGCGACGACCACCTGACCGGCCAGCGCGGTGGCCACGGCCTCGAGGTCGACGAACGGCCCCTCGCCCGCGCGCAGCTCGGGCACGCCGTCGGGCACCGGTCCGACGCTGGTCGGCACCACCAAGGTGGCGCGGCCGGTGGCGAACAGCTCCTCGGCGCCGGTGAGGTCGTTGGTGTCGGACACCACGTAGAGCTGCAGCTGCGGTGGGATCGGCGCCTTGTAGTGCTCGGCGATGACGGTACCGAGTCCGACGAGGCAGCCGTCGGCCTGCGCGCGCAAGGCCGCGAACACCGCGTGATCGTCACGGTTGCCGAGACCGCCGGACACGCCGCCGACCGCGGTGCCGCCGTCGACCGACGAGATCATGTTGAGCCGCACGAACGCGCGGTGGGTCGGGATCGCCTCGGGCAGCGCGACGTGCGCCTCGACCGCCGACTCGGGCGTGGTGCGCTGATCGAGATCGAGGATCCGCATCTTCCCACCCTACGCAGCGACCACCGTCTCCGCTCCCGCCTTCGCCGCGGCTCCCTTGGCGGCGGGGGTGAACGGGTACGCGAGGTGGCGCAGGTAGCCGTCGGCCGGCACCGGTGCTCGTGTGCCGAAATCGACGGCGCGCGCGCCCCTCGGCAGGTACGCGGTTCCGAACAACTTGTCGACGACGGGCAAGCCGAAGTTCTTGTCGCGCGCGTCGTCGTCGATCGCGTGGTGCCAGTGGTGCCACTCGGGCGTGTTGATCACCCACCGCAGCCCCGGGAAGCGCAGGCGCACGTTGGCGTGCTGGAAGAGTGCGAGCAACGTGATGAAGACCGCGACGCCGCCGAACACCCCGGCGCCGTAGCCGAGCAGCACGAGCGGGAAGATGGTGAACGCCTGCGTGAACGCCTGGTCGAGCGGGTGGAGACGGCCCGACGCCACCCAGTCCATCTGCTCGATGCTGTGGTGCACCGAGTGGAAGCGCCACAGGAACGGCACCCGGTGCGTGAGGCGATGGCCCCAGTAGTTCGCCACCGCGACGAGCACCGCCGCGAGGGCGACGGCCGCCCACGCCGGCAGTTGACCCACCAGGTCCATCCGCCGCAGCCAGACGAAGGGGATGGCCGCCGCGACCACGAGGACGATCACCGCGATCGCGCTGAGCACGCTGTTCACCAGGATGTGGGTGAGGTCGGTGAGGAGTCCCGGCCGGAAGGTCTTCTGCCTGCGCAATGCGAAGAGCTTCTCCAACGGGACGAACACCACGAAGAGGAGAGCGATCCCGAACACCGCCGTCCCGCGCGCCAGGAGCGCGAACAGCAGCGCGGCGGCGAAGGTCAGCCCGGTCAGGTGGCGGCGCACCCCACCAGTGCACACCGAACCGGTGAGGTGCACGCGCCGTGAGTGTGAAAGTTCGGCCAAGTGCAACGGCTGGACAGGGTTGGACCCGCCGGACGTAATCTCCCCCCATCAATTCCGTTCGTGACGTCCCGGGGGGAACCGCGTGACAGAGGTCGTCCAGGCCACCATCCAATTCCCGTACAAGCGATCGCTCGGGCCGGTGGTGGGTGCCTTCATGACTGCGCTCACCGACCGGCGGATCATCGGCATCCGCAGCGGCGACCGCATCATCAGTCCACCACTCGAGTGGGATCCCGACACCGCCGAGGAGCTCGCCCACGACTTCGTCGACGTCGGCCCCGCCGGCACCGTCGAGTCGTGGTCGTGGGTGGCCACGCCCACCACGCAGCACCCGCTCGACGTGCCGTTCGCGTTCGCACTCATCCGTCTCGACGGTGCCGACACCACGTTCCTGCACGCGGTCGACGCCGGATCGATCGACACCATGAGCACCGGCATGCGGGTCGCGCCCCGCTGGCGGGCAGCCCGCATCGGCCACATCACCGACATCGAGGCGTTCGTTCCCGGCGAGGAGCCGGTCGTGTCCGACGACGACGGCGGCGCGGTCGACGAGCCGGTCACGATGATGGACTACAACGCGTCGATCACGTACACGCTCCCGGTCACGGCCAACGTCAAGCGCGCCGAGGAGGCGAACGACGAAGGTCGGTTCCTCGGCCTCAAGTGCCCGATCTGCTCACGCACGTACACCGGCGGCAAGGGCTACTGCCCGGTCGACGCGATCGAGCTCACCCGCGAGTACGAGGTCGACCTCCCGCAGGTCGGCGTCGTCACCAGCTACACGA
>DASXXX010000380.1:0-11992 GCA_036502765.1 Acidimicrobiia bacterium | reverse complement strand
TCGATGCCCGAGCGGTCGACGACCGCCCGCTGCACCTCGCCCAGCAGGTCGGCCGCGTGCACGGTCGACAACCCGCCCTTGCGGCGCCCGACCGGGCTCCGCACCGCTTCGACGACCACGACGTCACGCATGACCCACCTCTTCGAACTCTCGGCTCGTTGCCCAGTTGCGCTTTCGGATGAGGCCGTCCACGCTACCGGGCATGCTCCCTGTCGTCCTCGTCCACGGCGGCGGCCTCGACGGCCGGTGCTGGGACCCCACTCGTGCCCTCATGTCCGCGCCCTCGATCGCGGTCGATCTCCCCGGTCGCGGCGCGCATCCGGCCGATCTGCGTTCGGTGACGTTCGCCGACTGTGCCGAGTCGGTGCGCGCCGACGCCGACGCGGCCGGGTTCGACGACATCGTGCTCGCCGGTCACTCGCTCGCCGGCTGCTCCATGCCGTCGATGATCGAGCTGCTCGGCGATCGGGTGCGCCACGCGGTGTTCGTCGCGTGCACCGTGCCCGAGACGGGCAAGTCGGCGTTCGACACCCTCGACCCCGAGGTGCAGGCGATGGCGCGTGCCGGCATGGCGGCCGCCGGCGATGTCCAGCCGCGCGCATTGGACGGCGAGCTGGCCACGCTCGTGCTCGGCAACGACCTCACTGAGCAGCAACTCGCGTTCTGCCTCGAACGGCTCGTCCCGGAGGCGCCGGGCCTCTCCGACAGCCCCGTCGACCTCGCGCCGTTGCGCGCCGACCTGCCGTCGACGTGGGTGCGCACCCTGCAGGACATGATCATCGCCGCCCACAAGCAGTCACAATTCGCGAAGAACGTGGGTCCGAACTGCCGCGTGCTCGACCTCGACGCCGGGCACATGTGCATGGTCGGTCGACCCGAGCAGACCGCGGCGATCCTCGACGAGATCGCGATCGCGTCGCGCCCCTGATCACGCGCCCCTGATCACGCGCCCCTGATCACGCGCCCCTGACTCCGCGCCCCTGATCATGCCGGTGACAGCGCCTCCAACGCGAGGATGAGCGACTGCGTGCCGTCGCGCCCGCGGCCCTGCGCCTGCAGCTCGACCGCCAGCTGGTGCACGAGCGCGAGCCCCGGGAGCACCAGCTGCAGCCGCGCCGCCTCGTCGAGCACGATCGCCATGTCCTTCACGAAGTGGTCGACGAAGAACCCGGGCGCGAAGTCACCCGCGATGATGCGCGGGGCCAGGTTCGACAGCGCCCAGCTCGACGCCGCGCCACCGGAGATCGACGCGAGCACAGCGTGCACGTCGAGCCCGGCTCGGGTCGCGTAGAGCAGGGCCTCGCACACCGCCACGAGGTTGCCGGCGACGACGATCTGGTTGGTCAGCTTGGTGTGCTGCCCGGCGCCCGCCGGGCCCTGGTGCACGATCGTGCTGCCCATGCAGTCGAGGAGGGGCCGCACTGCTTCGTACGCGTGCACGTCGCCACCGACCATGATCGAGAGGGCGCCGTTGCGCGCGCCGATGTCGCCGCCCGACACCGGCGCATCGATCGCCGAGCAGTCGGATTCGGCGGCCCGCGCCGCGAGCTCGACCGCCAGCGACGGCGTGCTCGTCGTCATGTCGACGACGATGCCGCCCGGGCGCAGCGCCGACAGGACGCCACGCTCGCCGAGCACGACCTCCTCGAGCTCGCGCGGGTACCCGACCATGGTGAACACCACATCGCTCGCGGCGGCGACCGCGGCGGGCGAGTCGGCCCACGTCGCGCCTTGCTCGACCAGGGCGCTCGCCTTGGCCGGGGTGCGCGTGGTGACCGTGAGCGCTCGCCCGTCGTCGAGGAGTCGGGCGCACATGCTCGACCCCATCACCCCGGTGCCGATCCAGCCGATCCGTTGCTCGCGACGCTCCATGGGTCGATTCTGCCCCGTCCGCAGAAATTGTACGGAGCCCAGATCCGTCATAGATTGGGCGCATGCTCAGCGACGGCACCCTGGTCATCGACGCCGACTCCCACTTCACCGAGCGCCACGACCTCTTCACCGAGCTCGCGCCCGACAAGTACAAGGACCGCGTTCCCCACGTCGAGGTGGTCGACGACATCCCCACGTGGGTGTTCGACGGCCACCCGCTCGGTCGCGCCAGCAGCGGCGCGGTCATCGGCAAGGACGGGAAGAAGGAGAGCGCCGACCTCGCGCTCAACCACTGGACGATCGAGGACACCCACGTCGGCTCCTACGACCCGAAGGTGCGCCTCGAGGTGCTCGACGAGTGCGGCATCGACGCCCAGATCATGTTCCCGAACACCGTGGGCCTCGGTGGCCAGGACCTCGGCATGATCGAGGACGAGGCGCTCTGCAAGGTCGTCATCGAGATCTACAACGACTACATGGCCGGGATCCAGGCCGACTCCGGCGACCGTCTCCTCGGTCTGCCGCTGATGCCGGCATGGAGCGTCGACGCATGCGTCGCCGAGACCAAGCGCGTCGCTGCCCTCGGTGCTCGCGGCGTGAACATGACGTCCGACCCCACCGACCTCGGCGCGCCGGATCTCGCCAACCATGCGTGGGACCCGTTCTGGGCGGCCTGCTCCGAGCTCCACATGCCGGTGCACTTCCACATCGGTGCCAGCGCCACCGCGATGGGCTTCTACGGGCAGTACCCGTGGGAGTCGCACCCGATGGACACCAAGCTCGCGATCGGTGGCGCGCTGCTGTTCATCGGCAACTCGCGCGTCCTCACCAACGTCATCCTCTCGCGGGTGTTCGACCGGTTCCCCGACCTGCAGATGGTCTCGGTGGAGAGCGGTGTCGGCTGGATCCCGTTCATGCTGGAGACGCTCGACTACGAGATGTCGGAGAACGCGCCTGACGAGCTGGCGAAGATGAAGAAGATGCCGTCGGAGTACTTCCGCTCGAACATGTTCGCGACGTTCTGGTTCGAGAACGCACGCAACAAGCTGCCCGACCTCATCGAGGCAGTCGGCGAGGACAGCATCCTGTTCGAGACCGACTTCCCGCACCCCACCTGCCTCTACCCCGAGCCGCTCGCCTCGGTGAAGGACAAGATGGCGACGCTGCCGGTCGAGACGCAGAAGAAGATCTACGGCGAGAACGCCCGTAAGCTCTACCGACTCTGAACGCGCCCGTGCACACCATCGGACACTGGATCGGCGGACGCCGCGTCGACGGCGCGGCCGCGCGTCGCGGCCCCGTCTTCGACCCCGCGCGCGGGGTCCAGACCGCGGAGGTCGCGTTCGCGTCCGCCGCCGAGATCGACGCGGCCGTGAAGGTGGCCGCCGCCGCGGCCGCCGAATGGCGCGACTCGCCGCTCAGCCGCCGCAGCGCGGCGATGTTCCGCCTGCGCGAACTGGTCGACACCCGTCGCGACGACCTCGCGGCGCTGATCACCGCCGAGCACGGGAAGGTGCTCGACGACGCCCGCGGTGAGGTCGCCCGCGGCCTCGACTGCGTGGAGTTCGCGTGCGGCGTCCCGCATCTCCTCAAGGGCTCACACAGCTCCGAGGTCTCTGCCGGCATCGACGTGCACACGGTGCTGCAGCCGGTCGGCGTCGTCGTGGGCATCACGCCGTTCAACTTCCCCGTGATGGTGCCGCTGTGGATGCTGGCCAACGCCCTCGCGTGCGGCAACGCCTTCGTGCACAAGCCGTCCGAGAAGGATCCGTCGGCGTCGATGCTGCTCGCCGAGCTGGTCAAGGAGGCCGGCTTCCCCGACGGTGTCCACACGGTGGTGCAGGGCGACGCCGAAGCTGTGAACGCGTTGCTCGCGCATCCCGACGTCGACGCGGTCTCGTTCGTGGGCAGCACCGCGATCGCGCGTCACATCTACGAGACCGGCGCCAAGCACGGCAAGCGCGTCCAGGCGCTCGGCGGGGCGAAGAACCACATGGTCGTGCTGCCCGACGCCGACGTCGATGCCGCGGCCGACGCCGCGATCTCGGCCGGGTACGGATCGGCCGGTGAGCGCTGCATGGCGATCTCGGTCGTCGTGGCGGTGGGCGCGGTCGCCGACCCGCTGGTCGAGGCGATCGCGGCGCGCATCCCCGACATCGTGGTGGGTCCCGGCGACGACGACGCATCGATGATGGGACCCCTGATCACGCGCGAGCACCGCGACCGCGTGCAGTCGTACGTCGACCGCGCCACCGACGAAGGTGCCGCGGTCGTCGTCGACGGTTCGCCCCTCGCCGCCGCCGACGGGCTCAGCGACGGGTTCTTCGTCGGGTGCTCGTTGCTCGACAACGTCGAGCCCGGCATGGCCGTGTACGACGACGAGATCTTCGGGCCGGTTCTGAGCGTGGTGCGCGTCCCCACGTACGACGACGCGCTCGCGTTGGTGAACGCCAACCCCTACGGCAACGGTGTCGCACTCTTCTCGCGCGACGGCGGCGCGGCGCGCCGCTTCGAACGCGACGTGAACGTCGGGATGATCGGCATCAACGTCCCGATCCCCGTTCCCGTGGCCTGGCACTCGTTCGGCGGCTGGAAGGCGTCGCTGTTCGGCGACGCACCGATCTACGGTCCCGAAGGCATCCGCTTCTACACCCACCCGAAGGTCGTGACGACGCGTTGGCCCGATCCCGCGTCGAGCGTGATCGACCTCGGGTTCCCCACCAACCACTGACCGACCCCAGCACCGACAATCTTCAGCACGAAGGACCAGGAGAACACGGCAGCATGCAACTCGACGGACGTTCCGCGATCGTGACCGGAGGTGCCGGTGGGCTCGGTGGCGCCACCGCGCGTCATCTGGTGGCGATCGGGATGGGCGTGGCGGTGTTCGACCGCGACGCCGACCGCGCGGCCGAGCTCGCCAAGGAGCTGGGCGACGGCGCGGTCGCGGTCGACGGTGACGTCAACGACGACGCCGCCGTCGGCGACGCCATCGAAGCGGCGCGCTCCCTCGGTCCACTGTCGCTCGTGGTGAACCTCGCCGGTGGCGGGCTCGGCGGCGGGCGCACCGTCGGTCGGGGCGGTGCGATCCACGACAAGGCCTCGTTCGTCGCCACGATGGAGATGAACGCGTTCGGCACGTTCAACGTGAGCCGGCTGGCGGCGGCGGCGATGGCCGACAACGAGCCCGACGTCGACGGCCAGCGCGGCGTGATCGTCAACACCGGATCGATCGCGGGGCTCGAGGGCCAGACCGGCCAGATCGCGTACGCCGCGGCGAAGGCCGCCATCCTCGGCATGACCCTGCCGATGGCGCGCGACCTCGCGCCCATCGGGGTGCGCGTGTGCGCGATCGCCCCCGGCACCATGGGCACCCCCCTCATGCTGAGCGTGCCCGAGGCCACCCAGGACAAGCTGGTGGAGAACATCGTGTTCCCGAAGCGCATGGGGCGCCCCGAGGAGTTCGCGTTGCTGGTGGAGTCGATCGCCCGCAACCCCTACCTCAACGGCGAGACCATCCGCCTCGACGGCGCGCTGCGCTTCCCTCCCAAATGAGGCCTCCCCAGTGAGGCCTCCGAAGTGAGGCCTCCCACGTAGCCGATTCGTGTCAGTATCCGCTGACACGAATCCAGGGAGCGAAGATGACGACGCAGACCGGCGAGCTCTCGTACGACCCGTACGACATCGCGATCAACGCCGATCCCTATCCCGTGTTCGCCCGGCTCCGGGACGAGGCACCCCTCTACTACAACGAGCAGTTCGACTTCTACGCGCTGAGTCGCTACGACGACGTCGAGCGCGGGCTGGTCGACCGCGGCACCTACATCTCCGGGCGCGGCGGGATCCTCGAGATCATCAAGGCCGGCATCCAGATGCCGCCGGGCATCCTCATCTTCGAGGACCCGCCGACGCACACCATCCACCGCGGCTTGCTGTCGCGCGTGTTCACGCCCCGCCAGGTGAACGGGCTCGAGCCGAAGATCCGCGAGTTCTGCGCGCGGAGCCTCGACCCGCTCGTCGGCGAACCCGGCTTCGACTTCGTCGCCGACCTCGGCGCACAGATGCCGATGCGCGTGATCGGGCTGCTCCTCGGCATCCCCGAAGCCGACCAGGAGGCGGTGCGCGACCGCGGCAACGCCAACCTGCGCACGAAGCCCGGCGAACCGCAGAAGGTCCGCGAGAACTTCGTCGACGGCGAGATGTTCGCCGAGTACCTCGACTGGCGCGCCGAACACCCGTCCGACGACATCATGACGCAGCTCATGAACGCGGAGTTCGTCGACGAGACGGGCACCACCCGCACGCTGCGACGCGAGGAGATCCTCACCTACATCACCGTCGTCGCGGGGGCGGGCAACGAGACCACCACGCGTCTCATCGGCTGGGCGGGCAAGGTGCTGGCCGGGCACCCCGACCAGCGCCGGGAGTTGGTCGCGGATCCGTCGCTGATCCCGAACGCGATCGAGGAGCTCCTGCGCTTCGAGCCGCCCGCGCCGCACGTCGGTCGCTCCGTGGCCACGCCGGTCGAGTGCCACGGCGCGACCGTGCCCGAGGGGAGCGCGATGCTCATGCTCGTCGGCGCCGCGAACCGCGACGAGCGGCGCTACCCGGGCGGCGACCGCTTCGACATCCACCGGGAGCTCGGTCAGCACCTCACGTTCGGGTACGGCGCGCACTTCTGCCTGGGCGCGGCGCTGGCGCGACTCGAAGGTCGCATCGCGCTGGAAGAGGTGCTGAAGCGGTTCCCCGAGTGGGACGTCGACTGGTCGCAAGAGCCGCACCTCTCGCCGACATCGACGGTCCGCGGCTGGGAGTCGATGCCCGTGTTGGTGCCGTAGCGCGCATGTCGGAGACCGGCACGTCCGCAACCGGCACGTCGGAGTCCGCCGCAACGGAAACGCCGCGCCGTCGCTACGACAGTCCGGTGCGGCGTCAGCGCGCCGCCGAGACGCGCGAGCGCATCCTGACCGCGGGCGCCGAGGTGCTCCACGGGTTCCCGATCTGGAACTGGGCCGCCCTGACCGTGCGCGCCGTCGCCGAGCGCGCCGGCGTCACCGAACGAACGGTGTACCGCTACTTCTCGACCGAGCGCGAGCTGCGCGACGCGGTGCTCGAGCGCTTCGAAGACGAGTCGGGCGTCGAGGTCGAAGGCCTCACGCTCGACGACGTCGGCGCGGTCACCGCCCGGATGCTCGAGTACGTGTCGACGTTCCCGGTGGCGCCCGGGCGCCGTGCGACGACACCGTCGCCGCTGCCAACGCCCGCCAGCGCGCCGCGCTGCTGGGCGCGCTCGGGCCCCACACCGAGTCGTGGTCGCCGACCGACCGGGCCGTCGCCGGCGCCGTGCTCGACGTGCTCTGGGGTGTGGTGTCGTACGAGCGGATGGTCGTCGACTGGGAGCTCGCACCCGAAGACGCCATCCGCGGGCTCACCTGGGCGATCGGGTTGGTCGAGGCCGCGGTCCGGTCCGGTGACGCGCCGCATGCCACCATGCACGAACCAGAGGTCGACGAGGGGGAACGATGAAAGCGGTCGTCATCGGTGCGTCCAGCGGGTTGGGACGCTGCATCGGCGTCGGGTTCGCGCAGCGGGGTGCGGAGGTTGCGCTCCTGGCGCGGCGGCACGACATGTTGGTCGAAGCCGCGCGGGAAGCCGGATCGGGCGCACTCGCCATCCGCTGCGACGTCACCGACGAGGCGTCGTGCCGCGGTGCGATCGACGAGGCGGCAGCCGGACTCGGCGGCATCGACGCGCTCGTCTACGCGACCGGGATCGGACCGCTGGCACGGATCGAAGATCTCGACGCCGACACGTGGCGACGGGCGTTCGACACCAACGTGGTCGGGGCCTCGGTGGCCACCGCCGCTGCGTTGCCGCACCTGCAGGCCTCGCGGGGAGCGGCGGCATACCTGTCGTCGGTGAGCGCGGGGCTCACGCCACCCTGGCCGGGCCTCGCCGCGTACCTCGTGAGCAAGGCTGCGCTCGACCGGATGGTCGAGGCGTGGCGCACCGAGCACCCCGAGGTCGGCTTCACGCGCGTCACTGTCGGCGACTGCGTCGGTGGCGACGGTGAGTCGATGACCCAGTTCGCCAACGACTGGGACTCCGACCTCGCCATCGAGGTCGGTCCGATCTGGATGCAGCGAAACCTGATGAACGGCGGGTTCATCGAGGTCGACGAGCTCGTGACGTTGGTGCACGACGTTGTCAGCCACGGTGCAAGCGTGGCGATCCCGCACGTCGCGATCACGCCGCGCGCGCCGTTCCCGGCGCCATCCCCCTCGCCGGCAACGGAATCGCTGGAGGTGCAGTCATGACCGACGTCATGAAGGGTGTCCGCATCCTCGAGGTCGCCGAGCACACCTTCGTGCCGGCGGCGTCGGCGTTGCTCTCCGACTGGGGCGCCGAGGTGATCAAGATCGAGCACGTCGAACGCGGTGACGCGATGCGCGGTCTCGTCGCCACCGGCGTCGTCGCCGACATGGGCAACGACGTGCACCCGCTGCTCGAGCACTCCAACCGCGGCAAGAAGAGCCTCGGCCTCGACCTCGCGTCGCCCGACGGCCTCGCGATCCTGCACCAGCTCATCGCGACGTCCGACGTCTTCCTCACCAACAAGCTCCCACGCGTGCTGAAGAAGCTGCACATCGAGGTCGACGACGTGCGCGCGCACAACGAGAACATCGTCTACGTGCGCGGTCACGGCCAAGGCGCACGCGGGCCCGACGCCGACAAGGGCTCCTACGACTCGCTCGCGTTCTGGGCTCGCGCCGGTGTGGCGATTGGCGCGACGCGCCCCGAGTACGACCTCGTGGTGAACCCGCCGGCACCCGGCTTCGGCGACTCGATCGGTGCGATGACGATCGCGGGCGGGATCATGGGCGCGCTGTTCCACCGGGAGCGCACCGGTGAGGCCACCATCGTCGACGTGTCGCTGCTCGGCACCGGTCTCTGGGCGATGGGCCAGGCGGTCGCGCTCTCGCTGCAGATGAACATCCCTTGGACGGCGCCGCCGGCCGACCAGATGCGCTTCAACCCGCTGGTCGCGATGTACGAGACCGGCGACGGCCGCCTCGTCTCGCTGTGCTGCCTCCAAGCCGGGCAGTACTGGCCGCCGCTCTGCGAGGCGATCGGCCGTCCCGAGTTGGCGACCGATCCGCGCTTCGCCGACCACGTGTCGCTGCTCGAGCACACCGCCGACGCGCAGGCGATCCTGCGTGAGGTGTTCAAGACCCGCACCGTCGACGAGTGGCGCGCCGCGCTGGCCGACTTCGTCGGGCAGTGGACCGTCGTGCAGCACACGCTCGAGGCCGCGGCCGATCCGCAGTCGGTGGCGAACGGCTACATCCAGGAGCTCACCACCGCGTCGGGGACGCCGTTCCAGCTCACGGCCGCCCCGGTCCAGTTCGACGAGGTGGCGCCCCAGCCCCGCCGGGCGCCCGAGTTCAACGAGCACGGCGACGAGATCCTGGCCGACCTCGGTCTCGACTGGGATGCGATCATCGACCTCAAGGTGCGCGGCGTCGTCGCCTGACATCCCGCCTGCCGAAGTGCTAGAACCCCGTTCTACCGACATCGGAACGTCGTAGCTCCAGGGGGACGGATGGCAGCCGAAGCAGCTTCAACGGGTGCGTTCACGGGCGTACGAGTCGTCGAGTTGGCGCAGTGGGTCTTCGTGCCGGTGGCGGGCGCGCTGCTCGCCGACTGGGGCGCCGACGTGGTCCGCATCGAGCGCCCCGAAGGCGACCCGTACCGCGGCCTGATGACCCAGGGCATCGGCACCGACGGCGGGGGTGTGAACCTGTCGATCGCGCTCGCCAACCGCGGGAAGCGATCCGTCGCGCTCGACCTGCGCACTGCAGGCGGTCGCGAGATCCTCGAGAAGCTCATCGCCAGCGCCGACGTGTTCCTCACCAACTTCCGGCCCGGCGCGCTGGAGCGACTCGGCCTCGACGCCGAGACGCTCACCGAGCGGTACCCGACGTTGATCTACGCGCGCGGGCACGGCTACGGCGCCCGCGGGCCCGACGCCGATGCGCCGGGGTACGACGCGTCGGCGTTCTGGGCGCGCGGTGGCATGGCGCACGTGCTCACACCCGCAGAGCTCGACCGGCCCATCAGCCAACGCGGCGCGATGGGCGACCGCAACGGTGCGATGGCGCTCGCGTTCGGCATGGCGGCGGCGTTGCTGGAACGCACGCGCACCGGCACGGGGAAGGTCGTCGACGTCTCGTTGCTCGCGACCGCGATGTGGACGCTGTCGTCCGACGTGCTCTCCGCGCTCCAGGGCGCCAAGCCGCGGGCGATGTCGATGAGCTCGAGCGGGTACGTGAACCCTCTCGTCGGCGTCTACTCGACCAAGGACGACCGTCACATCTCGCTGGTGTTCCTCGAGGCCGACCGCTACTGGCCCGACTTCTGCCGGCTCATCGGTCGCGCCGAGCTGATCGAGGATCCGAAGTTCGTCGACCTCGCGGCCCGCAAGGAGCACGCAGAGGAGTGCGTCGAGATCATCACCGCCGAGTTCAGGTCGCGCACGTTCGCCGAGTGGAAGGCGCTGCTCTCCACGCTCGACGCACCGTGGGCACCGGTGCAGGCGGTCGAAGAGCTCCTCGACGATCCGCAGGTCATCGCCAACGGGTACATCGGTGACGTCGACGGCGACGGTGGACCGTCGTACCGGTTGCCGTCGGTGCCGGTGCAGTTCGACGGCGCCGGCCCCGAGCTGCGGCGCGCCCCGGAGCACGGCGAGCACTCCGAGATGATCCTCCTCGAGCTCGGCTACTCGTGGGACGACATCGCCGCGCTGCAGGCCGGAGGGGCGATCCCGTGAGCGAGAGCTCCGGCAACACCCGCCCGATTCCCGTTCCCGACGAGCGCTCGCAGGGGTACTGGGACGCCGCCGCCGAACACGTGCTCGCGATCGCGCGGTGCTCTCGCTGCGCCACGTTCGTGATGCCGCCCGACATCGTCTGCTCGCACTGCCACAGCACCGAACCCGACTTCACCTTCGTGCCGGTCAGCGGGCGCGGCGTCGTGCGGTCGTGGACCGTGATGCACCAGTCGTTCGTCCCCGGCTTCGACGATCTCGTGCCGTTCGTGCTCGTCGACGTCGAGCTCGAGGAACAGGCCGACCTCCGTACCATCGGGCGCCTCCTTGCTGGTCCTGAGGTGCTCGACGGTCCCGACGCACCGCTCGCGATCGGCGCGCGCGTCGTCGTCGCGTTCGAAGACCTCGCCCCCGGCATCTCGGTGCCCGCGTTCGAGCTGGAGACGGAGGAAGCGTGAGCGGTCGGTTCGCGGCGTCTGACCAGGTGGCGATCGTCGGGTACGCGCAGTCCCCGGTGGTGCGCCACGCCGACAAGCCACTGGGTGCGATCGCGCTCGACACCGCGCGAGCCGCGATCGCCGACGCGGGCCTCGAGGTCGCGCAGATCGACGGGTTCACCACCGGCGCGATCTTCCCGACCGCGGGTGCGCACACCATCGAGGACGGCATCAGCATCGTCTCCGCGAACTGGATGGCCGAGCACCTCGGTGTGAACGCGCGGTGGGCGAGCGGCTTCCAGGGCTTCGGCCAGATCCCGGGCTCGGTCCAGCTGGCGGTGAACGCAGTTGCCAGCGGCGCCGCCGACTACGTGCTCCTGCACCGCGCGCTCCACAACCCGATCGGCAAGTACCACGGCAATCCCATGCGCGAGGCGCGCGGTTCGATGCAGTGGATGGCGCCGCAGGGCTACTTCGGCCCCCTGGCGATGATCGCGCTCCCGTACAACGAGTACCTCCAGCGCTACCGCGCGTCGCGCGACGAGATGGCGGCAGTGGTGGTCGAGGCGCGCAAGAACGGCGCGCGGATCCCGTGGTCCTTCTGGCACGACAAGCCGCTCACCGCCGACGACTACCTCGCGGCGCGTGTGATCGCCGATCCGATCTGCATGTACGACTGCGACATCCCCGTCGACGGCGTGGCCACGTTCGTGTTCACGTCGGCCGAACGGGCGCGCGACCTCCCGCACCACCCGGTGCTGGTGAGTGGCTTCGGCATGGGGACGCCGACCACGCGCCGCATCCCCCAGCACTGGCCGCTCGACGACATCATGGACACCGCGTTCGAGACCAC
>DASXXX010000379.1:0-26931 GCA_036502765.1 Acidimicrobiia bacterium | reverse complement strand
GATCCTGCTCGTCGAGCACGACATGTCGCTCGTGCAGCAGGTGTGCGACCGGGTCTACGTGCTCGACTTCGGCCGCATGCTGTTCGAGGGGACCGCGAGCGAGATGATCAGCAGCGACATCGTGCGCGCCGCGTACCTCGGCTCGGAAGGTGTCGAGGTCGCCGGGCTCCCTGCCTGAGCGGCCGGCGTCACTCTGCCTGCTGGTACTGGTCCCGGCCGAACAGGCCCGTCGGGAGCAGCCCGTACAGCCGTCGCAACACGGGGCCCAGCTCGTCGGCCGCGACAGGGCCGTCCGTCGGGGGGCGGAACGAGGAACTGACGTGGTGACCGTCGACCCGGCTCACGACGTTGCCGTCGATGCGGAGGACCGCCCCCGACAGCCATCCCGCTTCTTCGCTGACCAGCCAGGCGACGACGGGCGATGCGTTCGCGGGGTCGAGCGGGTCCCAGGTGGCGTCGTCGTCGTCATCGACCATCCCCGCGCTCCGGGTCATGCGGGTTGCCGCGATCGGTGAGATCGCGTTGGCGGTGACGCCGTAGCGCTCCATCTCGAGTGCGATCACCGTGGTCATGCCCGCGATCGCCGACTTCGCCGCCGCGTAGTTGGCCTGACCGACGGTGCCCCAGAGACCGGCGCCCGACGTGGTGTTGACGATCCGGCCCGAGACCGCTTCACCCGCCTTGGCGACGGCCCGCCAATGACTGCACGCATGACGCGTGAGCACGAAGGTGCCCTTGACGTGGACCTCGAGCACGGCGTCGAAGTCGGCCTCGCTCATCGACGTGAGCATCCGGTCGCGCAGGAAGCCGGCGTTGTTCACCACCGCGTCGAGGCGGCCGAAGCGCTCGACGACGCGCGCCACCAGCGCTTCGATCGCGGTCCAGTCGGTCACCGAGGTGCCGTCGGCCATCGCGGTGCCACCGGCCGCTTCGATCTCGGCGACCACGGACTCCGCGGGGGAGGCTTCGGAGTCGAGCTCGCCGTCGAGCGCGACGCCCAGGTCGTTGACGACGACGATGGCGCCGCGGTGCGCCAGCTCGAGCGCGTGGGCACGGCCGAGCCCGCGTCCGGCGCCCGTGACGATGACGACCCGCTCGTCGAGCAGTCCCACTTCAGCGGCCCTCGTAACGCGGCTGGCGTCCCTCGCGGAATGCGGCAAGACCCTCCGCCTTGTCGGCGGTCGTGCTGAGCATGCCTTGGATCATCCGCTCCTCGAAGAGGAAGGACTCCAGGTCGAGCTCGAACGACCGGTTGAGCAACTGCTTCGTGTAGCCGACGGCGATCGTCGGCATGGCGGCGAAGTCGCGCGCGCTCGCCTCCGCCGCGGTCACGAGGTCGTCGTCGGGCACGACCTTCGCGACCATGCGCAGCTGCAGCGCTTCGGCGGCCTCGATGGTCTGTCCGAGGAGGAGGAACTCCCGGGCACGCGAGTACCCGATGATCCGGGGCAGGAGTCGCGCCGCGGCGCCGTCGGGGACGAGCGATCGCTGGATGAACGCGCCGACGAAGCGTGCGTTCTCGGCCGCGACGCACAGGTCGGCGCCCAGTGCGAGAGTCAGGCCGATTCCCGCGCACGCGCCGTGGACCGCCGCCACCACGGGCACGCGACAGTTGATGACGCTGCGCGCGAGCCGGTAGGTGGAGTGCGACATGTGCTGCTCGACCTCGACGCCGTAGTACTCGGCGGCGTCGGCCTTGAGGTCGGCGCCGGCGCAGAACCCGCGGCCGTTCCCGCGCAGCACGATGGCGCGCGTGCCCGCGTCGGCCGCGCCGTCGAACGCGTCGACCAGCTGGTCGCGCAGCTCGGGGTCGATCGCGTTGTACCGCTCGGGTCGGTCGAGGATCAGGTGCAGGACGCCGTCGGTGAGAGTGCGCTCGAGGACCACGTAGTTGACGATATCGTCAACTTCTCACGGCCACAACGGCCGGAGTGCAGCGGCGCGCTCACGGTCGTCGAGGCCTCGCAGGTCGGCGACACCGTGCTCGGTGACGATCACGTCGACGTCGGCGCGTGATGTCGTCACAGGCGCCGACAGCTGCTGCACCATCGTCGAACCGGACCGGTGCGTGCTCGCGAGGGCGATCACGCTGAGACCGTGCTGCGAACGAGACGCGGCGAACGCGAAGTCGGCGTGACCACCGATGCCGCCGACGGGCTGGTCACCCACCCGCTCGACGTTCACCTGGCCGACCGGGTCGACTTCGAGCGCGGTGTTGATCGCGACGAACGCGTCGTGACGCGCCAGGCGACCGACGTCGTGTGTGTGCTCGACCGGCGCCAGCACGCGGCGGCCGTGGCTCCAGTCGTAGAGCGGTTGGGTCCCCGCGAGGTACGCGCCGCGCGGTGTTCCCTCGAGGAGCCCCCGTTCCGCGAGGTCGACCACTGCATCGCCCACCAGGCCGGAGTCGACCTGCACCGGCACGTCGATGGCGCGCAGGATGGCATCGGCAACCGTGCCCGGCCCGTACTGGAGCACCGCGCCGGGGGGAATCAGCCGCGCCACACGAGCCGCGATCGCCTGCGCGACGTCGCCGGGGGCCGTGACCGTGAACTGGTGGGGAGGGTGATCGGTCTCGGTCACGACCACGACCTGTTCGGGCGGGACCGGCATGCCGTCGGAGCTGTCCGGGAGCCCGTGGTTCACCTCGGCGACGACGGTCGCGCCCGCGTCGACTGCCGCGCGCATCCAACCGATCTCGCTCCCGAAGACCAGACCACGCGCTCCCGGGCGCAGCGCCGCGACGAGCACGTCCGGTCGCCACGCGCGGGCCAGGAGCCGCGGCACGCTGCCGAGCCGGACCGGCAACGAACGCACGCGTCCTTCCCGGAGCGGCGCCCGGAGGGTGTAGCCGCCCATCACCGTCCGGACGTCGGGGAACGCGACCGCGTCGGACACGTCGACCGGGGTGGTCACGCTCCAGCCGAGCAGGAGCCGGACCCCACCGACCTCCCGGGCCGCATCGGCCAGCGCGGCGCCGGCCCGAGTGGGCGCGCCGCACCCGTCGGCCACTGCGACGCGACATCCCTGATGGAGCCGGGCGGCGATGAGCTCGTGCACCGGCTCGGGCGCGTTCAGCCCGCGGTCGTGGGAGCGCCCTTCGACGCCACCGCCGCGAGTTGTGCCGCGAGTGCGCCGCCGTCGGCCTCCGCCTTGCGTCGTCCCATGCTCTTCACCGCGACGTCCACGTCGGCTGCTTCACCGCGCAGCGCGCCGACCGTGCTCTGCTCCCTCGGTCGTCGCGCGAACGGGTCGAAGGAGAAGGCGCGCATCGCGTGCTCGTGGGTGATGCCGTTGATGTCCACGTCGGGCAGCGTACGCAGCGATCGCCAGAGCTGCTCCGGGGCGTCGGGCCAGGTGGAGTCGGAATGCGGGTAGTCCATCTCCCACATGATGTGGTCGGCGCCGACCCGGTCGCGTTGTTCGAGACCGGCGGCGTCGTCGATGAAGCACGTCCAGAAGTGCTCGTGGAAGAGCTCGCTCGGGAGCTTCCCGCCGAGATCGGTCCCCGTCCACGCGTGGTGGTGGCGGGTGACGTAGTCGGCCCGTTCGAGGGCGTACGGGATCCATCCGATGCCACCCTCGGACATCGCGATCTGCAACCCCGGGAACCGTCGGAAGACGCCGGAGAAGAGGATGTCGGTGATCGCGGTGAGGCTGTTGATCGGGGTGAGGGAGATCATCACCTCCGGCGGTGCCTCGGGTGCGGTGGTGATCATCGACGAGGACGAACCGATGTGCAGGCAGACGGTGACCGCGTGGTCGACGCACGCCGCGAAGAACGGGTCCCAGTGGTCGGTGTGATAGCTCGGCAGTCCGAGCTTGGCCGGGTTCTCCGAGAACGTCACCGCGTGGCAGCCCTTGACGGCGACACGACGGATCTCGTCGGCCATGGCCTGCGGATCCCACAACGGGGGGATCGACAGTGGAATCAGACGGTCGGGGTACGAGCCCGCCCACTCGTCGATGTGCCAGTCGTTGTAGGCCTGCACTGCCGCGAGGGCCAGGTCCTTGTCTTCGACGCGGCCGAAGAACTGCCCGCAGAAGTGGGGAAAGGTCGGGAAGTTGAGGCCCGCGAGCACGCCGGCGGCGCTCATGTCGCGCACGCGCTCGTGCACGTCGAAGCACCCTGGTCGCATCTGCGTGTACTCGGTGGGGTCGAGGTTGTACTCCTCGGGCGGGCACCCAGCCACCGCGTTGAGTCCCACGTTCGGCGCCCTCGTGCCCTCGAATTCCCAGATGTCGCCGCCGTCGTCGCCCACCACCACGCGCGGCTCACGGCCGGCGTACTTCGTGGGCCAGTGCGCCGCGAACATCGTCGGGGGTTCGACGACGTGGTCGTCGACGCTGACGAGGATCAGATCCTTCACGTCCATGGTGGTTCCTCCTTGAGCGGTCATCGCGCCAGCAGCACGTAGATCGCGTCTGCTTCTGCGAGCACGGTCGCGTCGTCGTCCGCGGCCGTCACCTCCGCGTGCACGGTGAATTTGCGGTCCGTCGACTCCACGACGTGAGCGCGACAGCGCAGCTCGGTGTCGATCGGGGTCGGGCGTCGGTACCGGATCGTCATCTCGGCAGTGAGGCGGACCGTGCCACCGCCGTGCTGCACGTAGCCCATCACCTCGTCGGCGAAGGTCGCGAGGAGACCGCCGTGGACCAGTCCGGGCGCGCCTTCGGCGTCGGGACCGAACGTGACATCGCCCTCGGCGCCGTCGGCCGTGGTCCGGAGCGCGATCCGGCGCGAGGAGGGGTTGGTGGTGCTGCACCCGAAGCAGCCGTCGACGTGTCGCAGCGGCGTCACGGTCGGACCCTTCCCCAAGTTGACGAATATGTCAAGTATTGGGACACTGACGGGGTGACCGGAGGACGGCCCCTCGAGCTCGACGAGTTCCGCAGCCAACTCGCGACCTGGCTCGATGACCGCCCGGCGCTCCTGGACCGCCAGCGCACCTGCTTCTCGCTCGAACTCACCGAGGTCGTGGACGTGCAGCGTGAGCTCCAGGAGGAGCTCTTCGCCGGGGGATGGGTGCGTCACGGTTGGCCCGAGGCACTCGGCGGTCTCGGTGGCGACGCCCGCCACCGTGCGGTGCTGTACGACGAGCTGGGCGTGCGGCGAGTCGCGATCCCCGAGTCCTACCTCACCGTCGAGACGCTCGTCCCGATGCTGAGCGTCCACGCGCCGGACCTGGCCCAGCGTCACCTCGCCGACCTCCTGCGCGGCGCCGAGCGGTGGTGTCAGGGGTTCTCCGAGCCTGATGCCGGCAGCGACCTCGCGTCGCTGCGCACCAAGGCCGTGCGCGACGGCGACGACTGGGTCGTCGACGGCCACAAGATCTGGACGTCGCAGGCAACGGTGTCGCAGCGGTGTGTCGTGCTGCTTCGCACCGGCACGCAGGAGTCGCGCCATCGCGGCCTCTCGATGCTGCTGGTCGACCACGAGACCGCCGGCGTGGAGGTCCGCCCGATCCGCACGATGTCGGGGCGCGACGAACTGGGCGAGGTGCTGTTCGACGGTGCGCGCGTGCCCGGCGACCGTCTCATCGGGGAGCCCGGGGACGGGTGGGCGCTGGCGATGTACCTGCTCCAGTGGGAGCGGGGCATGTACCCGTGGCAGCGCCAAGCCGGTCTCCTGGCGACACTCGACCAGCTCGTGGCGCGCGCCGGCGAAGCGATCGACCCGCGTGCGCTCGCCGACGCCTATCTTTCCGTGCTTCCGATGCGCCTCTCTGCCGGGCACACGATCCGCCGTCTGGCTGCGGGCGAGATGCCGGGGCCGGAGGTGTCCGTCGACAAGGTGTTGCTGGCCCGCGCCGAGCTCGCGGTGTTCGACCTGGCCGACACGGTGCTCGACGGTGACGTGGAACTGGGCGACGACGCCGACGACGCCGAATGGCGCCACGACTGGCTGTTCAGCCGCTCCGCTCCCATCTACGGGGGGTCGTACGAGATCCAACGCCAGATCCTGGCCGAGCGCGTGTTGGGGCTTCCGCGTGGCTGACGCGCCGGCGATCGATCGCGACGAGGTCGACCTCTTCGAGCGTTCCCTGCGCGGGTTGCTGGACCAGCCGCAGGCCGACGTCGCCGCCGCGCTCGACGCGAGCGGCTGGCGTGACTTCCTCGCGGTCGACGCGCCCTCGGTCGTGCCCGTCGTCTTCCACCTGCACGGTGAACGGGTGCTCGCGAGCGGCGCGCTCGACGACGTCGTGTTCGAAGCCCTGGGCGACACGGGCGTCGAACTCCGCGCGACGACGGCTGCGTTCGTCCATCCGCTGCGGGCGGCCGACGCCGGTGCGCAGCGCGACGGCGACCTCCTGGTCGACGGTGTGCTGTTGGCTGACTGCTCCGATGCGACGGTCGCGGTGGTTGCCGGCGCTCGGATCGTCACCGTGCCGGCAAGCGCGCTCGAGCGGTCGACCGTGCACGGCATCGACCCGGCGCTCGGACTGGTGCGGGCACGCGGCATGGTGTCCCTCGCCGGCCTCGCAATGACCGACGACGTCGACACCGCAGCACTGACCCACGCGTGTCGACGTGCGCTCGCGCACGAACTGCTCGGCGCGGTGGACTCGATGCTCACGTCGGCGACGGAGTACGCCGGGGTGCGTCAGCAATTCGGGCAGCCGATCGGCGCATTCCAAGCGGTGAAGCACCGGCTCGCCGACGTGTACGTCGCGCGCCAGGCTGCCGACGCGGTGCTGCAGGAGAGCTGGCGGTCGGACCCCGAGTGCACGACGCTGGCGGCGAAGGCCCTGGCCGCTCACGCCGGCGCGCTCGCGTCCGAGCACTGCCTCCAGGTGTTCGGGGCGATCGGCTTCACGCTCGAGCACGACCTGCACCGCTTCGTGCGGCGCGTCCGGGTGCTGGATCGGCTGTACGGCTCCGAAGCCGCGCTGCGCATCGAGCTCGGACGTCTCCTGCAACGGCGCGGCCGAGTTCCCCGCCCCGGCGCCGCATGAGCGACGTCACCACCGCACCCCGGTCCGAGGAGAGCACATGACGGTCACGGAAGCGCCCCCCACGCCACCTGTCCTCGACTTCCGCCTCTACGACGCCGACGAGCACTACTACGAGGCTGAGGATGCCCTGACCCGGCACCTCGACCGCAAGTACCGCAGCGCGGTGCGGTGGGTCGACATGGACGGACGTCGCACGCTGATCATCGGCGGCAAGCTCCTCTCGCTCATTCCGAACCCCACGTACGACCCGGTGGGACGTCCCGGCTCGCTGAACAGCTACTTCCGCGCCCAGAACCACGCCGGGCGCTCACTGCGGGACATCCTCGGCGAGCCGCAGCCGCTGCAGCCCGAGTACCGCGACCGCGACGCGCGCGTTCGCGTGCTCGACGAGCAAGGTGTCGAGTTCGCCTGGGTGCTCCCCAGCCTGGGTCTCGGGATCGAGGAGATGCTGAAGGAGGATCTCGAGGGTCTGTGCGCGGTCGCCCGGTCGTACAACGAATGGCTCGACGACGACTGGGGCTACGACCGCGACGGGCGCATCCAGACCGCGCCGTTGCTGCCCCTCGGTGACGAGGAGTTCGCCGAGGCCGAGCTGCGGCGCCTGATCGAGCGCGGCGCGCGGCTCGTGGTGATGCGCGCCGCGCCGGTGCAGGCGCTCGGAGGCCCGCGTTCGCTCGGCGACCCCGCCCACGACCGGGTCTGGGCGCTGGCCGCGGAGGCCGGCGTTGTCGTCGCGTTCCACGCGGCCGACGACGGCTACACCGACGCCGGCGACTGGGGAGAGAACGCGCGCTACACCGGTCTGAAGCAGTCGGCGTTCTCCGAGGTCCTGTCCGTCCACAGCGAGCGCCCGACCTTCGACACGATGGCGGCGATGGTCTGCCACGGCGTGTACGACCGCCATCCCGAACTGAAGGTCGCCACCGTCGAGCTCGGTGCCGGCTGGGTCTCCGACCTGCTGCGCCGCTTCCGCATCGCGTACGGGAAGCAGCCGCAGAGCTTCGGTCGGGATCCGATCGAGAGCTTCCGCGAGCACGTGTGGGTCGCACCGTTCTACGAGGACGACTTCCACGAGCTGGCCGAGCAGATCGGGCTCGAGCACGTGTTGCTCGGCTCGGACTGGCCGCATCCGGAAGGCATCGCGCAACCGAGCGACTACCTCGCCGATGTCGCCGGGTTCCCGCCCGACGCGCAACGCCGCATCATGCGTGACAACCTGCGGGAACTGGTTGGCCGGTAGCGCGGGATAGCGCGGGGAAGGAGGAGCAGTCGACGTGCAGTTCGTGTTCACCGAGCTCGACGAACACGAACGCGCGCTGCAGGCGGACGTGCGCGCGTTCCTCGCCGAGACGTTGCCACGTGGATCCTTCGAGCCCGGGCTCGGGATGGCTGGCCGCAAGGATCCCGCCTTCTCGCAGGCGCTCGCGGCGCGGGGCTGGGTCGGCATGTCGTTGCCGACTGAGTACGGCGGCGGCGATCGCGCCGCGGTCGAGCGTTTCGTCGTGGCCGAGGAGCTCCTGCGTTGGGGTGCTCCGCTCGGGCACCATTGGGTCGCCGACCGCCAGAGTGGCCCGTTGCTCGCCAAGGTCGGAACCACTGAGCAGAAGGAACGCTTCCTCCCCGGCATCTGCCGGGGCGAGCTGTCGTTCTGCATCGGGATGAGCGAGCCCGACTCGGGCAGCGACCTGGCGTCGGTGGTGACCCGCGCGACGCCAACCGACGGGGGCTGGATCGTGCGCGGGACGAAGGTCTGGACCACCGGCGCCCACGAGCACGACTGGATGATCGCCCTCGTCCGCACCAGCGAGGCCGAGAACCGCCACGCCGGACTCAGCCAGGTGCTGATCGATCTGCAGGCGCCAGGCGTGGAGGTGCACCCGATCCCGTTCCTCGACGGAACGCGCGACTTCAACGAGGTCGTGCTGCGCGACGTCTTCGTCCCCGACGCCGATCTGGTGGGTACCGAAGGCAACGGCTGGGCCCAGATCGGCCAGGAGCTCGCGTTCGAACGCGGCGGACCCGACCGCTGGCTGTCGACCTACCTCGTGCTGGAGCAGTACGTGCGCGAGCTCGGTGGGCAGACACCTGATCTGGCGTTCGTGGAGCTGCTCGGTGCCGCGACCGCACAGTTCTGGGGACTCCGCAACCTGTCGTTGTCGATCGCCCGCGCCATCGACGATGGTCGACAACCGTCGGTCGAGGCCGCGCTGGTGAAGGAGATGGGGACCCGTTTCGAACAGGATCTGCTCGAGGAGGTGCGCCGCTTCGCGGAGCTCGAACCCGACCCGCAGAGCGACTCGCTCTTCGAACGGCTCCTCGCGAACGCGATCCTCACCTCGCCCGCGTTCACCATCCGGGGCGGGACGATCGAGATCCTGCGCACGGTCGCCGCGAAGGGACTGCGCGCGTGACGACGGTCGATCCGCTCCTCTCCGAGACGGCCGCGCGCGTGTTCGCGGACCACGCGACCTTCGCGGCGGTCGAGCAGGCGGAGGCCGACGGCTGGGCGCCCGCGATGTGGGCGGCGGTGGCCGAGACCGGACTGCCGTGGGTGTCGGTGAGCGCGGCGGCGGGAGGATCGGGCGGCACGCTCGCCGACGCGATCGAGATCGTGCGCCTCGCCGGCTTCCATGCGGTGCCGCTCCCGCTGGCCGAGACCGGGCTGCTCGCGGGTTGGCTGTTGGAGGGAGCGGGGTTGGAACTGCCCGCCGGAGCAGTGACCGTCGTGCCCGGCGCACCGGCCGACTCCTTGGTGCTGCGCGATGGTGTCCTGCACGGCCGCGTCACGCGGGTCCCGTGGGCGCGTGCGGTCGACGGCATCGTCGCGCTCCTGGACGGCCGCGACGGCCCGACGGTGGTGGTGGTCGATCCGGCGAGCACCCAGATCGGCTCGGCGGTGAACCTGGCCGGCGAGCCCCGGGACACGGTCACGTTCGACGGCGTGACCCCCCGCGCCGCGGCGCGCGCAGCCGCGGGAGTGGATGCCCGCGCGCTCCGACGACGCGGCTCGCTCGCTCGCACCGCAGCCATGGCCGGCGCGCTCGAGCACCTCGCCGCGCTCACGATCGAGTACACGACGACGCGCCGGCAATTCGGCCGCGTGCTCGCCGATTTCCAAGCGGTGCAGGCGCATTTGGTGCACGGCGCCCAACACGCCGAGCTGGTCAACACCGCCCTGGCCGCGGCGACGGTGGCGGCCGCGCGCGGCCCCGCAGAGATGGAGATCGCGGCCGCGAAGCTGCTCGCCGACCGGGCGGCCGGGGAGGCGTCGAGTCACGCCCACCAGGCGCACGGCGCGATGGGCATGACCCGCGAGTACCCGCTGCACCACCTGACCCGGCGCCTCTGGTCGTGGCGCAGCGAGTACGGCGACGAACAGTCGTGCAGTCGCGTGGTCGGTGAGCTGGCGCGTAATGCGGGTGCCGATCACCTCTACGAGCTCGTCGCCGACGGCAGCCGGGCGCTCGAACCGCTTGCGGCAGGGGAGGCGCGCGACCATACTTGACACTTCAGTCAAGTTTCTGGGGGAGAAAGTCGCAATGCTCCATCGGCCACCGCTGCACTATCCCGAGCGCCCACTCCACCACTTCCTGCAGGACGCCGCCGACCGCCATCCCGAACGGATCGCGTTGCGCTTCGGCGACGACGTGTACACATACCGGGAGCTCGACAGCACCGGCAACTCCCTCGCCACTGCACTCGCCGCGCTCGGTGTCGGGCCGGGCTCGCGGGTTGCACTCGCGGTCACGAACCGGCCCGAGTGGGTGATCGCGCAGCACGCGGTGAGCCTCGCCGGCGCGGCTGTCGTGTTGCCCAACCCCAATTGGAAGGCGTCGGAGTTCGAGCACGCGTTCGGCCTCACCCGACCCGACGTCGTCATCGCCGACGCTGCCATCGCGGAGGTGCTCGACGCTGCCGGCGCGCCGGCGACGCGCATCTGCGTCGACGCCGACGCACCCCCCGGATGGATCTCGTTCTGGGATCTCGTCTTCGGCACGGTCGGCACCCGGCCCGACCCACTCCCGGCCAGCGTGCTCGACGCCGATTTCGCGTACCCGTTCAGTTCGGGCACGACGGGGCTGCCGAAGGCCGTGCGTCACACCCATCGGTCGCTCGTCGCGGCGGTCATCAACTGGAACTCGGCGTGCGCCGTCCGCCACGAGGACCACGTCCAGTTCTTCCTGCCGCTGTTCCACATCTACGGCATCGCGATCACCGGATGCACGTGGATCTCGGCGGCGACGATCACGTTGTTCCCGCGCTTCGACCTCGACACGATGCTCGGGCACATCGAGGAGGAACGGGTGACCCTCGCCTTCGGTGCCGCGCCCATCGCGGTCGCGATGGCGAACCACCCGAAGCTCGAGCAGTACGACCTCTCGTCGCTCCGCTACATGATGTGGGCGGCGACGCCCATCGCTCGTGAGGTCGCCGACCGCGTGACCGAGCGGTCGGGCATCCGCTGGCTGCACGCCTACGGCACCACCGAGGTCCCTGGTCTCCACTGCAACCCGGTCGACTCTCCCGACCGTTGGCGGCTCGACTCGCCGGGCCTGCCCGTGTCCGACCTCGAGGTCCGGATCGTCGACCTGCTCACCCAGGAGGACGTCGCCGCCGGCACCGAGGGCGAGATCCTCGTGCGCGGGCCCCACATGATGGCCGGGTACCTCCCGGAGAGCGCCGACGCCGACGCGTTCCTCGACGGGTTCGTGCGCACGGGTGACGTCGGTTGGGTGGAACCCGACGGGTGGATCCACATCACGGACCGGGCGAAGGAGATGATCAAGGTCTCGGGCTTCTCGGTGTCGCCCGCCGAGATCGAAGCGACGTTGCACGGGCATCCCGCAGTCGCCGACTGCGGCGTCTACGGGGTCCCGCACCCGACGAAGGGGGAGTCGCCCAAGGCCGCGATCGTCCTCACCGTCGAGGGTGCCGCGACCGAGGACGAGCTCCGCGCCCACGTTGCCGCGCATCTTGCCGGGTACAAGCACGTCGACGAGATCGTGTTCCTGGAGTCCATCCCGCGCACGACTTCGGGCAAGGTGCTGCGCCGGGAGCTCAAAGGCGCCGATGCGACCCTGGGCGCGGTGACGTGAGCGTCATCGCCCTCGGGACGTACCTCCCGGTGTGGGGCACGGCAGCGACGCGGGTGACACTGCCCGACGAGGACGCGGTCACGCTCGCGGTCGCCGCCGGCCGCGCGGCGCTGGCGGGGTCCGGGGTCGAGGTGCGTGCGGTGGTCTTCGTGACGCGCGACCAGCCGCTGCTCGAGGGCGGGAACGGTCCTGCACTCCTCGCGGGTCTCGGCGTGGCGCCCGACACCGTGGTCGTGGAACGGCTCGGCGGGGCGCCCGCCGCGCTCGATGCAGTGCTCGCGTCCGCGCCGGGCACGCTCGTGATCGGCGCCGACGCCGGGACCGGCACCGGGTGTGGTGCAGCCGCCGCGCTCGTGGGCGAGGGCGAGGGGCTCGAACTCGCGCTGGCGGCCCGTGAACAACGCAGCCTGCCGGTGCGAGCACGCAGTGGAGACGGTGCCGCGCACGACTACGACGATCCTCGACTCACGCGTGAGCGAGGGACGCGGGCCGCGCTCGACCGATCGGGCGTCGCGCGCAAAGCCGTCGCCGCAGTGGGCATCGGCGCCAAGGACGCCGCCGCACTCTGTGAGGGCAGTGCACCGCGGGTACCGACGACCGGTGCCAGTGCGCCGCTGTTCGCGCTCGCCGCGCTCGCGGACACGCGCGCGAGTGGTCTGTTGCTCGCGTTCGAGCAGGCCGCGCTGACTGCGGTCGACGTCACCACGCGACGCGCACACGTGCACCGGGTCGAGCGCGATCCGCAGCCGTTGCCGCAGCAGCGCGCGACTCCGGGCCCCGAGATCCGCATCTCGCTCGCCGCGTACGACCGGGCCTTCGACGCGAAGGTGCGCTTGCAGGGCGGCCGCTGCCCGCACTGCGGGACGCTGGCGCTTCCTCCCCGGCACCGCTGCCTCGGGTGCGGGGCCGAGGGCGACGCCGAGCTGGCCGTCCTTCCCCGCGCCGCGACCGTCTACACCGCCACGACGGTGCACACGCCGGTCCCGGGCATCGCCACCCCGTACACGATCGTCATCGCCGATCTCGGCGACACCGGTGTCCGTCTCCTGGCGCAGGTCACCGGCGCGCTCCCCGGGAGCGTCGCCATCGGCGATCAGGGTGAGATGGTGCTCCGGCGCGTCGCCGAACGGTCGGGCGTTCCCGACTACGGCTACGCGTTCCTGCCCGATCACCGACCGGTGGAGGCAGTCCGATGAGGCGGGTCGCCGTCGTCGGCGCCGGGATGACGCAGTTCGCCGAGCACTTCGATCTCGGGATCAAGGACCTCGTACCGATGGCCGTCACCGAGGCGGTCGAGAGCGTCGACAAGGTGTTCGACCGTGCCGACATCGACGCCGCGTGGTTCGGCGAGCTCACGACCAGCGACGGGTTCCCGGCGGGGATCCTCGCCGACTCCTGTGGCCTGCTCGACGTCCCCGTCACGCGCATCGAGAACGCGTGCGCCACCGGCAACGACGCGATCCGCAACGCGGTGTTCGGCGTCGCGAGCGGGATGCTCGACGTCGCGCTCGTCGTCGGTGCCGACAAGGTGCGCGAGTCGTCGGCACGCGGCACGTTCTGGGAGTGGATGGGTCTGACCCGTGACATGGCGTGGGACTATCCGGTCGGTGTGGTCGCGCCGGCGAACTTCGCGCTGCACGTCATGCGGTACCTCCACGAGTCACCCGCGACCCGCGAGCACATGGCGATGGTGGCGGTGAAGAACCACCACCACGGCGTGAGCAACCCGAAGGCGCAGTTGCGCTTCGAGATCACGATCGACGACGTGCTGAACGCGCCGCCCGTGGTCGAGCCGTTCGGCCTGTACGACTGCACTCCACAGAGCGACGGCGCGGCGGCCTTGCTGCTCGTCGGCGAGGAGGTCGCCGACCGGTACACCGACCGCCCGGTCTGGGTGAGGGGGGTGGGCCTCGGACTCGATCGCGTGATGCACCAGCACAAGGCCGACATGACGACGTTCCCGCCCACGGTGAAGGCCGCGAAGCGCGCGTACGCGATGGCGGGGGTCGGGCCCGACGACATCGACGTGGCCGAGGTGCACGACTGCTTCACCGGCGTCGAGCTCATCGACTACGAGGACCTGGGCTTCTGTGAGCGCTTCGGCGGTGCTGCGCTGATCGAGTCGGGAGCCACCGCTGTAGGTGGCCGGCTCCCGGTGAACCCCAGCGGTGGGTTGAAGGCGAAGGGCCACCCGCCGGGCGCAACCGGGATCGCGCAGTGCGTCGAGCTCTTCGAGCAGCTCCGGGGTGAGTCCACCAACCAGGTCGACGGCGCCCGGGTCGCCCTCGCGCACAACGTCGGCGGCCCGACCGCGGTCGCCGCGGTGACGATCCTGAGCTCGGAGCGAGCGTGATTGCGAGCACCATGGAATACGTCAGCGTCGAGATCGACGCGCGTGTCGCGACCGTGATCTTCGACCGGCCGCCCGTCAACGCGCTCAACGCGCAGGCGTTTCGAGAGATCGAGCGCGCGTTCACCGAACTGCGACACGGCACCGACGCGCACGTCGCCATCTTCACCGCGCCAGGGGAGCGCGTGTTCTGCGGGGGCGTCGACCTGAACGACTCGGCCCGCCGGCACGGGCGCGAGCAGTCCGACGACGACAGCGTCGTCGACCTCCTCGATCCGGGCAGCATCGTGCGCGACTGCTTCTGGGCGCTCAGCGACTGCCCGTTGCCGGTGATCGGAGCGATCAACGGCGCCGCGGTGGGCGCGGGCCTCGCGCTGGTGGCGTGCTGCGACGTGATCATCGCGTCGGAGCACGCACGGTTCGCGCTCCCGGAGATCAACGCCGGTGTGCTCGGCGGCGGACGCCACCTGCAGCGCATGGTCGGTCCGTACAAGACGCGCAAGATGTTCTACACGGGGGAGTTCGTCGGCGCCGAGGAGTTCCACCGTCTCGGCGTGGTCGAGAAGGTCGTTCCCGCGACCGAGCTGATGCGCGAAGCGCGTGCGCTCGCCGACGTCATCGCGACGAAGAGCCCGCTCGGCCTGCGGCTGGCCAAGGAGTCCCTCAACCGCGTCGAGGATCTCGGACTGAAGGACGGGTACCGGCTCGAGCAGGACTACACGGGCCGGCTCACCCGGTACCGCGACTCCGCCGAGGCGCGGCGCGCCTACCTCGAGAAGCGCGACCCGGAGTGGACTTGGACGTGACCTGCGCCGGTGTGCGGGACGCGATCAGCGCCGCCAGCATGTCGCCGAGCGTCTCGACCACTTCGTCCTCGGAGAACGGGAAGCCGTTGACTCGCCAGTACGACCAGTAGCGGTCGATCATCACCAGCGCGGCGAGCCCGAAGCGGGCGGGATCGTCGTCGGGATCGACGCGCTCACCGGAAAGTCGCTGGATGAACTGACCGAAGGTCCGAGCGTTGGAGAGACGGGTGCGCATGCCCGCCTTGGCCAGCGCCTCGTCGCCGTAAGTCGCCTGGCTCCACACGAGCATGAAGGCGCCGTGACGCTCGAGGAAGCGCACGTAGATGCGGACGATCTCGTAGACGTCGTCATCGGTCCACGTCGCTTCGAGTGCCTGCATCTCGTCGAGGGTCGCCGCGAGCGCCTGCGTGGTGTCGGTGCCGAGCGAGTACAGGAGGTCGCGCTTCGAGGGGAAGTACGTGTAGAACGATGCTCGCGAGACCCCGGCGGCCTCGGAGATCTCTTCGACGCTCGTGCCGTAGTAGCCCTTGGCGAGGAAGACCTCGCGGGCCCGCTCCTTGATGAGTCCTGACGTGCGCAGCGCCCTCGGTCCCATGGTCTTGGCCGGGCTGCGGAGCGCACCCTTGAGCTTGAAGTCGTTGCTGCTAGCCATCAGGCCGACGCGGCCTTTCGCGTGGTTACTGCTTCTCGGAGAACCGGTCGATCGTCGCCTTGATCTCCGGTGTCGTGAACGACTCGGACTCGGCAGCCAGGGCGAACGGAAGGACTGAAGCTACCGCCTGCTGCAGGTGCACATTGAGGGCTCGCTTGGTCTCCTGGACCGCCTGCGGCGGGAGCTCGGCGATCTTGTGCGCGAGCGCCAGCGCCTCCGGCATCAGCTGCTCGTCGGCGACCGCGCGGTTCGCGAGCCCGATCTCGACCGCCCGCGCCGCCGGGATCCGTTCGCCGGTGAGCAGGTACTCCTTGGCCCGGAGCATCCCGATGAGCAGCGGCCAGGTTGCTGCACCCCCGTCGCCGGCGGTGAGACCGATGTTCACGTGGGTGTCGGCGAGGTACGTGCTCTCGGCGATCAGCACGATGTCGCACGTGAGGGCGACGCTGGCACCGAGACCGACCGCAGGCCCGTTGACCGCCGCGATCACCGGCAGATGGAACCGCAGCATCTCGTCGACCAGTCGTTGCGCGTCGCGCAGTGACTGGCGGCGGTGCTCGGTGTCGGAGTAGTCGCGGATGAAGCCCGGCACGTTGCCACCCGCGCAGAAGGCACTCCCCGCGCCCGTGAGCACCACCGCTCGTGCATCACCGTCGCGCGCGATCTGGTACCAGATGTCGCGCATCGCCGCGTGCAACGGATCGATGAAGGCGTTGCGCATGTCCGGGTTGTTCATCGTGATGATCCGGACCGGACCGTCGGCCTCGACGATCAGGCATTCCGGCACGTCGTACATCGACGGTTCCTCCTCGTCGGTCGGAGTCGAGCATGGACCCTACTTGACGTTTCCGTCAACTTCCTGGGTATCCTGTCGCGGTGGAGTTCCGCCCCGATCCCGCGGCCGAGGCGTTCCGCTCCCGAGTGCGCACGTTCCTCGACGCGCACCTCCCTGCCGACTGGCCGGGCATCGGAGCCCTGTCCGACGACGACGCGGCCGAGTTCGTCGCGACCTGGCGCCGCACGCTGCACGAGCACGCCTTCCTGGGCCTTGCGTGGCCGGTCGCGTACGGAGGCGGTGGGCTCACCAAGCTCGAGCAGGTGGTGCTCGTCGAGGAGTGCGCGAAGGCGATGGTGCCGCTCGGCCCCGCGAGTGACACGGTCAGCATCAAGATGATGGGCAACACGCTGTTGCGATGGGGCACCGAGGAGCAGAAGCACCACTTCCTCCCGCGCATCCTCTCGGGTGAGGACGTCTGGTGTCAGGGTTTCTCCGAGCCCGGCGCCGGTTCCGACCTGGCCGGACTCTCGACGCGCGCCGTGGTCGATGGCGACGAGTGGGTGATCGACGGGCAGAAGATCTGGACCTCGTTCGCGACGCGCGCCAACTGGATGTTCGTCCTCGCGCGCACCGATCCTGCCGCGCCCAAGCACCGAGGCATCTCGTTCCTCCTCTGCCCGATGGACACCGCGGGCGTCGAGGTGCGGCCGATCCGGATGCTCACCGGCGGGAGTGACTTCAATGAGGTGTTCTTCGACGGCGCGCGCATCCCGGTCGACAACGTCGTCGGTCCGGTGCACGGCGGCTGGAAGGTCGCGACTTCGCTGCTGGGTCACGAGCGAGGCGAAGAAGCGGCCGTCAACCCGATCATGTTCCGGTACGAGTACGAGCGATTGGTCGCGCTGGCGCGCGACTACGGGCGCATCGACGATCCGATCGTGCGGGATCGACTCGCGTGGTGCTACGGCCAGGTCGAGATCATGCGCCTGCTCGGGCTGCGGATCCTCACGCAGTACCTGCGCGACGGTGATCTCGGACCGGCGGCGTCCATCTCGAAGCTCTACTGGAGCGAGTACCACCAGGTCGCGGCCGACCTGGCGATGGCGATCATGGGCCCGGCCGGTCTGATTCCGGAGGGACACACACCGCCGCGCGCCTATCGCACCGACGACCCGGGCGCACCGAACTCGACGGCGTCATGGGAACACGTCTGGATGCTGAACGCGGCGAGCGGCACGGTCTACGCAGGGACTTCAGAGGTGCAGCGCAACATCCTCGCCGAGAGCATCTTGGGACTCCCGAGAGCGTGAGCCCACCATCAGAAGAAGAGGTGACGACGATGCACGACAGGCCAGCGAGCGAGGCGGGCGACTCCGGTGAGGGGCGCGAGGTGCCCACCTGTCCCTTCAGCCTCGCCGACGCGCCGGTCGGTGACGACCGCGCCGTGGGGTGGAACATGGTGCGCGACGCCGGCGAGGTGGTCGAGATCGACGGCGCGGTGTTCCTGACATCGTGGGCCGCGGTGGAGGAAGGCGCCCGCCATCCCGACGTGTTCTCGTCGAAGCGCGCCTTCGACTCGTTGGGCAGCCCCTTACCACTCGTGCCGCTCGCGATCGACCCGCCCGACCACGTGCGCTACCGCCGCCTGCTCGACCCGTTCTTCGCACCGCGCCGCCTCGCGACGCTCGAAGCGAACCTGCGCGCGCAGGTTGGTGAGCTCCTCGACGGCCTGGTCGATCGCCCGAGTTTCGACGCCGTCGCCGAGCTCGCGGTGCCGTACCCGTCGCAGGTCTTCCTGACCCTGTTCGGGTTTCCGCTCTCGGACCGCGAGCAGTTGCTGGCCTGGAAGGACGGTCTCCTCAAGGCGGTCGACCCGACCGGTGGCGAACTCGCTCCGGACGCGATGGAGGCCGCGCTCGGGCTCTTCGAGTACGTGCAGCGCTCGGTCACGGAGCGACGGCGCGGTGACGGCGACGACCTCATGACGCAGCTGCTCCAGGTGACGGACGAAGGTGGACTCACCGACGAAGACGTGATCGGGCTCTCGTTCCTGTTCGTCCTCGCCGGGCTCGACACCGTGACCGCAGCGATCGGGTTCGCGCTGTACCACTTGGCTGTCGATGGCGACGTCCGGCGGGCGGTGGCGTCCGACCTCAAGCTGGTGCCAGCGTTCGTCGAGGAGGTGCTGCGGCTCGAGCTCCCGGCTCCCATGCCACCCCGGGTCGCGACCCGCGACCACCTGGTGGGTGACGTCGTGATCCGCGAAGGCTCGCGGGTGCATCTCACCCTCGCCACTGCGAACCGCGATCCGGCGGTGCACGACCATCCGGACCAGCTCGACATCACGCGCCAGGCGAACCGACACTTCGCGTTCGGTGCCGGCGTCCACCGATGTCTCGGTTCGCACCTGGCGCGCATGGAGCTCCGCCTGGTGCTGGAAGAATTCTTGCTCCGGGTGCCCGACTTCGAGCTGGCGCCGGGGGTGTCCGGTGCTATCCCGTGGCCGCGCGGCACTCTGGGCTTCGACGAGCTCCCGCTCGTCGTCCCGGGCGCGGAGGTCTGACCGCCTACCGCCCCCTGGTTGTCGCGCGCCCCGAATGCGCTGGCGCGTTCGCAGTGGGGTCTGGGCCCGCGGTGGAAGCCCCGCACGGGGCCGCGGTCGATTTTCGCCGGTGTCGATCCATGTCTTTTCGTCGTCGTTCGGCCTCCGTGTCGCACTGGTCCTCACGCGCCGCCGCATGCCCATGAGCCTGGCCCTGAGTCTGGCCATGAGTTGGTCTGGTCACGAGGTGTGAGGGCCGGTCGCAGGGCGCCACGACCCCTGAATTCCAAGCGGTTTGGCGCTCTGCGTCACCGGATGACGCACGTCCGGGCGTGTCGACACGGCAAGGCATTTGCGTCGTCGGGTGCCACCGCGCCATCACGCTCCGGCGTCGGCGTTCGCCGAGAGCTTGGCGACGGCTGCACGGGCCTCGCTGCTCGTTGTCCACTCGAACGGGTCGAGCAATGCCTGATGACGGGTGGCCTCCTCCGCCATGACGATCCTGCCCACCCGGACGTTCTGCCGAACAGCCCACTGAGGATTCCCGAGGATCTCGACCGCCAACTCCTCGGCAGCATGAAGATGCTGGCCTTCGTCCACGAGACGGGTGATGATCCCTCCGGTCCAGGCCTCTTCGGCCGAGAACCGGCGACCGGTCATCGCCACCTCCCGTGCGAACGCCGAGTGACCGAGGCGAGGGAGGAACGATGCCGTGGGCAGACCCAACCGGATCTCCGTCAGTTCGAAGGTAGCGTCTTTCGAGGCCACGAGATGATCGCAGAGCAGTGCGGTTCCGAATGCGTGTCCGAGGCAGTAGCCGTGCACTGCGGCGATCACCGGCTTCCAGTTCGTGCACTCCTGGAATGCGTGCCCTTCGTTCGTTCTGCCCTTGGTGGTGCCCTCGTCCATGGACTTCTGGAGCCGCTCGTTGACATCGCCGCCACTCGAGAATGATCGGCCCTGACCGAAGAGGATCCCGATGTCAGCCGCGTCGTCCTGATCGAGCCGGCCCAGAGCGCTGACGAGCGACGCAAGATCCTCGTCACGAAGCGCGTTGTGCTTCTCCGGTCGTGCGAACGAGATGTACGCGATTCGCTCGCGAACTTCGTACCCGATTGACATTCGACGCTCCTGTGGTGCTGGCTATGTGGGGCGGGTGAGCTTGCGACCGATGATCTCTTTCATGATCTCCGTGGTGCCGGCGTAGATGGTGGCGACTCTGGCGTCGATGTACGCGCGAGCGATGGGGTACTCGAGCATGTAGCCGTATCCGCCGTGCAGCTGGACACATCGGTCGACGGTCCGCTTCTGGAGTTCGGTGCACCACCACTTGGCTTCGGCTGCCTCCTCGACGGTGAGCTCGTCGTCGTTGAGCGCATCCACACACCGATCGGCGAAGGTCTGTGAGACGTCGATCTCGGTCAGCATCTCGGCCAGCGCGAAGCGTGTGTTCTGCAGGTCGGCGATCGGGCCTCCGAAGGCATGTCGTCCTTTCACGTAGTCGAGCGTCCAGTGCAGCGCGGCGCGCGCCGCGGCGACGCTGGCCACCGCGATGGAGACTCGTTCCTGAGGGAGGTTGTTGACGAGGTGTGCGAACCCCTTCCCTTCCGAGCCGAGAAGGTTCTCCGCGGGAACGGGAACATCGGTGAAGAAGAGCTCAGCGGTGTCCTGCGCGTGCAGCCCGACCTTGTCGAGGTTGCGCCCGCGTTCGAACCCTTCCATGCCTCGCTCGACGACGAGGAGGCTCATGCCCGAGTGTCGTTGTGACGGATCGGTCTTCACCGCGGTGATTACCAGGTCTGCGTTGATGCCATTGGTGATGAACGTCTTCGCGCCGTTGACGACGTAGTGGTCGCCATCACGAATCGCAGACGTGGTCATCGAAGCGAGATCGGACCCGATCGCAGGCTCGGTCATCGCGATCGCGGTGATGAGCTCTCCCGAGGCGATGCCGGGGAGCCACCGCTGGTGTTGTTCCTCGGTGCCGAGTCCGAGGAAGTACGGCACGGCGATGTCGGTGTGCAACGTGAGGCCGACGCCACCTGACGCGACGCCCGCGTACTGGAGCTCCTCACCGATCACCTGACTAAACCGGAAGTCCCGCACGCCGCCCCCGCCGTGTACCTCGGGAATCGCCATGCCGAGGAGGCCGGCCGCGCCCGCAGCGGTGAAGAGCTCCCGGGGCACGATCCCGGCGTGGTTCCACTCGAGATAGTGGGGTGCGATCTCGCGTTCGATGAAGGTCTGGACACTCGTGCGGAAGAGCTCGTGGTCTTCGGTGAAATGCGTTCGGCGCATCGATCGGGCTCCTCGGGGCAGACGGCCACCGGGTCAGGCCCGCCATCTCGTTGGTCGACAGCGGAGAACGCTACTTGCACTACAGAGTCATCGAGTTGCATGCTGGCGCCCCCGGCTGGTCACGATGACCGCTCACTGGACTTCAGGGAAGGGTTGTGGTGCAGCACCGTCTGAGCGATGACCAGGTGTTCTTTCGGGACACGACGCGTCGATTCCTGGAGTCGGAGTGTCCGACCGCCACGGTGCGGGAGCTGGGCCAGACTGGCGCGGGATTCGACCGGAGCTACTGGCGGCAGGGGGCCGAGCTCGGATGGACCTCGATGCTCGTGGCGGAGCAATTCGGAGGCGGCACCGTCAGTGAGTCGGGGATCGCCGACCTGACGCTGATCGCGGATGCGTTCGGAGCGAACGTCGCACCGGGACCGCTCCTCCCGACGAACGTCGTGGCGGCCGCACTGAGCTCGTCGTCGAACGCGCGAGCACACGAAGGACTCCTCGAGGGCCTGATCGCCGGCGAAGTGGTCGCAGCGTGGGCATTCGTGGAGGCGCCGCCGTGCGACACCTTCGCGACGACGACACGCGCGGTTGCCGACGGCGAAGGCTTCGTGCTGAGTGGCGTGAAGACAACGGTCGAAGCCGGCGCCGAAGCAGATGTGTTGCTCGTCACCGCACGCTCTGAGGCGGGCATGACCCAGTTCGTCGTGCCCGTCGGCACGCCCGGGGTGACGGTCGTGCCGCTGGACAGTCTCGACCTCGTCCGGCGGTACGCGCGGGTGGAGCTCGAGCAGGTCTCGGTGCCGCGATCCGCGGTGGTCGGAGCGATCGATCACGCCGCCGCCGCCGTCGAGCGCCAGTTGCAACTGGCGCTGGCGATCCAGAACGCCGAGTCGGTGGGTGCCGCGCAGACCGTCTTCGACTTCACACTCGATTGGGCGTTCAACCGGTACTCGTTCGGACGTCCACTCGCGTCGTATCAGGAATTGAAGCACCGGTTCGCCGACATGAAGATGTGGCTCGAGGCCAGTCACGCGCTCGCGGACGCACTCGTTCGGGACATCGACAGGGACGACGAGATGGCGGCGGAGACGGCGAGCGTCACCCAGGCCTACATCGGCGAGCATCTCCCGGCGTTGGTGCAGGACTGCGTGCAGATGCACGGTGGCATCGGGGTCACGTTCGACCACGACATCCACCTCTACTTGCGTCGCGTCACCGTGAACCGCGTGGCGTACGGCACGCCGTCGGATCATCGACGACGGATCACGGACCTCCGGAGCGCCGCGTGATCCGCCCAGTGACCCAGAGGTGACGGGAGACGTGATGGGGGAGCGAGCATCCGTGGAATCAGCGGTGGAGAGCGTCGACGCGTTCAGGGCGCGCGCCCGTGAGTGGTTGGCGAAGCACCTGACCCGCGGGCCACTGATCAATGGCGACGCGCTGGCGTCGAGTCAAGACGAACTTGCCCTGATCGCCGAAGCTCGCGAGCTGCAGGGTCTGTTGTTCGACGGCGGGTATTCCGGTCTCTGCTTCCCGAAGCAGTACGGCGGCCAAGGTCTCACGCTCGCCCATCAGCGCGCCTTCAACGAGGAGTGCATCGGTTACCGCTTTCCGAGCATCTTGCAGGTGCCATCGTTCGTGCCGTGCGCGGCGGTGTTGCTGGAGTTCGGCACGGAGGAGCAGAAGCTGTGTCACATCCCCGCCATCCTGAAGGGCGAGGAGATCTGGATGCAGTTCCTGTCCGAGCCGAGCGGCGGCTCCGACGTCGCCGCTGCGCTCACCACCGCGGTGCGCGACGGCGACGAATGGATCGTGAACGGCTCCAAGATCTGGACCACGGGCGCGTGGTTCTCCGACTACGGCTTGTGCCTGCTGCGCACGAACTGGGACGTGCCCAAGCACCGTGGCCTGAGCGTGTTCATCATCAAGATCCACCAACCCGGCATCGAGCTGCACCGGATCGAGATGATCAACGGCTCCCGCGAGTTCTGCCAGGAGTTCATCACCGACCTGCGGGTGCCCGATTCCGACCGGATCGGCGAGGTCGACCAGGGGTGGACGGTCGGCACGCGGTGGATGTTCCACGAGAAGAACGCGATGGGGGGCGGCTCACCGTACGTCAGCGGGCCGCCGTTGCGATCAGCGGCTGGACGCGACGGGCGCGACCCGCTCGTCGAACTCGCCCGTGCAACCGGCCGGCTCGACGATCCGCACGTGCGGGAGCTCATCGGGGAGGCCCGCACCCTCGCGAGAGCGCGGGTGGAGCTCGAACATCGAGTCGCCGACGGCATGACCGCCGGGACAGCTCCCGACACCATGGCCGCGGTCGCGCGCCTGATGAGCGCGGTCGTGGGTGAACGGATCATCACCATCCGGCTGGACCTGGCCGGCGTCGGCGCCGCGGCTTCGAGCCCCGATGACGTCTGGGCGGCCTGCGGGATGGAGTACTTGATGCGCCAGAGCTCGAGCATCGGTGGTGGGACGACCGAGATGGCCCGCAACAACATCAGCGAGCGAGTGCTCGGCATGCCGCGCGAAGTGACCCACGACAAGAACCTGCCGTTCCGAGACGTCCCGAAGAGCCCGCAGTCGAACTAGCGATGTCCGAACCAGGTGAACCCACTCCCGCGATGTTCCGGTTCGCGTTCGTCGATTGGATCGACGAACACATCGACATCCTGACGCCGCCGTTCCGAGACCACGGGACGACCGACGAGCTGCTCGAACATCAGCGGCGAGTGCAACGCCTGCTCTCCGACGCCGGCTGGACGCGGTTCGGCTGGCCCGAAGCGGTCGGTGGCCTCGGTGGTACGCCCCTGTTTCGTGCGATCGTCGGGGAAGAGCTGACGACTCGTGGTCTCGTGCACAGCTCGTCGTGGGCGATGATCGAGGTCCTCGGTCCCGCAGTCGTCGCCTTCGCCGAGCCCGACCTCGCACAACGGGTCGTCCCTGCGATGCTCCGGGGAGACGAAACGTGGTGCCAAGGGTTCTCGGAACCGAACGCGGGCAGTGATCTCGGGTCGCTCCGCACGACCGCCCGGCTCGATGACGGCGTCTGGGTCATCAGCGGCGAGAAGCTCTGGACGAGTTGGGCGCATCATGCCGCGCGCTGTGTCGTCCTCGCTCGCACCGAAGGTGACGAAAAGGGATCGCGCGGGATCAGCGCGTTCTTCGTCGACATGGACAGTCCGGGAGTGACGGTACGACCCCTCCAGACGATGGCCGACGTCGACGAGTTCTGCGAGACCGTGTTCGACGACGTTCGGGTACCGCCAGCACGCATGCTCGGCGAGCGCGGGAACGGTTGGGCAGTCACCCAGTACATCCTGGCGTGCGAGCGAGGACCGATCTTCTGGCAGCGCGCCGGATGGCTCCTCCACCACCTCGACCAGCTCATCGCCGTCATGTCGCCCGACGACCACCACGCTCGACACCGCGTCGGCGAGGCGTACGCACGTGTCTTCGCGCTCCGGGCACGGTCGCGCACGACGCAGGCGAACGTCGCCCGCGGTGATCTCGGTGGACCGGCGACATCGATCGACAAGATCATGATCAGTGCAGCGGATCAGGCCGTGTTCGACGCGGCCCGCAGCATCCTTCCCGGCTCGGTCGAACTGGGCGACTCACCGGAGTCGGACCGCTTCCGGAAGGAGTGGCTCTATTCGCGCGCCGCGACGATCTACGGAGGCACGAGCGAGATCCAACGTGACATCGTCGCGGCCCGCCTGCTCGGCCTCGACGCACCACGATGATGGACGAGCACGAGATCGCGCTGTTCGAGTCGACGATCGGGGACATCGTCGCGGAATTCGACGGCGCCGAACTCACGGACCGTCTCGACGCGTTCGGTTGGCGCGAGGTGCTTGCGGACGAACCGCGCGTTGCGATCCGCGCGCTGTTCGAGGCGCAAGGACGATTGGGAAGGTGGTCGGCATCACTCCACGACGTGCTGGGTCGCGCCCTCGACGCGCTCGGCGTCTCTGCACCCGGCAGGGCCTGCGTCGTGCTGCCTCGCCCCCGATCGGCCGCGCCCGCCCGACGACGCGGAGATCATCTCCAGATCGACGGGCTCCTCCTCGGCGCTCGTCACCCGCATGACTCCTTCGTCCTCGAGGTCGATGACGGGTCCGGCCCGGGAACTGTGGCCATCGTCGCGGCCGACGCGCTGACCATGGAACCGCGTCGCGGCCTCGATCCGGCGCTGGACGTCGTCGCCGTCGCGGGGACCACCGATGCGTTCGACATCGTGGCCGAGAACGAGCACGCGGCCAGCTGGTGGTGTTCCGCCGAATCCCTCGCACGCCTCGCGGTGAGCCACTGCATCGTCGGCGCGCTGGCCAGCATGTTCGTGCTCGCCCGCGATCACGCCAACGACCGCGAACAGTTCGGTCGAGCGATCGGCACCTTCCAAGTCGTTCGCCACAAGCTCGCCGAGGTGTTCGTGGCGATCGAGGCGGCGACCGCGGCGACGGCCGCCGCGTGGGACGCCGACGAGTCGGTCCTTGCCGCCGCGACCGCGAAGCTCGTCGTCAGCCAATCGACCGCGACGGTGGTCACCCACACGCAGCAGATCCTTGCCGGCATCGGCTTCACGGCCGAGCACCCGTATCACTCGTTCATGAAACGAGCCGTCACCCTCGACCGCATCCTCGGCGCCGAGGCCGAGCTCGCCGACGTCGTCGGCGCCGAGCTGCTGCGGCGTCGCCGCGCACCACGATTGGTGGAACTATGACACCCATGACGGACGAGGTCCCGCCGGTCGTCGTCGCCGAGGGATCTCCGCTTCGCATGATCACGCTCAACCGTCCCGAACATCGCAACGCGCTCAACGCCGAGCTGCACACCGCGCTGGTCACTGCCTTTCGAGCCGCGGCCGCGGAACCCGAGGTGCGAGCCATCGTCCTCACGGGTGCGGGCAGCGCGTTCAGCGCCGGTGGTGACTTCGGTCTGATCCACCGGATGCAAGACGACCCGGAGACACGACGCAGCACGTTCGAGACCTCGCGAGCGTTGTTCCGTGCCGTCGTCGACCTCGACATCCCGATCGTGGCGGCGGTCAACGGTCCTGCGGTCGGCGCCGGATGTTCGTTCGCGCTGATGGCCGACGTCGTCTTCATGGCCGACAGCACGTACCTCTCCGACCCGCGGGTAGCGATCGGACTCGTGTCCGGCGACGGGGGAGCAGTGCTCCTTCCGCTCCTCGCCGGCCTCCCCGCGGCACGCGCCTATCTGCTCACCGGTGATCGCATCCCCGCCGACGAAGCGCACCGGCTGGGCCTGGTGCACAAGGTCGTTCCGACCGAACAGGTCTTCGACGAAGCGCTCGCGTTCGCACAACGACTCGTCGCGCTTCCACCGCTGGCAGTGCGGGCGACGAAGCGAGCGCTCAACCTCCACGTCTCGCTCGCCGCCTCCGCGGTCTTCGAGTACTCACTGGCGGCGGAGGAGCAGAGCGT
>DASXXX010000378.1:0-2834 GCA_036502765.1 Acidimicrobiia bacterium | reverse complement strand
GGCCGCGCAGGTGAGCGCGGGCCAGACCGACGACTTCCGCCGCGGCATGCGCAACCTCATCTTCGTCGTCAGCTGCATCGGCCTCGTCGGTGTGGTCGCCGGCGCGACGCTCGGGCCCGAGGTCGGGCACATCCTCTTCGGCGCCAAGTTCGAGCTGGGCAACCTCGACCTCGCCCTGCTGGCTGCGGGCAGCGGGATGTTCATCCTCGCCCTCACCTTGTCGCAGGGCCTGATCGCGCTGAACGCCCTCTGGCAGGTGCTGGTGTCGTGGCTCGTCGGCGTGCTCGCGTTCGTCGTGGCGACGCTCGTGTCGTCGACCGACTTGTTCACGCGGGTCGAGATCGGTTCCATCGTCGGTGCCGGCGCGGCCGCGGCGACGATGGGCCTCATGTTCTTGCTGCAGCTGCGCAAGGGCATCGACCCGACGAGCCTCGCCGCGCTGGTCGAACAGATCGAGCACGAACCGCTCGAGATCTGAGCTTCCCGGCGAGGTCGGCTCGCGCGTACCGTGGCCGCCGCATGACGACGATTCCCCCCGGTCCCCCCGAGTCCGCCGTCGGCGGCTCGATCACCGACCTCGACATCACCACCGAGCAGACGAGCCTCACGTCGGCGCGGTCGATGTCACCGCTCACCGACGCGGTGCGCGACGCCTCGGGCGCGGCGGGGTTGGGCTACCTGGTCGGACTGGTCGACGTGAACACCGCGATGGTGGGCCTGTGCGCGTCGAGTCCCGACTGGACCGCCACGTCCGACCTCATGCTCCACGAAGCCGCGCCACTGGTGCACGGGCCGACGATCCTCGAGAGCCACCTCACCCGCGCCGGGTCGCGCCTCATCGTCGTGAGCGTCGACATCTACGACGGTGACGGCCTCACCGACATGGACGAGCTCACCGATCCGATCGAGCTCACGCGCGTCGCCACCGGGCTGGTGACGTTCGCGCGCGTCCCGGCGTCGACGTCGACCGCCTCCACCACGTGGGATCCGACCGCCACGATCGGCGAGCGCCGCCACATGGAGCTCAGCGGCGCGCTCCCGACCGCGCCGTTGCTCGAGCGGATCGGCCTCACCGTGATGGATGCGCCCGGGGGAGTCGTCGAGGTGGCGAACTCGCCCTACGTGCGGAACAGCCGCGGTCGCATCAACGGCGGTGTGCTCGGCATGGTGTTCCAGGGCGCGGCCGAGGCCGCGGCGCCCGGGTACGTGGGCAGCGACCTGCACATCCACTACCTCGCCAGCGCGCGCGTCGGGCCGATCCGCACGGACACGCACATCGTGCGCGAGGTCGACGACCACGTCGTGTCTCGCGTCGTCGCGATGGACGCCGGCGCCGACGACCTCGTCGTCGCGCAAGCGACGGTCACCCTCCAGCGCTACTGACCCACTCGTCCTTGTGGCCGTGAGTACGCCATACGTGTACCGACGGCCAAAAGTTCGTCGTCAGGACTGCGTGTAGGTACTGACGATGGCGTCGGTGCGTTGGGTGTGGTCGATGATCACGTCGACCATCTCGCCGATGGTCGCGTCGTCGAGCATGCTCGGCTGCGCTTCGAGGTGGGCGATCCAACTCGCGGGATCGACGGCGCGCACGAGCAGCACGCCGTCGTGCATCGTGTAGCTCCCCACGATCGCGAGCTCGGCCAACTCCGACACGACCAGCACCGGGAGCGCGGCGACCCACGCAACTCGGCCCAAGAGCGCGGTGACCTTCCGGGCGCGCCAGCGCGCTTCGGTGACGGCTTCGGCCAGCTCGGCGTCGGCGCCCATCGTCGTGACCACGGAGATCCCGGTGCAGGCCAGGAGCACGTGCTCGATGTCGACGGTCGCGCCGAACGGCACGTGGTCGACCCGGGTCCAGAAGGGACCGAGGGCGTCGAGGAAGTGGTCGTCGACCCGTTCTCGGGTCGGAGGAGGGAGTACCAGACCTGCGCGCATCCCCTGTTGCTCGGCAGCCCCGTCCAGAGCTTGAGCCGGCGAGCCGCAGGTCACGCTAACTAGTTGCGTGGTACACGCATATACTGGCCGGATGCCGAGCAGCACCGTCCTCGAGTCCGCCGCCGACAGCACCGTGGACGGCACGGTCGACGGCACGGTCGACCAGGTGGAGAACGCCCTCATCCCGTTGGTGCGCTACCTCTCCTCTGCCCGCACGTGGCGCCAGATCGCCGACAGCGCCCAGATCCCCCTCGACCGCTCCCGCTACCTCGTGCTCAGGGGCGTGGCCGAGAGCGAGCCGGTGCGCACGACCGCCCTGGCCGAGCACATGGGCGTCGACCCCTCGACGATGAGCCGCCACATCACCGTGCTCGACCAGGCGGGCTACCTCACCCGCACCGCCGACCCCGACGATGGCCGCGCCCAGGCCGTTGCGCTCACCCCTGCGGGTCGCGAGGTGATGGAGAAGACACGCGCCGCCCGCCACGACCTCATCACCGACGCCCTCGCCGCGTGGGACGACGCCGACCGCATGCACCTCGCTGCGCTGCTCGGCCGTCTCGCCGACGACTTCCTCCGCGTGGAGCGTGACACGTGACCCCACCAACCTCCGGAACCACCGTCGACGTCGGCCCGCGCTACAAGTGGACCGCGCTCTCGAACACGACGCTCGGCGTGTTCATGGCCGCACTCGACTCGTCGATCGTCCTCATCTCGCTGCCCGCGATCTTCCGCGGCATCCACCTCGACCCGCTCGAGCCGAGCAACGTCAGCTACCTGCTCTGGATGCTGATGGGCTACCTCGTGGTGACCGCGGTGCTCGTCGTCACCTTCGGACGCCTCGGCGACATGTACGGCCGCGTGCGCATGTACAACGCCGGCTTCCTCATCTTCAC
>DASXXX010000377.1:0-21759 GCA_036502765.1 Acidimicrobiia bacterium | reverse complement strand
CGGGTCCCGGAGCCGGCGATCTGTGACGTCGGCTCGAGTGGCTCGTTCAGGCGTCCCCGACCGACGAGATGTCGTAGCGCTTGACGTCGGCGTCGACGATGGCCGCCTGTTGACTGTCGGTTGGTCCTGAGCCGCGGAAGTCGAGCATCCGCTCCTCGTTCTCCCAACGCTCGTAGACCTGGATCCGCGACGGGTCGACCGTGTCCGCGGTGACCGAGAAGGCGAGACACCCAGGTGCTGCTCGGGCTGCTTCCACAACTGCGACACACTCGGAGACGTACTGATCACGTTCGGTCGGATCGACGACGAGATGGCCAGCGACAATCAGCACGCCCATCTGGACCGAAGACGACGGGCGAACTCATCGGTCGGCGCGAACGCTGCCTGACCCATCTCAGCGCATGCGCTTCCACACCATGTCGGTGGCGAGATCGGGATCGAGGAACACGCCCGGGTCCTGCTGGTCGACGTGACCCATGAGGCCGCGGTACACGCCGTAGCCGAGCATCTCCTGCAAGCGCCGCGGGAACGTCGCCGCGAGCTCACGCGGCACCGCGAGCAACTGGTTCTCCTCCTGGCGGAGGAAGCCCGCGCAGTGGTTGACCACGATGCCGACGCGACGGACGTCGCTCGTGTTGGTGCCACCACCGTGCCAGAGCGCGCCGTCGTAGAGCAGCACGCTGCCCGCCGGCATCTCCGCTTCCACGTACTCGTCTTGTTCGCCCTTGGCCGGACGGCGGTCGCGCCGGTGTGAACCGGGCACGAGCCGGGTCGCGCCATTGGCGTGGTCGAAGTCGGTGAGCGCCCACAGCGCGACGCACACCACCATGGGATGTGGGCGAGGCAACGCGATGGAACCGTCGTCGCAGTGCAGTGGTTGCGCGTCCTGTCCGGGTTGCATCTCGATGGCCGTGAGCGACGACAAGAGGCACTGCTCGTCGAGCACCTGTTCGACGAGCGGGAGCACCGCGGGGTGCAGTGGCACGCGCGCGAACAACGGGTCGCGCGCCAGCAAGTTGAAGATGCGACGCGTGCGCAGCCCGAGGAACGCGTTGCGGCCGAACGGGATGTGAGCGTCGTCCATCACCCGGTCGACGGTCTCGAGGAGCGCGGCGACCAGGTCGGGTTCGATGACACCCTCGAGCACCGCGTAGCCGTCACGCTCCAGCGCGACGAGCGGATCGGGCGCAACGGGTGTCACGTCTGCCGGCACCCCGCCACGATCTCACGAACCCGCTGTTGCACGGCGGTGACGAGTGCCGGGTCGGGCTCGGCACTCGGATCGTTGCCGGCCGCCTCGATCACCGGGGCGAACACGGGGTCACGCACGACCGTGTCGGCGCTGCAGGTGGCCTCCTGGGTGGTGAACCCGCTCTTCAGCAGCTCGGAGAACAACCCGTCGCGGCTGGCGACGTAGACGAGCGACGCCAGCGGCTGGTTCGGGATGGCGGTGGCCGCGCTCCCCGGATCGCACGCGGTGAGCGTGACCCGGTCACCGGCGCCCTCCACGGTGGCCGAGCCGCCCGGCATCTGGGTCGCCCATTGCTGCAGCGCGTCGGTGATCGTGGGCGTGCCCGCGGTCCCGCGCCCGGCGAAGGTCGCGCGGAGGCACGTCTGATCGTTCCGCGTGAACGTGATCATTGCGTCGCCGTCCCACGCGTCGGCCGCGCTGAGCGCGGTCGCGTTGTCGACGCGCGACGACAAGACCTGGAACAGCGACAGCGCGCCGAACACGTCGGGTTTGCCGACGCGCCGCTCACCGGCCTGGAGCTTCGGAGTCGGCACCGTCTGGAACGTGCGGTGGTCGACGAGGGTCGAGGGCGTGACGAACGCGGCGTCGGCGGTGGGCGGATGCTCGAAGAGCGCGTCGACACCCTTGTCCTGTTCCTTCGCGATCACCGCGTCGAGCATCGAGGGTCCGAGCACATAGGGCGCCTGGAACACGACGCTCAGCGAATCGGGGACGCCCTTGGCGGTGATCTCGGTCTGCGCCTGCTGGCTGATCTGCGCGTTCTGGGTCGTGTAGGCCTGCTGGTCGGCGTCGGACAGCGTCTTGACGTAGTCGTCCTCGATGCGCACCGCGTCACCCTCGGCGATCGTGTGCAGCACGGTCGATCCGTGATCGGCTTCCGCGGCTTTCTCGAGCTTCTCCAGATCGAAGTGTTGGTCCTGCAGCGCGTGCGTCAGCTCGTGCGCGACCGTGACGCGCGTGGACACGTCGTCGAGGCTGGTGCCCTTCACCGTGATCCTCTTCGTCTTCGGGTCGTAGTAGGCGAGCACGCCCGAGGTCTGGAGCGACCCGACTGCGTCGAAGAGATCGATGTCGGCACCGATGAGCCCGACCGCTCGGAGCTGGGCCTGCGACCGCTCGAGGTCGCGCTTGTCCTGCGCGCTGAGCTTGCCGCGGTCGGACGTGACCTTCTTCTCGAACGCAGCGTCATCGAGGAATTCCGCGGCGACCGGGTGCTCGAATTCGAGCTTGCGCAGCTCGGCGACCTTGTCGGCGATCGGCTGGAGGCGCGGGTCCCACTTCGTCGGCACCTTCGCCGCGGTCGCCACCGTCGTCGTGGTGCTCTTCGCCGCCGTCTTCGCCGAAGCTGCGGGCGCGACGGTTGCGAACGCCCACACGAGTACGGCGACGAGGGCCGCAACGAGGGCCCGGGCCCGGAGCGCGACAGAGGGGCCGGAAGCCGTCATGGTGGCCGACGGTAGCGGGGTGCGGTTGCGCAGCGTGGTCACGAACTCGCGCCCGGCGAAGGCGCCGCCTACCATGCTCCGTCGATGAAGGGTCTGATCCTCTCCGGTGGTGCCGGCACCCGCCTTCGGCCCATCACCCACACGAGCGCCAAGCAACTCGTGCCGGTCGCCAACAAGCCCATCCTCTTCTACGGCATCGAGGACATGGTCGAGGCCGGCATCAAGGAGATCGGGATCATCGTCGGCGACACCGCCGACGAGATCATGGCCGCGGTGGGCGACGGCTCCCGCTGGGGCGCCGAGGTCACCTACCTGCGCCAGGACGCCCCGCTCGGCCTCGCCCACTGCGTGCTCATCGCGCGCGACTTCCTCGGCGACGACGACTTCGTCATGTACCTCGGCGACAACATGCTGCAGCAGGGACTCAAGGAGTTCGTCGACGCGTTCGAAGCCGAGCGGGGGCGACTCCCCGACGACGAAGGCCGTGTCCTCTCGTCGCAGATCCTGCTCGCACACGTCGAAGATCCTCGGCAGTCGGGCGTCGCGGTGCTCGGTCCCGACGGCGAGGTCGTGCAGCTCATCGAGAAGCCACAGGATCCGCCGTCCGACCTTGCGATCGTCGGCGTGTACCTCTTCGATCCGCAGATCCACACCGCGGTGCGCGCGATCGAACCCTCGGCGCGCGGCGAGCTCGAGATCACCGACGCCATCCAGTGGCTCGTCGACCACGGCCATCGCGTGCGCCACGAGATCCTCCAAGGCTGGTGGATCGACACCGGCAAGAAGGACCCGTTGCTCGAGAGCAACCGCCTCGTGCTCGAGACCCTCGAAGCCCGTTGCGACGGTTCGGTCGACGAGAACTCGCGCGTCGAGGGTCGCGTCGTGATCGAAGCCGGGGCGGAGATCGTGAACTCCACGGTGCGCGGCCCCGCCGCCATCGGCGCCGGTACCCGCGTCGTCAACAGCTTCATCGGGCCGTTCACCTCGGTGGCCGCCGACTGCGAGATCCTCGACTCCGAGGTGGAGCACTCGGTGCTGCTCGAGCACAGTCGAGTGGTTGCCGTACCTCGGCTCACCGATTCGCTCATCGGTCGTCACGTCGAGGTCACCCGATCGGGCGCGACCCCGGTGGCAACTCGTCTCCTCGTCGGCGACCACTGCCGCGTCGAGTTGGCCTAGAGGAAGGCGTCGATGCCCGAGATCACCGAGTCCGACGTGGTCGCCGGCGTCTTCGTCGTGCAGCCGACGATCCACGGCGACGAGCGCGGCATCTTCATCGAGACGTATCGACGCGAGTGGTTCCCGCAGGGCCGCGAGATGATCCAGGGCAACCGCGGCAACCGCCAGGCGGGCGCGATCGTGGGGCTGCACTACCACCTGCACCAGGCCGACTACTGGTACGTACCGATGGGGAGCGCGCGCGTCGTGCTGCACGACCTGCGCGAAGGATCCCCCACCGACGGCGCCACCCTCACCATCGACCTCGGCGAGCGCCCCGACGGCACGTTCGACCACCGGGGTGTGTTCATCCCGCCGGGCGTCGCACACGGCTTCGCCGCGCTCAGCGACATGGTGATCACCTACCTCGTCGACGGCTACTACAACCCTGCCGACGAGCTCGGGCTGGCGTGGAACGATGCCGCGGTGCAGGCCGACTGGGGCGTCACCGACCCCACGCTGTCGCAGCGCGACCAGGCCAACCCGGCTCGCACCGATCTGCCGGCAGGACGTCGTCCGTACTGGCCGATGCGCACGTGAGCGAGCAACAATGAGCCGCAAGGTCCTCGTCACCGGCGGCGCCGGGTTCATCGGTTCCAACTACGTGCGCCACGTCCTGGCCCACACCGACGACTCCGTGACCGTGTACGACGCCCTCACCTACGCCGGCAACCTCTCCACGCTCCGCGACGTCGACGACGATCCTCGCTACCAGTTCGTCAAGGGCAACATCTGCGACGCCGAGCACCTCGAGGACGCGATGCGCGGGCACGACGCCGTGGTCCACTTCGCGGCGGAGAGCCACGTCGACCGGTCGATCCTCGGCCCCGACGACTTCATCCACACCAATTGCTTCGGCACCAACGTCGTGATGGACACCGCGCGGCGGCTCGAGATCGCACGCGTGGTGCACATCGGCACCGACGAGGTGTACGGGTCCGTCGAGGTCGGCTCGTCGCAGGAGACCGACCCGCTCGAACCCCGATCGCCCTACTCGGCGTCGAAGGCCGGGTCCGACCTGATCGCGCTGTCGTACCACCACACGTACGGGCTCCCGGTCACCGTGACGCGGTGCACCAACAACTTCGGGCCGTACCAATTCCCCGAGAAGGCGATCCCGCTCTTCACCACCAACCTGCTCGACGGTGGAAGGATCCCGCTCTACGGCGACGGCCTCAACGAGCGCGATTGGATCTACGTCGACGACCACTGTGCCGGCGTGCAGCTGGTGCTCGACGCGGGCACGCCCGGCGAGATCTACAACATCGGCGCCGGCAACGAGACGCCCAACCGCGTCCTGGTCGACAAGCTGCTCGCCCTCCTCGGCAAGGACGACGACTCGGTGGAGTACGTCACCGACCGGCTCGGTCACGACCGCCGCTACTCGGTCGACATCGCCAAGGTGACCGCGCTCGGCTGGCAGAAGCAGCGCACGCTCGACGAGGCGCTCGAGGCGACGGTGGCGTGGTACCGCGACCACCGCTGGTGGTGGGAACCGCTCAAGCAGCGCGGCTGAACCATGACGAGCCCGACGGTCGGTGTCGTCGTCGTCAACTACAACGGCGGTGAGCTGACGCTCGACTGCCTCCACAGCATCGTGCGCTCGGATTGGCCGGCCGCGGAGCTGCGCGTCGTGCTGGTCGACAACGCGTCGACCGACGGCGTCGTGGCGCGCGTGCGCTCGGAGTTGCCGGTCGTGGGGGTCGTCGAGCTCACCACCAACGACGGCTTCGGCGCGGGCTGCAACGCCGGCATCCGCGAGCTGGGCGCGGTCGACTTCGTCGCACTGGTCAACAACGACGCCACCGTCGACCCCGGCTGGCTGGTGCCGCTGGTCGACGCGCTGCGCGCCGATCCCCACCTCGGGGCGGCGTGTCCCAAGATCCTGTTCGCCGGGCGCTTCCGCGAGGTCGAGCTGCGCAGCGCGACGTACCGCCGCGGGCTGGGCGACGACCGGGATCTCGGCGCCTTCGTCGCCGGCGCGCGGGTCGACGGCATCGACGTGTGGTCGCGGGTGCAGCTGGTCGACGGCACGTGGGGCCTCGAACCCGAGACTGACTCGAGCGCGGACAGCGGCGGCGAGTGGACGGGGCCCGTCGCGCACCTCCGGATCCCCGTCGCCGCCTCCATCTCGGCCGACGGCGGCGCGCACGCGGTGTCGCTCCGGCTGTCGGCCGACGGCCCGCGCGCGGTCTCGCTGCAGGCCGGCGGCGAGGCGGTCGAGGACACCATCGGTTCCGAACCCCGCTGGGTCGAGGTACCGGCGAGCGGCGAGACCATCGAGGTCGTGAACAACGTCGGCACCGAGCTGCTCGACGACGGCTTCGCGGCCGACCGCGGCTTCCTCGAACCCGACGACGGTCGCCACGACACGCCCACCGACGTGTTCGCATGGTGCGGCGGTGGCGTGCTCCTGCGACGCGCGTACCTCGACGACGTCGGTCTCTTCGACGAGGACCTGTTCCTGTACTACGAGGACCTTGAACTGGCGTGGCGTGGCGCGGCGCGGGGCTGGCGTTACCGCTCCGTTCCCGAGTCGATCGTCCGCCACGTGCACGCGGCCTCGAGCGTTCGTGGCTCTGCGCTCAAGCAGTTCTACGACGAGCGCAATCGCCTGATCGTGCTCGCGCGCCACGGCACGCCGATGGCCGCGACGAACGCGGCAGCGCGTTCGTTGCTCGTGACCGCGTCGTACGCGCGACGCGATGTCGTCGCTCCGCTGCTGCACCTCCAGCGGGCACGACCCGACGTCGTGACGCGCCGCCTCTCGGCATTCGCCGCCTTCGTGCGCCGGCTGCCGCCGACGATCTCGAAGCGGGACCGAACCAGGAGCTAGATGAGGCCCTGCTCCATCGCCTCGAGGATCCACGGCACGACGATGTCGAGCATGTCGTCGAGCGAGGTCGTGGCTTCGAAGCCGAGCACGTCGCGCGCCTTGTCGACCGATGGGACACGCTTCTGCACGTCGTAGTCGAAGGGGTCGTCGCTGACGTAGTTGAACGGACGGTCGCCGTTGAGGCGCTTCCAGATGTTCTCCGCCAGCTCGAGCACGGTGGTGGACTCGGCCGTCGACAGGTTGAAGTCGTCGTTGAGCGCGGCCGGGTGCTCCATGGCATCGACGATGCCGCGGGCGAGGTCGCCGCCGTAGGTGTAGTGACGCACCTGGTTGCCTTCACCAAGGATGTGGAGCGGGTCCTGGCCCTTGGCCACCTTCTGCACGATGTCGGGCACGACGTGGCTCATCGCCAGCATCACGTTGCCGCTCTCGATCTCGACCTCGGTCTTGGCCCGCATCTCGCCGGTGCCGACGCAGTTGAACGGGCGGACGATCGTGTACGGCAGGCCGTACTGCGTGTGCGCTGCACGTGCGAAGTACTCGACCGCGAGCTTCTGGAAGCCGTAGGACGAGATCGGCGGCGGGACCTGCTGCTCCTGGCCCTCGTACGACGGCCACGAATCGGTCGACTCGAACACCATCGACGAGCTCATGTACGTGACCTTCTGGAGCCGGCCCTCGAGGTGCGCGGCGATGGCGGCGTCGCACGACGACGCCATGATCCGCTCGTTGGTGGCCAGCAGGTCGTAGGCGAACGCGTGGAAGTAGGAGATGCCTCCGATGAGCGCGGCGCCCGCGATGAAGTGGTCGCAGTCCATGAGGAGCTTGGTCATGAGCTCCACGTCGCGGCAGTCGCCCTCGACCAGCGTGTAGCGCGGGTCGTGGTCGAACGACTTCTCGACCGGCCCGTACTTGGAGAGGTTGTCGATCCCCACCACGCGGTACCCGCGGCCGAGCAGGTCTTCGACGATGTAGCCGCCGATGAACCCACACGATCCACTGACGAGCACCTGCTGCTCATCGGGAGGGGTGACGTTGGTCATGACTCCAGTTCCTTTCCGGCGGCTCGGACCGCGTCGAGCGAGAGCTCGGGTCCGAACGCGAAGCGGTACCACTTGAGGTACCGGGGGATCCACTTGGCGACCTTGAAGTTCGACGCACCCTGCGCGCGCTCCAACCAGATGGTGGGGATCTCGGCGACCGGGCGGCGCAGGCGACGCGCCTTTGCCACGAGCTCGATGCCGATCTCGAAACCGCTGTCGGAATCGATGTGCACGTCGCGCACGAAGTCGACGTTGTACGCCTTGAACGAGTTCGTGGCGTCGCGCGTGCCGACGCGTGCAATCCAGAAGAGCGAGAGCCCGGCGAGGCGTGAGAGCTGGCTCTTCACGACCGGCCCGCCGATCTGCTGCCCGCCGCTCATGTACCGCGATGCCGCCGCCACGACCACGCCGCGCTCCACCAGCTTGCACAGCTCGTCGATCTGCTCGGCGTCGTCGCTGCCGTCGGCCATGGTGACGACGACGACCGGTGCGCCCACGTGGTCGATCCCGTAGCGGATCGCCCGCGCCGGGCCGCGGCCGTACGTGTTCCGGGTCGGTACGACGCGCGGATCGACTTCGGCGTACTTGCGCAGTGGTGCCACGGTGGTGTCGGCGTCGTCGTCGAACACCACGAGCACCTCGCAGGGCAGCGCGACCCCAGCGAGGATGCGGTCGAGGCAGCCGACGATCGCGTCACCCTCGTTGTAGACCGGGATGACGATCGACACCCGCGGCTGCTCCGGCTCGCTCACACCTGCACTCCGCCCTCACGCAGGTTCCAGATGTCGACCACCGGCACCGACACCTCGAGATCGCGGTACATCGCGTGCGGCGTGCCGATCACGAGGAGGTCGGAGTCGCGCAGCACCGTTTCGAGGTCGACGAGGTCGGGATCGGTGGTGACGTACGGATCGTGCGTGAGCACCGCTCGAGACTTGAACTTCAGGATGCGTTTGAGCTTGTAGCTCAGGCTCGACCGGATGTCGTCGGACTCGGCCTTGAACGACATGCCGAGGACGCCCACGCGCATCGTGGGGAGGTCGTAGCGCTGCTCGAGCCGTGCGACGACGTAGAGCGGGAGGCCCTCGTTGATCGACACGCTCGCCTGGCCGAGGTGGAAGTTGTTGTTGTTGAATGCGGCGAGCTGCATCGTGTCCTTGAACAGACACGGCCCTGCCGCGAACCCCGCGCGCGGCAGGTCTGCGGCGCGGGGGTAGTTGTGCGACAACGCGTCGCGGATGCGCTCGTAGTCGAGGCCGAAGTCGTTGGCCATCATGTAGAGCTGGTTCGAAGCCGCGAACTTGATGTAGCGCCAGGTGTTGGTGAACAGCTTCGCCAGCTCGGCCTCTTCGGGCTCGAGCTCGACGATCTCGTCGGCGAGGTTGCCGAAGAGCTTGCCCGCCCGCGCGAGTGCACGCTCCGACCGCGACGCCACGATCTGCGGGAGCTCGAACAGCTCGACCATCGCCTTGCCCTCGGCGATGCGCTCGGGGCAGAAGGCGACGTCGACGTCGAGGCCGAGGTCGGAGACGAGGCGCTCCACGAGGGCGGTCACACCGGGGTAGACGGTGCTGCGCAGCACCAGGAGCTGACCGTCGTGCAGGTACGACGCGAACTCGCCGATGGCGCCCGGGACCGCGTTGAGGTTCGGGTTCAAATGCTCGTCGATCGGGGTGCCGATGACGACGACCACGTGCTCGACGTCGGCGATCACCCGGGGGTCGACCGACGCCCGGAGATGACCGGACGCGATCACCGCGGCGAGCACCTCGGGGGCGCCGGGCTCGTCGAAGGGCATGGTGCCCGCGTTGACCTTCGCCACCGACTGCTCGTTGACGTCGTAGAGCGTGACGTCGAGACCACGGCTGGCGAACGCCAGGCCCAGCGGGAGACCCACGTGGCCGCACCCGCCGACGATGGCAACGCCGCTCGAGCCGCTCATCGTGTTCCCTGGATCCCTTCCCTGGCGAATCCCAGAGCGTACCGGAGCCCCTGCCCGGGACCCGTTACCGGATGGGCAAAGACGGCACGCTCTCGGTTCCGTGATCCGTCCAAACGGTGCCGAGCCAGGAGGTGGCCGCGCCGACGAGTAGAAGACACGGGAGCAACCAGAACAGCGCGGCGACGGCGATCGCCAGGCCGCTGGCACCGGGAGCGGATGCGAAGAGCCCCCACCAGAGGACCGTGGCGGCTTCAATCGACGCGAGGACCACACCGGCGAGGCGCCATGGCCGTGAGACGGACGCGAGACCGCCGGCGGCGACGGCGAGCAGCGCCGCGCCGAGGGGTTGGAGAAGGTCGGCGCCGAGCCCGCGGCCGGCGACGCCCCAGAAGGCCAGCGCGACCACGAACGGAGCGACCAGCATCCACACCGACTCCCACGGAGCACGACGCCACCACACGATGAGCCCGTAGATCGCGAATGGGCACAGGGCGTAGAGGATCATCCCGGGGACCGTCCGGTCGTGGATCGTGAACCAGGTGCTCGCGGCGCTGATGCAGTCGCAGCCGGCGGGCAGCGTCGCGAAGTTCCTCGCCGCGTTGAACGGGAGGAGACTCCCGAGGATCTCGTCCCAGCGGACGCGCAGCGCATGTCCGACGCCGGCATCGGTAAACCGCTGCCAGGCGAACGAGAGTTCGTGGCCGAGCGCGCGCGGACGCTGGATCGTGTAGCCGAGCGGGTAGAAGAGCAGCCTCGATGGGTGCGCGTCGACCGCGGTCCAGACCTGCCACGGCGCCACGACGCAAAGCGTCGCTCCAACCGCGCTCAGGCCGCGCCGCATGTTGCGCACGAGGAGTACGACGAGCGTCGGCAGCACGAAGAGGCCGGCGAGCGGATGCGCGAGATACGCCAGCCCGGCGAACAGTCCGGCGACGAGTGGGAGGCGTCGCTCGCGGACGAGCAACCAATGCACGAGCACGAAGTAGGCCGCGAGCATCTTCGGCCACGTGAAGAACACGTGCGTGAAGACGTACGGGTTCATCGCGGCGACAAGACCAGCGAGCAACGCGGCGCGAGCCCCGAAGATCGACCAGGCCAGGCGACCGACGCCGAGGATCACGGTCGCATTGAGGAACACGAGCACGAGGTGCGCCAACCAGACGCCGTGTGGATCGTGGACCTGCGGCGCGAGCTGCGCACGTGGGTAGGTCCAGATGATCCGTGACGGCAGCGTGGTGCCGCTCCCAGAGAGCACTACGGCGGTCACGGCGCCTGCGAGCGGGGTCCGGTCGGTGAGGTCCCAGTTGCTGATCCGGCCGTCCTCGAGCTCGCCACCGTGCTGGAGCTCCTGGGCGACGCCCACGGGGAAGAGGTGGTCGGGTGGCAGGTTCGTCACCCGAGCGCTGACGAGCGTGTTCGGGAAGGCGACCGTGTGTGGCGGGTCGCCTTGCACCGCGCCGAACGCCGCGACGGCCATGAAGCCGAGCACCACGGGCACCACGAGCAGCCGGGCGCGTCGCAGGGTGGTCAGGAGCTCCGGGAACGCGCGCCACGCGAGCACGGCTGCTCCGACGATCCATGTGGCCATGCCGACGACCGCGGTGATCTGGAAGTCCCACGGGGTGAGGACACCGACACCGGCGACGACCGCGAAGAACAGGACCGCGAACGCCGGAGCGAACGCGACCTGGTCGCGGGGATCCCAACGGGGGGTGAGGCCGCGCAGCCAGAGAATCCCGCCACCGAAGAGCACCGTGACGACTACGGCGGCGGCCAGGACGGTCACGATCATCCGCGGGGAGCATTGGGAACGCTGAGAGCTCGAAACCCCGGTAGTTGCTCAGTCCATACTGACCTACGACCACGGGGCAGGACACGACACACATGACGGAACGAGATCGATCAACCACGCACCCGCACCCCGACCGACCCACCCGCGCGTTCCGCTGGGCAACGCTTGCGACGACGATCCTGGCCCTCGCCTTCCTCGGGCTCGGTGTCGTCGACCCTCCGCGCGCCCACGACACGACCGGCGGAGGATTCGCGCCAGCGACCAGCGCGATGTGGATCGTCCGCATCGTCATCGCTGCAGGCGCAGGCGTGTGCTTCCTGCTCGGTCCCGGCATCGTGTGGCGCCGGATCCGGCCAAGAGGACTGATCTCGAACACCGCGTTCCTCTGGATCCCCGGCGCGGTCTACCTGTTCGTTGCCGGCCTCGTCGCCTGGGGCCTCGCGCACTACGGGGACCCTGCGATCACCACTGCCCTGTTGCTGCTCCCGGTCCCGGTCGCCGTGCTCGTGTGCGTCCGGCAATGGACCCCGCACCTGGTTCCCACCCAGGAACGGACGGCGATCGCGTTGTTCCTTCTCGTCTTCAGCGTCGGAGTGGGCGTCTCCGTGTGGTCACAGGGACCGGAGGGAGAGCTCTACGGCGGCACGATCTCGCGCACGTTGGAGGCGGGCCCGCGCAGCGACTCGCGCATCTCGTACCACGTGATCGAGCTGCTCGCGCACGGTGACTCGCCGTACAGCGCGATCGGGGCCTCGTACTACGCGCCATACAACTTCTACGCACGAGGTCCCCTCGCCGGTCTGGGTGCCGGAGCGGTCGTGATGGCGGGTCATGCGTCGCCCGAGCGGGCCGCTCCCGAAGCGCCGTGGGAACCCTTCGATCGGCAGGGTTTCATGACCTACCGCATCATGATGATGCTGATGAATGCAACCGCGGTGCTAGCGGCGTTCGGCCTCGCCAGCACGTTCCTGCGACCGCGGTTCGCGGTCGCAGCGGCTGCGCTCGTCGCACTGTCACCGTTCGTCGTGTACCAGACGTACTTCACGTGGCCGAAGCTCCTGGCGGCTTCGTACACCCTCGCTGCGGCGGTCGCGTTGGTCCGCCGACGGCCGCTCGTCGCCGGGCTGCTTCTCGGGCTCGGATACCTCGCTCACCCGAGCACGCTGTTCGCAGTACCTTCGCTGCTGCTCGCGTTGCTCGTGTTGCGGCAGCAGGGTGTGCCGTTGCTCTCATCTTCCTCGATGGAGGGGGGTGCGGCCTGCGTGGGGCCGCCCGGCTTCGTCCGGTGGTGTCGGGACGCGGTCGTGGCTGCGATCGGGCTCGGAGCGGTGTACTACGCCTGGCAGTTGGCGAACGCCGGCCATGTCGTCAACTACTTCAGTGATTACCTGAGTTCCGCGTACGGGCACATCCACGCTTCCCCGCACGACTGGGTCAACAGCCGCCTCGACCTGACCGCCAACACCTTCGTGCCCTTCCGACAGGCGTTCACCGACGCCCACGACCGCTTCACCAACGTCGTCGGCGGTCGCTCACCGTTCCTCGTTCGCGTGGGTGAGCAGTGGCGCGGCACGGTCACCGTCGCCGTCGGACTGATCTACCTACCGATGTTCGTGTACGGCTTCGTTCGATTCGCGCGGCGAGCATGGCTCCTCGCCGTCGTGATGTTCCTGTTGCCGGTGCTGTCGCTGATCGTGTTCTGGGGGGCGAACACGACGGGCCTCCTGCAGGAGGGGTTGCACGCGACCTTCCTGCTCGCCTTGCTGGCGTCGTTCGTGGGTCACACCGCGCTGCCGCACTCGCGCGTCGTCGGACGGTGGGTGCGGGTGAGCGCAACTGCTCGCATCGTCGAGATTGCCTTCATCGTGGGGGGGCCGACGATCGCCACGACCGGACTGCTCGGCGGAGGGGTGTTCCGCGTCACGGACGTGTTCGCGCTCGCGCTCCTGGTTGCCAGTGGCGTGAGCCTCGTGGTGATCAGCTGGCGGGCGTTCGCGCCCGATCGCGTCGGCACCGTCGACGTGGCGACTGCATCCAGGTCGTAGTCGCCGCGCCCGATCAGGCCAGAGGTACGATCCGCGTCACCCGTCCGCCCTCGACCATTCGCGGGAGCCGTCCACTCGATGCCGGAAGCACGCGTGACCCAGGTGCTGCCGCGCTGGTCGGCCAAACGGCGGGCGGCGGTGTTGCACGCCCTGTCACTTGTCGTTGCCCTCGTCGTGCTGCTGTGGATCGACCGTCACCAGTGGTTCAGCGGCGACGAGTGGGACTTCCTCGTGCGCCGGGGTGTGGTCGGGCATCACGAGTTGGGGCTGTTCGAGCCGCACAACGAGCACTGGAGCACGCTCCCGATCCTCCTGTACCGCGCGCTGTTCTCGGTGTTCGGCGTGCGCACGTACTTCCCCTACGTGCTCGTCCTCGTCGTCGCGCACCTCGTGGTCGCCCACTTGTTGTGGCGGATCATGCTCCGCTGCGGGGTCGACTGGCTGGTCGCGACCGCCGCCGCGGCGGTGTTCATGGTGCTCGGCGCGGGCTGGGAAGACCTCATCAACGCGTTCCAGGTGACCTTCATCGCATCGCTGGCGTTCGGTCTGCTGGCGTTCCTGCTCGCCGCTGACCACGGACCGTTTCGACGACGAGATGCGTGGGCCAGCGCCTTCGTCGTCGTCTCGCTGTTCTTCTCCGGTGTCGGCCTGACGATGATGCTCGTGCTGGGGCTCGCGATGCTGTTGCGGCGCCGCTGGAAACCAGCCGCGCTGATCGTCGCTGCGCCTGCGCTCGCATACCTCCTCTGGTACGCGAAGTGGGGCCGGCACGCCGTGTCGATCCAGCAGGAGCCCCTCCGAACGTCACTGCAGAAGGCACCCGAGTTCGTGTGGCACGGTCTCGTCAGCGCGGTCGATCGCGTCACGGGACTCGAGGGCATCGGTGCGGTCCTGCTCGTCGTCCTTGCCATCTGGGTGATCAGGAAGGCACGGCCCACCTGCCCGCCATGGCCAATGGTGCTAGCGCTGTTCGTCGGCGCGCCGCTCTTCCTCTTCCTCATCGACCTGCGCCGCTCCGGGCTGGGCATCGACGCGGCCGGCGCGCCGCGGTACTCCTACGCGGTCCTGGCACTCCTGCTCCCCGCCGCGGCCCTCGCGGTGTCGGCGCTGCTCGCGCCTACGTCGATGCGGGTCGTGCTTGTGCTCGGCGCGACCGCGGTGCTGCTCGTCGTCGGAGTGTCGACGCTCAATGACGAGGCGAGGAACTACGCCCAGTTCAAGCAGGAGAACAAGCACCGGATCATCGCCGCGGCCGAGCTCGTGCGGTCGGGTGCACCCCTCCTCTCGCACACGCCGGCGCCCGAGTTCGATCCCGATCTGCGGACCGAGGACTTGCAGCGGCTCGAGCGGGACGACCAGCTCCCGGGGAACGTACGGGTGACCGAGCAGGATCAGCTCACCGCGGCGGACTTCCTGCAGGTCTCCGTCGGCCCCGCGCCGGCGCCGGGCGCAACCGCGATGGCAACGTTGGAGGGCGTCGACGGTGCGACGGTCTCCTCGGTCGGTTCGTGCGCGGTGGTGACGCCAGGGTCGGACGAGCCCGTTGTGGTGCTGTCGTTCGCACAGCCGGGCTCGGTGACGGTCGCCACGAGTCGATCGGGAACGCTCACCACCCAACTCCAGCTGCCGACACCGGACGCTCCGACGCGCGGTCGCGGACAGTCGTGGCCATCCCGCGGCGGAGTCGCGCAAGCGGTCAGCGTCTCCGCGACGAAGCCGTGGTTACGCCTGGGCGTCCCACCCGAGGGAACGACGCGCGTGTGCCATCTCGCCGCGGCCAGCAATCAAAGCTCGACAGGAACCGGCTGACGTAGTCCCTTCGTGATCACCTGACCAGTGCGCTCGACAACGACCGGCGCACGCGCTGCCATGCCGAGCGCGGCTGCTTGCGGAGCGCGTACCCGAACTCGAAGCCTTCATCGTCGAGAGGAAGGCGATCGACGATCTCCCACGCCTGGTGCAGTGCGTCGACGCAGTAGTCGATCACCTCGTCGAACTCATCCTCAGTCCAGCAGTGCACGTGGATCGAGCGGTCGTGGTGCCATTCGTAGAACTCGTCGCGCGTCCAGCCATCGGGCCGACGCGTGAAGGCCTGCCACGGCACCGCGAGCGTGATGAACTCGAACAAGTGCGCGTCGTCGACGCCACGCACGCCAGCACGGTACTCGCGTGCAAGGTGCTCGAGCGAGGTCGACGTGCGGTAGAGGTCGAACGTGCGCCGACGATCCGGGAGCAGAAGGATCAGCACGCCGCCGGGTCGGAGCACGCGTTCCATCTCCTGCAGGAGCGCGAGCGGCGCCGCCAGGTGCTCGAGCACGTGGCTGCAGATCACGAAGTCCTGGCTGTCGTCGGCGAAGGCGTGCAGTCCGTCGGCGTCGAAGTCGGCGAAGACGTCGATCTCGGGGTAGGTAGCGTCCTCGGGGAGCTCTGGGAACAGCTCACGGATGCGGTCGGGCTTCCACCGGTCGACGTAGGTGACCTGGAGCCGGTCGACACCCTCGAACGGGATGTGCCCGGGACCAAGCTCCAGCCCACTCCCAGTCAGCGACCTGACCAGGTGAGTCCGTCCACCCATCCATCGAGACTATCCGGTGGACGGAGCCGGGACTACGTGGCGCCGATGCGGCGGCGGGCCGCCCTCACGACGCGCGACGTGAGCGCCCGCGAGCGCGCGGCCGTCGTCGACACGAGCGCGCGCGCTTCGTCGCGGATGCTCGGCACCGTGGCGCTCACCGGCACGCGCGGGCCGAAGCGCTCGGTCGCGTACATGCGCTCGGGGACGAGCACGGGCGCGTCGAGATCGCTGCGGTACTCGAGCTCGACACCCATCTCGTGCACCACGCCCTTGTAGTAGCGCAGCGCGAAGTCGAGGTCGATGTCTCGACCGCGGAGGTCGTCGAGGATCGGCTGCTGGATCACGTACACGAAGCGGCGCAGGACCCATCGACCCCCGACCATGGGGACGTACGCATCGCGGTGCGAGAGGCAGATCTGGTTCCACATCTCCTCGGTGATGCTGTGCAGGTGCCCATAGAGGAACGCGTCGTTGGTCCAGGCGTAGGGCGTCCAGAACTCGATGCGCGCGCCGTCGCGGCACACGCGACCGATCTCGGAGAACACGTGGTTCGGCTCTTCGATGTGCTCGAGGAAGTGCGATGAGAACACGCCGTCGACCGAGTCGTCCTCGAACGGGAACGGCTCAGACGTGAGGTCGAGTACGTAGTCGACGCCCGGCATCTCGTACATGTCGAGCCCGACGTGACCGGGCCGCTTCGCCGTGCCGCAGCCGAGGTCGATCTGGATCTTCGTGTCGGTCACCGATCGCCTCCGAGTTGTCGCATGACGCGCCCGCCCGCCTTCTTGCTCATGGCCTTCCAGTCTCCCGAGCGCAGGTAGGCCCTGACCGTCTCGTAGTCCTCGCGCCAGTAGACGAGGCGCTCCCGTCGGGTGCGCCGACCGGGGGCGGTGCCCATCAGCCGGACCATGTCCGGGTCGAGCAGGTCGGGCGCCCGTCTCGGGTCGCGGCAGAACTCCACCAGCGGGGCCAGCGCCTTCGACCAGCGGAAGGTCTCGGCCACCTCGGCGCTGTTGCGCCGACACTCGGCATTGCGGTCGTCGTCGCTCAGGAGGTCGAAGAGCGCCTCCTCGAGCGCATCGACGTCTCCAGCCGGCACGGTGAGCCCGACGCCCCGCTCCTCGATCAGCGTGGCCAGGGAGTCGCCCGCGGTCGCGACGACCGGGAGGGCCGCCCAGAAGTAGTCGAGGATGCGGGTGCGGAAGGAGAACTCCGTCTCGACGTGGTCGAGGTGGGTGCTGACGCCGACGTCCGCCTCGAGCAAGTAGTTCTGGCGATCGTCGTACTCGACCCAGCCTTCGTTGAAGAACACGTGCGTGTCGGTGAGCCCGAGCTGATCGGCGAGACGGCGGGTCGCGACCGCCATGCGCATCTCGGGGACGTGCGGGTTCGGGTGCTTCAGCCCAAGGAAGTACACGCGCACCCCGGGGAGCCGGACCCGCAACTTGTCAACCGCGTGCAGCAATGTGAGCGGATCGAACCAGTTGTAGATGCCACCGCCCCAGAGGATCACCTTGTCGTCGCGCTCGATCCCGGGCACGACACCCTTGAGCACGTCGCGGGTCTTGCACGGAGGGGCGTCGCTCACCCCGAACGGCACGATGGTGATGAGCTCGCTCAGCGTCTCGTCGGCGTCGTAGGTGAGGGGGTTGATGCGTCCCATCGCCGCGAGTTGGCCGAGCCAGAAGTCGCGCTGCTTCGAGCTCGCGCACGTGAAGAAGTCGCCACGTGCGAGCTGCTCGTTGAGGACGTCGGTGGCGGACTGGACGATCCGACGCCGATCCTTCTCGTCGGCGTCACGCGCCTGCTCGAGCTGCTCGAGGTGGAACGGGTCGTAGATGTCGGCGACCACGATCTTGCTCGATGCCGCGACCGCGGGGTTCTCGAACATGACGAAGCCCTGGAACACGACGATGTCGGCCCACGCGACCAACCGGTGGAACTCACGAGCGTCGACCTTTCTGACCCTGAAGTCAGGGTGCGACAGACCATCACACGCAGTGGTGCTCACGAGCTCGACGTCGTGCTCCTTGCACAGCGCCAGCGCGATGTGCCAGGCGCGGATGGCGGGACCGGCCATCGCCGGTCGCAGGGAGTCGCCGGTTGCGACGACGATCCGGGAACGACGCGCGAACACCTCTTCGATGCCGAAGGCGTCGACCACCGCGTCGTACCCCTTACGGAACGCCGGCGCCTCGATGTTGGGCTGCAGCGGTCGACGGAACAACCGCAGGATCTCGGCATCGGGTCGACGTCGGGCGGCCTGCACGCGCTCGCGGTCCTCGGCGAGCCCGGGGAACGCCTCGACGAACGCGTCGACGGCGTAGGTTGCTGCGAGCGTGTGCTTGTGCACCTCGATCATGGGCGATTCGTCGGCGCTGGCCGCCCGGATGTCGAGCGCGTGGGGATCGTCACCACCGAGCGCGACGCCACGTCGCACTGCCAGAGCCAGCGCGGCTGGCAGCACGTCGCGCAGGTGCTCGTCGTCGTAGTTCTTGTAAATCGTGAAGAGGGCGTTGCGCTCGAGCAGAAAGTGCTCGCGCCAGCTGCCGACGTCGCTCATCGAGACGTGGTGTCGGTGGTAGACGACCGAACTGGGGACGTAGCGCACCTCGTAGCCGTTCAGCCACAGCCGCCACCCGAAGTCGACGTCCTCGAAGAACATGAAGTAACGCTCGTCGAAGCCGCCGAGCTCGGCGAACACCGCAGTGTCGACGATCATCGCCGCGCCCGATGCGAACAACACGTCCGACACGTCGTCGGAGAACTCGGCGGCCGGCTCGCCGACGTGCAGCTTGAACCCGTGGCCGTAGAAGGAGAGCGCGCCGTCGACGAAGTCGATTGTGCGTCCCTCCCAATCGAGCACCTTGCTGGCGACGCACGCCGCGCTCTTCGACTCCAGCACCGGAATCGCCGCCCGCAGCCACTGCGGATCGGGCTTGGCGTCGTTGTTGATGAAGGCCAGGTAGTCACCCCTCGCCGCCGCCGCGCCAAGGTTGCAGCCGCCGGCAAAGCCGACGTTCTCGGCGGACTCGATCACCTGAGCGGAAGTATCCGCCGCCTGGATCCGCGAGGCGCTGCCGTCGCCCGAAGCGTTGTCGACGACGATCACCTCGAGCGCGTCGGCCGGCCAGTCGACCCCGCGCACGGCCTCGAGGCAGGCGACGGTGTCGTCGGGCCGTCGGAAGTTGACGATGACCACCGAGACCAGAGGAGTCGTCTCGCTCATGCTGTCTCCGAACTCACGCAGGTCCGACTTCAAGGGGCATGCAGTCCCACCGACCGCCCAACGCGACGATCCCGAACTGCTCCGGCGGGTCGCCCAGCTCTACGTCGAAGCGGAACGCGCGATGCCGAAAATCGTAGACGTGCAGCAACGCGTGATCGGCGAGGGACACGCTCAGGTCGTACACGCCACGCGTCAGCAGCAGGCGCTCGACGACGAAATCAACGTACCCGGTGCCCGCGAGCTGATCGGGGACGACGCCCGCATCGCGGGTGTTCGGACCCGTGACGTGGACACCCTCGAGCGTGTAGATCGCGAGGCCGAACACGGGCTTCTCGAGCGGCTCGTCGACCGAGTAGTGGAAACGGAAGGTCACAGTGTCGCCGGTACAGACCGTCGACACCGGTCGCTGTTTCACGTCGAGGAGCTCGATGTGCTCGACGCGACCTTCGCCTGATCCCCAGCGGACGCCGAACTCGCCGTCGGAGATCCGGTCCTCGTGCACGTCGTGCATGTACTCATCGATGATCTCGCCCGACACGCCGACGTCGACCAGGTTGCCGTGCTCGAGGAGCGCGAGCCGGTCGCACAACGTGCGCATGGTCCCAAGCGCGTGCGAGACGACGACGATGGTCTTGCCGCTCGACTTCAGCTCGGCGAACTTCTCCGAACACTTCCGTTGGAACGACTCGTCACCGACGGCAAGCACCTCGTCGACGAGGAGGAGGTCGGGGTCGACGTTGATCGCGACCGAGAAGCCCAGGCGCACGTACATCCCGGAGGAGTAGTTCTTCACGGGGGAGTCGATGAACTCGGCGAGGCCGGCGAAGTCGACGATCTCGTCGAAGCGCGCATCGAGCTGCTTCTTCGACATTCCCAGGATCGCGCCGTTGAGGTAGACGTTCTCGCGTCCGGACAGCTCCGGGTGGAAGCCGGCGCCCAGTTCGAGCAACGCGGAGATCTTGCCCTGGGTCGTGATCGTGCCGCGCTCCGGTCGGAGGATCCGCGCGATGCACTTGAGCAACGTGCTCTTGCCGGATCCGTTCTCGCCGATCAGTCCAAACGTCTCACCCTCGGGAATCTCGAACGAGATGCCCTTCAACGCGTCGAACTCACGGTAGCGGGCACGTCGGCCTCGCATGAGCGCTGCCTTCAACGACTGGTTGCGCTCGTCGTAGAGGCGGAACTTCTTCCAGACGTCGTCAACCACGATCGCGTGCTCCACAGTCACACTTCCTCGGCGAGGCGACGGTCGAGCTTGGAGAAGACCCAGAGTCCGACGACGAGCGCGCCGATCGCCCAGAGCGTGATGTACACCGTGTCCCAGAGGGGCGGGAACCGCAGGTTGTAGAGCACGTCGCGGAACGCGGAGACGAACCGCACGAGCGGATTGAGCGAGTACAACCGCAGCAGCGGGATCTCGACTCCGAAGACCGTCGCGTGCACGGGCACGTAGCGGATCGGATAGACGATCGGCACCGTGTAGAAGATGACCTGCAGCGCGATCGCGACCAGGTACTGCACGTCGCGGAAGTAGACGTTGCACACCGAGAGCACGAGTGCGCACCCGAACACGAACACCGCTTCGATTGCGATGAGCACGAAGAGAAGCGGTATCCACGGGAGCACCATGTTGCCCGCAACCAGGAGGATGGCGCAGAGGACGCCAAGCTCGATCAGCATCGTGACCACCAGTGAAGCTGTGCCTGAGGCCACCAGCAGCTCACGCGGGAAGTACACCTTCTTGATGAGGTTCCCGTTGCCCACGATGGACCCGAGCCCCATGTTGAGGCCGTTCTGGAACAGGTTCCACGGGACTAGGGCGCACAACAGGAAGAGCGCGAAGGAGTGCAGACCGCTCGGGTGACCGACCGGCGGTTCGATCTTCAGGAAGAAGCTGAAGACCAACGAGTAGATGGCCACGGTGGCGAGCGGGTTGAGGAGCGACCACGTCCAGCCCAGCACGGACTTCTTGTAACGGCCGCGCAATTCGCGCAGCGTCAGATTGATCGCGAGATCCTGGGTCCCCGCGAACTCCTGCAACCGAGACATTGTGGGATCACGCTACCGGACGGTCCTCTCGAACCCCTGTACGCGTCAGCTCAGCAACGCCCGGGACAGGAGGTCCATCCCGAAGCCGGTGAGGATGGCGAGGTACATGAGCCCGGTGGCGGCCATCACGGCCGAATACGAGCGTTCCTTCAGCGCGAACCAGGTGGCGACCACCAGGCCGATGGTGGTGATGGACGCGACGACCCACATCCAACCCATCAGCCCGCCGTAGCCGTCGTCGACGTTGCCGTTCAGCACGGAGACCATGCCCACCGGAATCAGCCAGACGACGAGCTCGAAGGGCCAGAGCGCACCCACGGCCTTGACCATCTC
>DASXXX010000376.1:0-3843 GCA_036502765.1 Acidimicrobiia bacterium | reverse complement strand
AGAAGCTCGACGAGCGGGGCCTGGCCCTGCGGACCAAGGAGTAACCATGCCGACCCCCAAGAAGGGTCCGCGCATCGGCCGCGACCCCGCCCACCAGCGCCTGATCCTGGCCAACATGGCGTCGAGCCTGTTCGAGGCCGGCTACGTGGTCACCACGGTCAACCGGGCCAAGATGCTGCGTCCGTACGCGGAGCACATCATCACCAAGGCGAAGAAGGGCGGCGTCCACCAGCGCCGCCAGGTGATCGCGACCATCCACGACCAGGACATCACGCACAAGTTGTTCGCCGAGATCGGGCCGCGCTACCGCGACCGTCCGGGCGGATACCTGCGGATCCTGAAGCTGGGTCCGCGTCCCGGTGACAACGCGCCCATGGCGCGCATCGAACTGGTGTGACCCAGCTTCCGCTCTCCGGAGCGGGGGACGAGCAAGTGGGTGACCGTGTGCTCAAGCTCACGGTCGCGTACGACGGCACCGACTTCCGCGGGTTCGCCGAGCAGCTCGAACAGCGCACCATCGAGGCCGCGCTGCGCGACGTGCTGCAGCGCATCGTGCGTCGCGAGCAGCTCGTGCTCACCTGTGCGGGTCGCACCGACGCGGGTGTGCACGCGTGGGGTCAGGTGGTGTCCGTACCGGTCGGCGACGCCGACGTCGACATCGACAAGCTCCCGTTCGCGGTCACGCGTCAGCTCGGCCCCGAGGTGGTGGTGCGCGACGCGACGATCGTGGACGCGCCGTTCGACGCGCGGCGCGACGCGAAGTGGCGCACCTACCGGTACACGATCGTCAACCGCCCCGCCCCCGACCCGTTCCTCGCGCGTACGGCGTGGTGGGTGCCGGAGCCGCTCGATCTGTCGCTGTTGCGCCTCGGCACCGACCCCTTCCTCGGTCTGCACGACTTCGCCGCGTTCTGCCGCAAGCGCACGCAACCGTCGACGACGATGCGCCGAGTGCTCGACGCGGCATGGCTCGAGCTGGGCGACGGCGTGTTGCGCTTCGACATCACGGCGACCGCGTTCTGCACGCAGATGGTGCGCGCCGTCGTCGGCACGCTGGTCGACGTCGGCGTGGGCAGGATCCGTCCGGGTGAGATCCTCGGCATCCTGCGCGCTCGCGATCGCAACGCCCGGGGAAGGGTAGGCGTACCTGAGGGACTCTGTCTCTGGGAAGTCGGGTACTGACGCGCGTTTCCGTGGGTAGCGTTTGCGTGTGGTGAACGCGACTCCTGACGCGACTCCTGACGCGGTTCCTGACGCGGGGCGCATCGCGCGCTTGCGCGAGATGTACGCCGACGAGATCAACGGTGGCGCGCTGTTCCGCGGCCTGGCCGAGTACGCCGATCCCGCGCGGCGCGACGTGTTCCTCACGCTCGCGAGCGCGGAGGAACGTCACGCTGCGCACTGGGAGCAGCTCTTGCGGGACGCCGGCGTCGAACCGCGCACGCCGCGCACTCCGTTCCGCGTGCGTGCGTTGTGCTTCCTCGCCCGTCTGCTCGGCACCGAAGCGGTGTTGCCGCTGATGTTGCGCACCGAGGCGGCGGAGGCCGACCGCTACCAGTCGGAGGTGGAAGCCACCGACGTCATGGCCCAGCAGGAGCGCGCCGCCGGCCGCACCATCGCCGCCATGCAGGGGATCCCCGAAGGTGGTCGGATCGCCCGGTCGGAAGGACGCCACCGCGCCGAGGTCGGTGGCGTGCTGCGCGCCGCGGTGTTCGGCGTGAACGACGGCCTGGTGTCGAACTTCTCGCTGGTGATGGGTGTTGCCGGCGGGACGTCCAACAACAGCATCGTCCTGCTCGCCGGCATCGCCGGGCTCGTCGCCGGCGCGTTCTCCATGGCGTCCGGGGAGTGGATCTCCATCCGGTCGCAGCGCGAGCTCTACGAGAACGAACTGCGCATCGAGCAGGAAGAACTGCGGGCGTTCCCCGAAGAGGAGCGCGACGAGCTCGAGATGATCTACCGGGCCAAGGGCATCGCACCCGACGACGCGCGCGCGCTCGTCGACACGATCATGAACCGCAACGACGTCGCCCTCGACACGCTCGCGCGCGAGGAGCTCGGACTCGACCCGCAGACGTTGGGTTCACCGTGGGTGGCTGCGGGCTCCTCGTTCGGTGCGTTCGCGCTGGGCGCCGCGCTCCCCGTGATTCCTTTCCTGTTCGGCAGCGGCACCGCGCCCACGATCGTGGCCGCGACGCTCTCGATCGTGGCGCTGTTCGCGGTGGGCGCGGCGACCTCGATCTTCACCGGCCGTCACGCGGGCCGGGCCGGGCTGCGCATGGCGGTCATCGGCGCGGTGGTCGCCGCGATCACGTTCGGGATCGGCAGCGCGGTGGGCCAGGCGGTCTGAGCGGCCCTCTAGTTGTCGACGTACAGGAAGCTGTAGCCCTCGTCGCGCACCTCGACACCGGCGTCGCGCAGCGCGACGTCCCAGTCGCCGCGCACCGCAGGGTCGGTCTCCTGCATGCCGTGGTCGGCGACGAGCACGAACGCGGCGTCGTCGAACACGCCGGCGCGCTCGACTGCCGCGAGCACCTCGCCGACGCGCGCGTCGGAATCGCGCACCGACGCCGCCGCGATCTCGGAGAACGGTCCGCCCTCGTGGAAGGCAGAGTCGGTCAGCGTGAAGTTGCACCACGTGAACCGCGGAAGCGGGTACGACTGGTCGCGGTAGCGACCGCTCCAGATGCCGACGGCCTGCTCGGTGCCCATGTGGTCGACCACCGACGACCACGAGTAGTCCTTCGACGGGCGCACGAACCGTTCGGTGGTGTGGGGCAGGCCCTCGGGCGACTCGGGGATGGGCGGCACCTCGCCCCGGCGGAAGAAGTCGAAGGTGGAGTAGTCGGCGCCGACGTCGCAGGGCTCGTTGACCGACGCGGTGAACGCGCCGGGCTCGCTCCGGTGGAGCACCTCGTGCAGGGTCTCCACCCCGGCGGTGAGGTGGTCCATCGCCCACGGCCACGTGGCCTGCGAGTTGGTGATCACCTGCTCGCCCTTCGCCCGGTCGAACCACGCGTTGTGCAGGATGCCGTGGTGACCCGGGAGCCGGCCGGTGAGGATCGAGGTGTGGTTGGCCAGGGTGACCGTCGGCAGCCCGGCCATCGCCCCCCACTCGTACGCGGTGCCCATCTCGATGAGGCGGGCCACGTTCGGGGCTTCGCCCGACGCCGCCATCGCGTGCAGCACGTTGGGATTCACACCGTCGAAGAGGAAGCCGATGACGTGGCGCGGGCGACCGGCGGCGACGTCGAGCACGTCGTCGCGCACGACACCGTCCTGTCCCGCGAGATGACGGCCGTGGTCGTCGGGCGCGCACCCCAGGAGCTCGGCGATCGTCGGGGCGACGTCGACCAGCCGACCGGAGCGCGGCACGAGCCCGTCGTTGCGGACGCCCTTGCCCGCGATCACGAACGGCGCCCGCGCCTGCACGATGCCCAACGAACCGTGCTCGCCTCGGTGACCACCCTGGTCCTCCCAGTTGTGGGCGGCGGAGTGCAGCACGCACAGGTCGGGCGCGGCCGGGTGGTCGAAGAGCTGCGCGACGTGATCGAACGCGTACGGGTACGAGTTGGTGTCGCGCGGCGGATGCGGGTCGGCGCGCTCGGCCTCGATGCCGACGAGGAGCTCGGGCGACTGCTCGGCGATCGGGTCGGTGCCGGTGATGCCGGTGCGCTCGTAGCCGTCGGGACCGGGACCGGTGCGCCGGAACGTCACCGCGCCCTCCGCGCTCGCCACTTCGTACACGGCACCCTCGGAGGACGGGTCCCCGGTCGCCGACTCCACGCGGCGCGCGACCATGTCGACGATCGGGGCCAGCTGCGCGTCGAGGAGCACGTCGAG
>DASXXX010000375.1:0-7620 GCA_036502765.1 Acidimicrobiia bacterium | reverse complement strand
TGCTCGTTCTGTGGCAAGAGCCAGAAGCAGGTCAAGAAGCTCATCGCCGGTCCCGGCGTCTACATCTGCGACGAGTGCATCGATCTCTGCAACGAGATCATCGAAGAAGAGCTGTCGCAGAGCTCCGAGGTCAAGTTCGACGAGCTTCCGAAGCCGCGTGAGATCTACGAATACCTGAACGACTACGTGATCGGGCAGGAGAACGCCAAGAAGATCCTCTCGGTCGCGGTCTACAACCACTACAAGCGGGTGCAGGCCGGCGCGTACGGCGACCCCGACGTGGAGCTCCAGAAGTCGAACATCCTGTTGATCGGGCCCACCGGCTGCGGCAAGACGCTGCTCGCGCAGACGCTCGCCCGGTTGCTGAAGGTGCCGTTCGCCATCGCCGACGCCACCGCGCTCACCGAAGCGGGTTACGTGGGCGAAGACGTCGAGAACATCCTCCTCAAGCTGATCCAGGCTGCCGACTACGACGTCAAGAAGGCCGAGACCGGCATCATCTACATCGACGAGATCGACAAGATCGCCCGCAAGGCCGAGAACCCGTCGATCACGCGTGATGTCTCCGGTGAGGGCGTGCAGCAGGCGCTGCTCAAGATCCTGGAGGGCACCACCGCGTCGGTGCCGCCGCAGGGTGGCCGCAAGCACCCGCACCAGGAGTTCATCCAGATCGACACCACGAACATCCTGTTCATCTGCGGTGGCGCGTTCGCCGGGGTCGAGAAGATCATCGAGACCCGTACCGGCAACCAGGGCATCGGCTTCGGTGCCGACGTGCGCCGGGCGGAAGAGAAGGACGTCGGCACCATCCTGCGCTCGGTGCTCCCGGAGGACCTTCTCAAGTTCGGGCTCATCCCCGAGTTCGTCGGTCGACTGCCCGTCATCAGCGCGGTCAACAACCTCGACAAGGACGCGCTCATCCGCATCCTCGTCGAACCGAAGAACGCGCTGCTGAAGCAGTACCAGAAGTTCTTCCACTTCGACGACGTCGAGCTGGTGTTCACCGACGACGCGCTCGACGCGGTCGGCGACGAAGCGCTCAAGCGCGGCACCGGCGCCCGTGGTCTGCGAGCGATCCTCGAAGGCGTGCTGCTCGAGGTGATGTACGACCTACCCAGTCGCGACGACATCGTCCGGTGCGTGGTCGACCGGGCCGTCGTCATGGATCGCGTGCACCCGACGCTGATCACCACCGACGAGGGCGAGCGGCGATCCGCGTAGGGATCCGCCGCAACCGATGAGCACGAGGATCCCGCGGTTCGCGCTGCGGAGCTACGACTCGGGCCGGCGTCTCGACCTCTTCCTGGTCTGCGCCGTCGGTTCGGTCATCGGCAACCGCGTCTTCCTGATCATCACCGGCTACCCGCAGCTGGGCAACGGCACGCTGCACATCTCGCACGCGATCTGGGGTGCGTTGATGATGGCGATCGCCGTCATCTTCGCGATCTCGTTCCTCGCGCCCAACAACCGCACGTTCATCGCGTTCATCGGTGGGTGCGGGTTCGGGTGGTTCATCGACGAGCTCGGGAAGTTCATCACCCGCGACGTGAACTACTTCTTCAAGCCGACCATCGGATTGATCTACTTCGTCTTCATCGCGATGTACCTCGTGTTCCGTGGCATCCAGCGGCGCGAGTACACCGCCGACGAAGCGGTGCTCAACGGTCTCGAGGCGGTCAAGTCCGCCGCGATCGGTGGGCTGAGCGAGCCGCACCGCCGGTCGGCGATGTCGCTGCTCGACCAGACCGGCGCCGACGATCCGATCGCCCGCCAGGTGCGCGCGCTCCTCTCGCACGAATCGGATCTCCCCGACCCCCGGCCGAACCGGTTCGAGCGGGCGGGGCTCGCGGTGCGTGCGTGGTACCTGCGCATTGCCGCGCACGGGTGGTTCAAGGGCGCCGTGACGCTGTGGTTCGTGGTGATCGGATCGGGACAGCTGGTCGTCGCGGTGGCCCTCGCGGCCGATCACGGTGCGGTCCGGGGGTTCGAGGAGTGGGCGACGGTCGTCTCGAGCGGTGTGTCGGGCGCGCTCATCATCGTCGGCGTCGTGCGGCTCCGTCACCACCGGCTGTCGGCGTACCGCTGGTTCGAGCGCGGCATCCTCGTGCAGATCTTCGTGACGCAGGTGTTCCAGTTCGCGCAGGAGCAGCTCGCGGGCGTGTTCGGGCTGGCGCTCAACCTGCTGATCTGGATCTCGCTCCGCGTCATGATCCGGGCCGAGCTCGAGCGCGAAGCCCTCGCGCCTGAAGCCCCCGCGCCCGAAGGCATCGAGCCCGGAGCGGTCGCGTCTTTAGACTCGTCGGGATGACCGCGCCGGAGAAGCCGAGCCTCGAGGGGCTCGAGGACAAGTGGGCGTCCGCGTGGGATGCCGCGGGGACGTACACGTTCGACCGCACCAAGACCCGCGAGCAGGTGTACGCAATCGACACCCCGCCGCCCACGGTGAGCGGTTCGCTGCACGTCGGTCACGTGTTCTCGTACACCCACACCGACGCGATCGCGCGCTTCCAGCGCATGCGCGGCCGCGAGGTCTTCTACCCGATGGGTTGGGACGACAACGGTGTGCCCACCGAACGTCGGGTGCAGAACTTCTACGGCGTGCGCTGCGACCCGTCGCTGCCGTACGACACCGAGTTCACGCCGCCGGAGAAGCCGGCGAAGCAGGAGATCCCGATCAGCAGGCAGAACTTCGTGGAACTCTGCGACCGGTTGGTGGTGGAGGACGAGCAGAAGTTCGAGGAGCTGTGGCGGACGCTCGGACTCTCGGTCGACTGGTCGATGACCTACACCACCATCGGCGATCGCGCCCGGCGCGCTTCGCAGCGGGCGTTTCTCCGCATGCTGGCGCGCGGCGAGGCGTACCAGTCGGAAGCGCCCACGCTCTGGGACGTCGACTTCCGCATGGCCGTCTCGCAGGCCGAGCTCGAAGATCGCGAGGTTCCCAGCGCGTACCACGCGGTGCGGTTCGCGGGTACCGACGGCGACGATGACATCGTCATCGAGACCACGCGTCCCGAGCTCATCCCCGCGTGCGTGGCACTGGTCGCGCATCCCGACGACGAGCGCTACTCGCCGCGCTTCGACACGTTCGTGACCACACCGCTGTTCGGTGTGCGCGTGCCCGTGTTGCCGCACCGCTTGGCCGATCCCGAGAAGGGCTCGGGCATCGCCATGATCTGCACCTTCGGTGACACCACCGACGTCGTGTGGTGGCGCGAGCTGCGGCTGCCGACCCGCACGGTGCTGGGTCGTGACGGCCGGCTCCTCCCGCAGCCGCCCGACTGGGGCGACACCGCACCCGACGCCGAGGCCCGTTACGCGGAGCTCGCGGGCAAGACCGCCAAGCAGGCGCAGGCGCGCATCGTCGAGCTGCTCGACGAGTCCGGCGATCTGGTCGGCGCGGCGAAGCCGATCACGCACCCGGTGAAGTTCTACGAGCGGGGTGATCGCCCGCTCGAGATCGTGTCGTCGCGCCAGTGGTACATCCGCAACGGTGGGCGCGACCCCGAACTGCGCACCGCCTTCCTCGAACGCGGCCGCGAGCTGCAGTGGCACCCCGCGCACATGCGGAGTCGCTACGAGAGCTGGGTCGAAGGACTCAACTCCGACTGGCTGATCAGCCGCCAGCGCTACTTCGGCGTGCCGTTCCCGCTCTGGTACCCGCTCGACGCCGACGGCGAGGTCGACTACGCGCACCCGCTGGCGCCCGACGAGGCCCGCCTGCCGGTCGACCCCACCAGCGACACGCCCGAAGGGTTCACCGAGGACCAACGCGGCAAGGCGGGCGGCTTCGTCGCCGACCCCGATGTCATGGACACCTGGGCCACGTCGTCGCTCACGCCCGAGATCGCGGCCGGCTGGGAGGACGACCCCGACCTGTTCGCGCGTGTCTTCCCCATGGACCTGCGACCGCAGGCGTTCGAGATCATCCGCACGTGGCTGTTCTCGACGATCGTGCGGGCGCACTTCGAGTTCGACGCGTTGCCGTGGACCGACGCTGCCATCTCAGGGTGGGTGCTCGACCCGGACCGCAAGAAGATGTCGAAGAGCAAGGGCAACGTCGTCACGCCGATGGAGCCGATCCGCCAGTTCGGTGCCGACGCCATGCGCTACTGGGCGGCGAGTGGTCGACCCGGTGTCGACACCGCGGTCGACGAAGGACAGATGAAGGTCGGTCGCCGCCTGGCGATCAAGATCCTCAACGCGTCGAAGTTCGCGCTCGGGGTGATCGGCGACACCGACTCCTCTGACGGGCCGGCCGGGTTCGGCAAGGGATCCGACGCGATCACCGAACCGCTCGACCGGTCGATGCTCGCCAGCCTCGCTGCGTTGGTCGCCCACGCGACCACGTCGTTCGAGACGTACGACTACGCGCGGGCGCTCGACGCGACGGAGCGGTTCTTCTGGGGCTTCTGCGACGACTACCTCGAACTGGTGAAGGGCCGCGCGTACGACGGCTCCGATTCTGCCCGCGCCGCGCTCGCCACCGCGCTCGACACGCTGTTGCGATTGTTCGCGCCGCACATGCCCTTCGTCACCGAAGAGGTGTGGTCGTGGTGGCGCGGCGACGGTTCCGTCCACCGCGCGCCGTGGCCCGTCGTCGACGAGCTCGCGGCGTTCGCATCCGACGATCTCGCGGTGTATCCCGCGGCGGCTGCAGTGCTCGGCGCGGTCCGCAAGGCGAAGAGCGAGGCCAAGCGCTCGATGCGCACCGACGTGACGCACGTGGTCGTGCACGCGACGACCGAGCTCCGGCGTGCGCTCGAGCCCGCGCTCGACGACGTGCGCAACGGCGGTCGGGTCGTGGGCGACGTCGAATTCGAGGACGGTGCGGAGCTCGCGGTCGACGTCACGCTCGCGGCCCCGGAAGAGGCGCCGGAAGGGTGACGCTCGATCCGCGCCACGCCCGCGCCTGGCTCGACGACCACACCAACCTCGAGACCGGCGTCGGCGTGCCGGCGCGGGGTGGGGTGGGGAAGCGCCTGCTCGCGGTCGAGCGGGAGCGCCCGCTCATGGACCTCCTGGGCTCCCCCGAAGGGGAGTACCCCGTGGTGCACCTCACCGGTACCAACGGCAAGACGTCGGTGGCCCGCATGACCGCCGCCCTGTTGGAAGCGGCCGGGCTCTCGGTCGGTGCCTACACGAGCCCGCATCTCGCCCGGGTCAACGAGCGCTTGGTGTGGAACGGCGACCCGATCGCCGACGACGCGCTCGACCAGTTGCTGGTGGCGGTGGCGGCGGTCGAGGACCTGCTCCCCGACGCGCCGAGCTACTTCGAGATCCTGACCGCCGCGGCGCTGCGTTGGTTCGGTGACATCGCCGTCGACGTCGCGGTCGTCGAAGTCGGGCTGGGCGGTAGCGGCGACGCGACCAACGTGGTCGACGCCGACGTCGCCGTCGTCACCAACGTGAGCATCGACCACGTCGAGTACATCGGCCCGACGCTCGCCGACATCGCGGAGGAGAAGGCGGGGATCGTCGAGCCGACGTCGGCGCTCGTCCTCGGTGAGACCGATCCTGCGCTCGTTCCCTACTTCCTCGCGCGCGATCCCGCGTCGGTCGCGCGTCGAGACATCGACTTCGGTGTGCGCGCGAACCGGCTCGCCATCGGCGGGCGCGTCATCGACATGTACACGCCGTACGCGTCGTACGACGACGTGTTCCTCGCGCTCCACGGCGCGCACCAGGCCGACAACGCCGTGGTCGCGCTCACCGCGGCGGAGTCGTTCCTCGGACGGGCGCTCGACATCGAACTCGTCGCCGACGCGTTCGCCAACGTGCGCACCCCTGGACGACTCGAGGTCGTCGGTCACCAACCTCTTGTCCTGCTCGACGGCGTGAAGAACGTCGCCGGCGCGCATGCATTGCGCACCGCGCTCGCCGACGAGTTTGCCGACACTCCGCGCACGCTCGTCGTCGGCTTGATGCGCGAGAAGGAACCGCACGAGATGCTCGAGGCGCTCGGTGCGCTCGACGCGGCGCGGCTCGTGTGCTGCCGGCCCGACAGTCCGCGCGGGCAGGACCCGCACGTGGTCGCGGAGGCGGCGTACGACCTGGGGGTCGAGCACGGCGTCGTCGACGTCATCGACGACGTACGTGACGCAGTGGCGTTCGCGGTCGAGGTCACGCCGCCCGACGGCCAGGTGGTCATCACGGGTTCGCTCTACGTGGTCAGCCCGGCCCGGGCCGTGCTCGTCGACTGAACGCCCGCGCGGGCAGTCCACTAGCTTGCCTCGCCCATGAGCACCCGTACCCTCGTCCTCTGCAAGCCCGATGCGGTCGAACGTGGCCTCGTCGGCGAGATCGTCGGACGCCTCGAGCGCAAGGGCCTCACGATCGTGGCGCTCGAGCTGCGCACCATCGACGCCGACCTGGCCGGCCGGCACTACGAAGAGCACACCGAACGGCCGTTCTTCGGCGATCTCGTGTCGTTCATCACCCGCAGCCCGTTGGTGGCGATGGTGGTCGAGGGGGGTCCCGACACCTGGCAGGTCGTGCGGAATCTCATGGGTGTGACCAACCCGCGCGAGGCGGGGCCGGGCACGATCCGTGGGGATCTCGCACTCGAGACTGGTGAGAACCTCGTTCACGGTTCTGACGGTCCCGACTCGGCCGAGCGCGAGATCGCGCTGTTCTTCCCCGCTCTCGCGCAGTAGTCACGCGTACTTCTGCCGCGGCCCTCGCGCGCGGCAGGCGGGTTCGCTAGCCTGTCGCGGACCGACCCCGCCGATCTGCCCGTTGCCCGTTCCGCCGAGCCCGCCTTCTCCGCCGAGCCCGTCTGGAGTCCTTTTCCCCGTGTCTGAGCCCTGGTTTTCCTCCGTAGTCGGACGTGACATGGCCGTCGACCTCGGCACGGCGAACACGCTCGTCTACGTGCGCGGCAAGGGCATCGTGCTCGACGAGCCGTCGATCGTGGCGATGAACACCCGTGACGGTCGCCTCCTCGCGGTGGGCACCGAGGCCAAGCGCATGCTCGGCCGCACGCCCGGGCACATCGAAGCCGTCCGTCCGTTGAAGGACGGCGTCATCGCCGACTTCGACATCTGCGAGAAGATGCTCCGCTACTTCATCCAGCGGGTGCACCAGCGCAAGTGGGCGAAGCCGCGCATGGTCATCTGCATCCCGTCGGGCATCACCGGCGTGGAGCGGCGCGCAGTGCAGGAAGCGGCCGAGTTCGCCGGCGCGCGCAAGCCGGTGCTCGTCATCGAGGAGCCGATGGCCGCCGCGATCGGCTCGGGGCTGCCGGTGCACGAGCCTGCGGGCAACATGATCGTCGACATCGGCGGCGGCACGACCGAAGTCGCGGTGATCTCACTCGGCGGCATCGTCGTGAGCGAGTCGAGCCGCGTCGGCGGCGACGAGTTCGACGAAGCGATCATCAACTTCGTGAAGCGCGAGTACTCGCTCGCGCTCGGTGAACGCACCGCAGAAGAAGTGAAGGTGCAACTCGCGAGCGCGTGGCCGCTGGAAGAGGAGCTCTACGCGGAAGTGCGCGGGCGCGACCTCATCACCGGCCTGCCGAAGACGATCGTCCTCTCCACCGTCGAGATCCGCGAAGCCGTCGAGGAGCCCACCGCGTCGATCGTCGACTCGGTGAAGGTCACGCTCGACCAGACACCT
>DASXXX010000374.1:0-5865 GCA_036502765.1 Acidimicrobiia bacterium | reverse complement strand
GTGGTGTCCATGAAGGCGACCATGTAGAGGAAGAACGCGGCCACCGGCACGCTGTACGCGACACCGGAGAGCGCCCAGCCACTCTTGCCCCACAGGAACACCCAGTTCCCGCTGTTGCCAAGATGGATCAGGGAATTCGTGCTCAGCGGCGTCGCGTAGCCAAAGACCGAGAAGCTGTACCCGCTGAACATGAGCGGGAAGCCGACGAGGAAGTAGGCCACGAACCCGAGGCCGAAGATGGCGAAGTTGCTACTGACCACGTGCGCCGCGTGTTTCGCCCGGCAGAAGCCGGTCTCGACGAGCGCGAAGCCCGCTTGCATGAAGATCACGAGCACCGCACCGATGATGATCCAGAGGTTGTTGAGCCCGAGGTCGGTGTGGGAGATGCCCTTGATCGGGTTGACGTCGATCGACGGGTCGACCGCGAAAGCGGCGACGTTCGTCACCAGCACGAGCGCCGCAGCGATCGTGGCGACGATGCCGATTCGGCGTAGCGTCCGTTTCACATGGTCCTCCTGAATCCGAGGTGATGATGATCACCGAGCGTCAGGCGCCGTTGCCCGCTGAGCCGCGGATCAGAAAACCGTAAGGATCAGCCTCTTCGAACACAAGCCCTGCCGCGTAAACAAAAGCGTCAAGATTCTGAGCACAATCTTGCAACTCACTGCCGGTCTCATGAGCGAATCGGGTCGCGATAGACCTTTTCTCTGTGCGGTCCTCGCCCACTCCGGCGAACGCCGTGCACGACGACGGCGTTCTTTGCCTCATTCGTGATGACAGAACCGGCGATCTGCCGTCGGACTGACGAACCAATCGGCAGATGGCGACCGCGCCCTATGTGCCGCTCGGGTGCGACCCGTTCAGCCTGTGGCTAGGCGGCGGGCGTCGACATCGGCCGACTCCATCGCACGCTTCAACGATTCGAGGGTACGAGCCCGCTCGCTTCTCGCCAACCGAGCCGCGATCGGCTTCATCAATCGCATCATTCCAAAGAGCTCACCCTCCGCGACGTGATGAACGATCGTCTGCTCCTCGTCCGGCTCGAGGGTGTACGCAGGACGTGCCTCCATCAGCTCCAAGCCAAACCACCGAAGCGTTTCTCGGAAACCGATCCGCACCGGTGGCTCAAACGCGACCACTTCGCCGCGAAACGTGCCCATCTTCGTGGCATCGAAGTATGCCGTCCCCAAGCCCAGGGGCCCGTCGGAGGTCTGCCCTGACCTGCGGAACAAGCCGGTGCGGCGCATCCATGTCTTGTAGCCATCCACGTCGGCCAAACGCGCGAACACATCGCTCACGGGTCGCTGGATCGTCGTGTGTGACTCGTACCGAACGGTGGTACTTGCTCTCCTAGTCATCTGTTCATCGCCTCACTCGTGCTCTTCGACTCCTGCACGGAACTCACGACGGATCCTTCGCTGCGCGCTTTGAGGCCTCGGGCCTCGAGGGCGAGATAGCGCTTCGTGAGTCTCTGCATCGAGGCACCGACCGCGACTCCGACAGGACCTCGCCGGTGGATGCGCTGACGTATGAGCGTCCGTTCGGGTCCGAGTGCAACGACTTCATGTGACGCGCAGGTCGTGGCGCCGGGCGACCGTTGGCACCAGGTCCACGACACGCCGGGGTCGACCTCGGTCACCTCCCACGTGAGTTTCGGCAGACGCGGTTGCTTGATCTCGAAGCGGTTTCCGACCTCGATGCCGGCACCGTCGAGGGGCACGATCCGTTGGACTGATGCCGTCCACTCTGGCCAGCGTTCCACGTCGACGAAGACGTCCCAGACAGACCGTGCTGACGCGTCGATCTCGATACTGCTGTCAGTCATCATGTGGTTCATCCCTTGCGGTGGCGGACAAGGTTCGGTCAACGGATCGAACTGCGGGTGGTTCTGATGAGCACGCCCCACGTCGCGAGCAGGAACACGACTGCGAATGCGGCGAGAATGAGGTAGTACGTGCCGGTCGACGCCGTGCCCGCATCGCCGTACGACGCGAGGAGCGGAGGCCCGAGTCGGGAGCCACCCGTGGCGAGGATTCGGCGCGCGCCGAGGTCGTGGCCGATGGCCTCGAAGGCCCAGCGCGAAGGGATCACCGTGCTGAAAGCGGCGCCGACGCCGGCCATGAGGTTCACCGGGAGGATGGCACCAGAGAACAACACCGCCGGAAAGCACAGCATCGGAAGCGCGAGCGTCGCCTGCGACACGTTGCCGACCGCGGCGGAGGTGAGCAGACCGAGCCCAAGCGCCGCGACCGAACACAGCAGCAGGCCGAGCCCGATCGACGCGTACGTCGACAGCGAACGCGCAGGGAGGCGGTCGAGGAGGCGGAGCACACCGAGCATCGCCACGACCACCAGAGCGAGGAAGGGCAGGAGGACCGTCACCTTCGACGCGACGTACGCGTCGAGGCGCAGGCCGACAAGTCGTTCCCTGCGCAGGATGGTCCGCTCGGTGCAGATCTGCAGCAAACCGTAGGTGAGCCCGAAGAAGAAGGCGCCGAAGACGACCCAGAATCCGATCATCACCATCGAACTCGGGCTGGGGTGTCGGGGGTCGAAAGCGCCCGGCCGGAACAGGATCGCGAACATCGCGACGATGAGCGCCGGTGAACCGACCAGGATCGCAAGCGTCAAGCGGTTGCGCACCAACGTCTCGAACGTCCGGCTGGTCAAAACGCGCCACTGCGTCAACCCGCTCGCCACGGGCCGATTGACCACGTCTCCCGGATCGTTGCCGTGGGCCGCCACGGTGGCGGACGTGCGCGAGATGCCGAAGGTGTCGGCAGCGTCGCTCGGATCGGCGAGGCGACGGTAGAGCTCGGCGACGGAGTCGACCCCGAACTGCGCAAGCGCGTCGTCGAGTGTTCCGACGAAGCCCACGCGCCCGCCGCGCATCATGAACACGATGCGATCGCACTGCGCGAGGTCCTCGACCGAGTGCGTCGTGAACACGACCGTCGCTGAACGGTCGGCGAGTTGACGGAGGCGCTCGACGATCTCCGCGCTCGTCACCGGGTCGAGGCCCGATGTCGGCTCGTCGAGGAAGAACACCTGCGGGTCGGTGAGGAGCTCGACCGCGATGCTGGCGCGCTTGCGCTGCCCGCCACTCAAGGCCGCGACCCGGACGTCGCCGGAGTCGCTCAGGCCCACCGCTCCGAGCGCATCACCGACTGCGTCGGCGATCTCCGTCGCGCTGGTCGATGACGGGAAACGCAGCCGTGCCGCATAGCCGAGCATGCGTTCGAGCGGGAGATCGGCGTGGATGATGTCATCTTGGGGGACGTAGCCGAGCACGCTGCGGAAGGTTCCCGGATTGGCGTAGAGGTCCACTCCGTCGTAGCGCACCGACCCCGACGCGGGCGCGACGATGCCCGCGACCGCGTCCAGCAGCGTCGTCTTGCCCGCGCCGCTCGGTCCGACGATCGCGACCAGCTCGCCTGGCTCGAGCGTGAACGACACCGCGTCGAGCACGGTCAGCTCGCTGCGTTTGCGCAGCTTCACTCGCTGCGACAGGTCGTCGACCTCGATACGGACACCCGGCACTCCGCCACCTTCAGCGCCGGCGTCCTCCTCCTGTTCGGTTCCCAGCACGGCTCGCATCATCGGTTCCTCCGTCGTCGAGGTCCGGACGACGACCACGACTGCCGGTCGGATCACCCGAAGAAATAGCACGATCGGTCGTGCTACTAGATCACAGTACGACCGATCGTGCTATCTTGTCAAGATGGTGGCAAAGCAGAAGCGAGCCGACGGCGAGCGAACCCGGACCGCGATCGTGCGCGAGGCGGTGACGCTGGCGACGGTCGACGGGCTGGAAGGTCTCTCGATCGGCCACCTCGCCAGCGCGCTCGACATGAGCAAGAGCGGCGTCTACGCCCACTTCGGCTCGAAGCAAGAGCTCCAGCTGGCGACCGTCGACGAAGCCGGGCAGATCTTCCGTCGTGAGGTCATCGAACCGGCGCTCGCGGCTGCACCGGGACTCGCGCAGCTCGTCAGCGTGTGCGACGCGTTCTTCGACCATCTCGTGCGGCGCACGTTCCCGGGCGGTTGCTTCTTCGCCGGCGCCGTCTTGGAGATGGGCACTCGTCCAGGCCCGGTGAAGGAAGAGATCGCCGCATTCCAGCTCGAGTTCACCGCGTGCATCCGCCAATTCGCGGAGACGGCCATCGAACGACAAGAACTTCCCGCCGACGAGGACCCCGACGCGCTGACATTCGAGTTGAACGGCATCATCCTCGCCGCCAACGCTAGCTACGTATTACGTGAGGATCCTGCTGTCCTCGACATGGCGAGGACCATTGTCCGCCGCCGGCTCAACATCGCGGCGACGTCACCTCCGTGATGCCACGCGGGACAGGCCGCGCAGTGTCTGACGTTCATCGGACTCGTGCCAGGATGTGTCACGTGATGTCGGTGCTGCCGATTCCTGGCGGTTCCGTGGCCGCGGTCGTCGCGCACCCCGACGACGAGACGTTTGGGCTCGGTGCACTCCTCGCGAGTCTGACGAGCGAGGGGCGTGAGGTTCGCGTCTTGTGCTTCACCCATGGCGAAGCCAGCACGATCGGTGCCCACGAGGGATTGGCAGAGATCCGCAGACGCGAGCTGATCGACGCCACCGCGGTCTTGGGCGTCGCGGAAGTCACCTTGCTCGATCTGCCCGACGGACGCCTCGATGCCTTGCCCGACACGGAGCTCGATGCTTGCATCGACCGCTGGCTCACGATCGACGTCGCCACGTTCGTCGTGTTCGAACCACAGGGCGTTACCGGACACCCTGACCATCGGGCCGTGAGCCGGGCCGCCGAACGCGTCGCTGATCGGCGAGGGCTTCCCATAATCGAATGGGGAATCGATCCGCTCACCGCGTCACGACTCCAGGCTGAGCACGGCCTGACGTTCGAGTCGATCGCGGACGGGCCCGAGGTTCATGACCTGCGCATTGACCGGACGGCACAACGAGCGGCCATCCGTCACCACGCATCCCAACTCGACGACGATCCGGTTGTTTGTAAAGTCCTCGCTCTCTTAGGAGACAGCGAGCGCGTCCGCATCCGCCAGCCTCGCGAGTCATCCGAGGACAGAACGGAAACTGGTTCATGACTCGCCACCGCAGTTGGCCTCAAAAGATGACCAGGTAGTCCGAGAACGCAATGCCGACCGAAACCGCAGCTGCTCGACCACCCAGAACACAGTCGAACGCTACGAGCACGCCCGCAACGCCTGCACGCGATCCTCTGTCAGGGCACTCTGTACGCGTGCACAAGCAGGATCAGCCGTTTGATGTCGATGCGTTCCTGGCTCTGCCGCTCACGGCGCGACTCGCAGCAGCCGGGCCATCAGTGCGACCTGTCTGGTACCTCTGGGAAGACTCAGCCTTCTGGGTTCTGACTGGTCCACGGTCACGAATGCCGTCGATTATCGGGCGCGACCCGCGCGTCGGTCTGGTCATCGACACTTGCGAACTCGGCACCGGCGAAGTGTTGCAAGTCATTGCGACAGGCCACGCCGAGCTGTGCCCCTACGACATCGAGCGAGGGTTCCGGACGCTGTCGCGCTACCTGGGGGATGACGAGTCGACATGGGACGACCACTTCCGCCGCTACTTGTACGGCGTCAGCGAAGTGCAGTGGCTTCGATGGTCCCGACAAGCCTCCGCGCCAGCGACCTCTCGTTTCGGCCGTCGAACAATGACGTTGGTTCGGAGCGGGCTGCGCCATAACTGCCGCTCGGCGCTCGCCGATCAGTACCGGAGCGGGCATGTGCGCTTCCTTCCAGTGTCTTCGGCCGCAGCTACCCGGCTACGGGAGAGCGAGCGCGAGCACCTCGTCCACACAAATGCGCTCGCAGTACTCTGCGATTCATGCAACG
>DASXXX010000373.1:0-7216 GCA_036502765.1 Acidimicrobiia bacterium | reverse complement strand
GCGGAGGGAGAGGGATTCGAACCCTCGGAGACTTGCGCCTCAACGGTTTTCAAGACCGTCCCATTCGGCCGCTCTGGCACCCCTCCACCGAGCAGGTTAGGAGGGGTGGCGGGCCGAGGCGTCAGCGCGGCTCGACGCGGTCGAAGCCGGTGTAGGGACGCAGCACCTCGGGGACGGTGAAGCCGCCGTCGGCGTCCTGGTAGTGCTCGAACAGGAACACGAGCGTGCGCCCCACCGCGCAGGCGGTGCCGTTGAGCGTGTGCGCGAGTTGATTGCCCTTCTCGCCTTTGACTCGCGTGTTGAGTCGGCGGGCCGAGAAGTCGAGGTAGTTGGAGCACGACGTGAGCTCGCGGTACGCGCCTTCCGACGGCAACCACACCTCGACGTCGTACTTCTTCGCCGCCGCATTTCCGAGGTCGCCGGCCGCGATGTTCACGACGCGGTACGGGAGGCCGAGCCCGCCGACGAGCGACTCCTCGATCGCGAGCAAGGCTTCGTGCTCGTCCCACGAGGTCGCGGGATCGGCGTAGGAGAACATCTCCACCTTGTCGAACTGGTGGACGCGGAAGATGCCGCGCGTGTCCTTGCCGTACGTGCCGGCCTCACGTCGGAAGCACGACGAGATGCCGAGGTAGCGGCGCGGGAGGGTGTCGGCCGGGAGGATCTCGTCGCGGTGGATGGCGGAGAGCGGCACCTCGCTGGTGCCGACGAGGAAGAGGTCGTCCTCCTCGACCGCGTACACCTGCCGGTCGTCGGTGGGGAAGAAACCGGCCTCCACCATGGCTTCCTCGCGCACGAGCACGGGAGGGACGACGGGCGTGAAACCCTCGCCCACCAGCGTGCGGGTGACCCACTGCACGAGCGCGAGCTCGAGCAGCACCGCTTCGCGCATGAGGTAGGCGAAGCGCGAGCCGCTCATCTGCACGGCTTGCTCGCTCTCGACCCAACCCATCTTCTCGCTGAATGCGGCATGGTCGAGCGGAGGGGGCGCCGGGGTGTCGCCGACGACGCGCAGGACCGCGCCGTCGTGCTCGCCGCCGTCGGGGACCGACGCGTCGGCGGGGTTCGGCACCTGGAGCGCCAGCGCGCGCACCTCGGCGTCGACGAGGGTGAGTGCCTCTTCGAGTGCCTGCAGCTCTTCCTTCAGCGCGCCGGCCGCCGCGATCTTGGCCGGTCGTTCCTCGGGCGCGGAGCGTCCGATGTCCTTCGACGCCGCGTTCTGCCGCGTGCGCAGCTCCTCGACGACCCGGAGTTGCTCGCGCCGCGTCGCGTCGGCCGCGAGCACGTCGTCGAGCAGGCCGTCGCGCACGCGTTTGCGTTCGATGCCGGCGCGGTACTCCGGCTCCTCGCGCAGACGCTTGAGGTCGATCACGAGAGCCTCATGTGGACGTGTCGCGCCGGATCTGGTCGCGCAGACCGCCGAGCCAGGCATTGGCGTCGCGCTCGGCCTTGGTGACGGCCTTCCGGCGCGCGTGGCCGTCGGCACCCGACACCGGGTAGGAGCCGAGGAACTTCACCTTGGCCTGCTTCGCCGCGAGGTTGCGCAGGCAGTCGGCCACGACGTCGTCGTCGAGGTGGCCCTCGAAGTCGATGAAGAAGCAGTAGTCGCCGAGGTCGCGCTTGGTGGGGCGCGACTCGAGCTTGGTGATGTTGATCGCGCGCGCCGCGAACTCCTGCAGGATCGCGAGCAGCGACCCGGGTCGGTCCTGACGCTGGAAGCACACGACCGAGGTCTTGTCGTGACCGGTGGGCGCAGGCACGCCGTAGCCCACCAGCACGAAGCGGGTCTGGTTCTCCGGGTGGTCCTCGATCTCGCTGGCGAGGATCTCGAGGCCGGCGTTGACCGCGCCCTGGCGGGTACCGATCGAGGCCAGACCGGACTTTCGTGACTTGGCCACCTGCTTGGCCGCCTCGGCGGTGGAGTTGGCCGCGACCGTGACCGCGTCGGGGAGGTGCTTCGCCATCCACATGCGGGTCTGACCGAGGGGATTGGGATGCGACACCACCGTGGTGATGTCGCGCATCTTCGTGCCCTTCGGCGCGCAGAGGTGCAGCGACACCGGGAGGTCGACCTCGCGCTGCACGAGCAGCTCGGTGTCGAACGCGAGCGTGTCGAGGGTGACGGTGATCGAACCCTCGATGGAGTTCTCGATGGGGACGAGGCCGAGGTCGACCTCGCCGCGCTCGACCGCGGTGATGACGTGCGGGACGTCGCGGAACGGCACCGCTTCACCCGCGGCAAGGTCGGGCTGCGTGAGCAACGCCTCCTCCGCGAACGTGCCGTGGGGCCCGAGGAACCCGACCCGAGTCATCGGGCGAGAGCGTAGTGGCGACCCCTGTGCACCCCTATCGTGGATTCGTGCGTCATTGGACCCTGGACGAAGCCACCGCCGCGCTGCCCGACGTGCGCGAGAAGGTGCAGCGGCTGCGCCAACTGGTGCGCGCGCGACCGACGGCCAACGGGCAGGGCGCCCGCCTCGACACCGAGATCGCGTCGATCGTCGAGGGGCTCAACGCCGACGGGATCATCGTGCGCGATCCCGAGCGCGGTCTGATCGACTTCCCGTCGCTCGCGCCGTCGGGCGCGACCTACCTGCTGTGCTGGCTCGACGGCGAGGACGCCATCGACTGGTGGCACTGGCCCGACTCCGGCTTCGCCGGCCGCACCCCCATCGACGACCCACCCGCCTGAGGTTTCGGCGCCCCTACCGCGTCACTGTGACGACATAGGGGCGCCAGCACATCAGTCGGTGTGGGGGACGCCGGCGCGCTGGATGTGGGCGAGCGCGGCGCCGACGATGCCGGCCTCGTTGAGCAGCTGCGCGGCGACGACCTCGGTCTGCACCTGGCCGAGGTGGGGGAAGAACTTCTCCGACTTCTTGCTCACGCCACCGCCGATGACGAAGAGGTCGGGCGAGAAGAGCCCTTCCACCATCACGAGGTACTCCTGGACGCGCGCCGCCCAGTCCTTCCACGACAGGTCGTGCGTCTCGCGCACGCTGTCGGCGGCGAGGTGCTCGGCGTCGTGCTTGCCCATCTTGAGGTGGCCGAGCTCGGTGTTGGGTACGAGGACGCCGTCCATGAACAGCGCGCTGCCGATCCCGGTGCCGAGCGTGATCATGATCACGAGCCCGGCGCGATCCTTGCCCACGCCGAAGGTCATCTCGGCCACACCCGCGGCGTCGGCGTCGTTCACGACGGTCACCTCACCGCCGATCACCTTCGAGAACATGGCGGCGGCGTCGGTGCCGATCCACGCGGGGTCGACGTTCGCCGCGGTGCGGGCCACGCCGTTCTTCACCACCGCAGGGAAGGTGGCGCCGGTGGGACCGGTCCAGTCGAAGAACTTCGCCAGCTCCGCCACCACCTCGGTGACCGCGTCGGGCGTGGACGGGTGGGGAGTGAGGATCCGGTGGCGGTCGGCCAGGAGCTGGCCGCTGCGGGTGTCGACGGGCGCGCCCTTGATGCCGGTGCCGCCGATGTCAATGCCGAGAACGCTGGTCATGGCGTCATTCTCGTCGCTCCCCGGGTAGGGGCCGAACCACGCGGGGTAAGTGACCCTCATGGAGCAATTCGACGTGATCGTGATCGGCGGCGGCGCGGCCGGTGAGAACATCGCCGGGCGTTGCTCCGACTGCGGCGCGTCGATCGTGGTGGTCGAGGCCGAGTTGGTCGGCGGCGAGTGCTCGTACTGGGCGTGCATGCCGAGCAAGACGCTGCTGCGGCCGGGCGAGGTGCTCGCCGAGGTGCGACGCGTCCCCGGTGCTGCCGCCGCGGTGACGGGGGAGCTCGACGTTGCCGACGTGCTGGCGTGGCGCGACGACATCACCGGCCACTGGGACGACGACGGGCAGGTGCAGTGGCTGGAGGGCGCGGGCGGCGTGCTCGTGCGCGGTCGAGGTCGGTTGGTGGGGGAGCGACGCGTCGACGTCGTGCTGCCCGACGGTTCGGTGCGTGCGCTCGAGGCGACGAAGGCGGTGGTGCTGGCCACCGGCTCCTCGGCGGCGATGCCCCCGATCGACGGTCTGCGCGACGTGCAGCCGTGGGACAGCCGCGCCGTCACCAGCGCGAAGGAGGTGCCCGAGCGACTGCTCGTGCTCGGCGGTGGCGTCGTCGGCGTCGAGATGGCGCAGGCGTGGAAGCGGCTCGGCGCCCGCGAGGTCACGGTCATCGACAAGGCGTCGCGGCTGGTGACGAAGTTCGAGCCGTTCGTGAGCGACGAGTTGCGCGCGGCGTTCGAGGCCGAGGGCATCGCCGTCGTGCTCGACGCGTCGGTCGAGCGCGCCGCCCGGGAGGGGTCGCGCGGAGGCGCCGACGGTCCGGTCACGCTGACCCTGGGCGACGGGCGCACGTTCACCGCCGACGAGCTGCTCGTCGCCACCGGTCGTCGACCCAACACCGACGACCTCGGGCTCGACGCGGTGGGACTGGCGCCGGGCGAACCGATCGACGTCGACGACCGGCTGCGCGCGACGGGTGTCGTCGGCGACGACGCCTGGCTCTACGCCATCGGAGACTGCAACGGGCGCACGTTGCTCACGCACATGGGCAAGTACCAGGCGCGCATCGCCGCCGACGCCATCCTCCACGGCTCGACCGTCACCGCGTGGGCCGACCACCGCGCGGTCCCGTCGGTCGTCTTCACCGATCCGCAGCTCGCGATGGTCGGCCTCACCGAGGCGAAGGCGCGCGAGCAGGGGATCGACGTGAAGGTCGTCAGCCACGCCACCGGCGACATCGCGGGCGCGGCGGTGCGCGGCAAGGACATCACCGGTACGTGCCAGCTCGTGGTCGACGACGCCCGCCGGGTCGTCGTCGGCGCCACGTTCACCGGACCCGGTGTGGGCGAGATGCTGCACGCGGCGACGATCGCGGTCGTCGGCGAGGTACCGCTCGACACGCTGTGGCACGCGGTGCCGTCGTTCCCGACCATCAGTGAGGTGTGGCTACGACTGCTCGAGGCGTACGGGCTCTGATCCAGTCGGCGTCAGATCCAGGCGGCGTCTGACCCTCGTTAGAGTTCGCGCCATGGCCCCGATCACGGAAACGCCGGAGTGGCGAGCGCTCGACGCCCACTTCGAAGCGATGCGAGACGTCCACCTGCGCGACCTGTTCACCGACGACCCGCAGCGGGGTGAGGCACTGACCGTCGAGGTCGACGGCCTCTACCTCGACTACTCCAAGCAGCGCATCACGAGCGAGACCCTCCGCCTGCTCGTCGAGCTGGCGGAGCGCGCGCGCCTGCGCGACCGCATCGACGCCATGTTCCGGGGCGAGAAGATCAACGTCACCGAGGATCGCGCCGTCCTGCACGTCGCCCTGCGCGCGCCCGAGGGCGCGGTGATCGAGGTCGACGGTGAGAACGTCGTCCCCGACGTGCACGCGGTGCTGCGCAAGATGGCCGACTTCTCCGACCGCGTCCGCAGCGGACAGTGGGTCGGACACACCGGCAAGCGCGTCCGCAACGTCGTCAACATCGGCATCGGCGGCTCCGACCTCGGACCGCACATGGCCTACGACGCGCTGCGCGACTTCTCGCAGCGCGACATGACGTTCCGGTTCGTGAGCAACGTCGACGGCACCGACTTCTGGGAGGCCACCCAGGATCTCGACCCCGCCGAGACCCTGTTCGTCATCTCGTCGAAGACGTTCACCACGCTGGAGACGCTCACCAACGCCCACAGCGCACGCGAGTGGAGCCTCGCCGGGCTCGGTGGTGACGAGTCGGCGGTCGCGAAGCACTTCGTCGCGGTGTCGACCAACGCGACCGAAGTGGCCAAGTTCGGGATCGACACCGCCAACATGTTCGAGTTCTGGGACTGGGTCGGCGGCCGCTACTCGTACGACTCCGCCATCGGCTTGTCGCTCATGGTCGCGATCGGCCACGAGCAGTTCGCGGAGATGCTCGCCGGTTTCCGCAGCATCGACGAGCACTTCCGCACCGCGCCGCTCGGCCGCAACCTGCCCGTGCTGCTCGGACTCATCGGCATCTGGTACGACGACTTCTTCGGCGCGCAGACCCAGGCGATCCTCCCCTACAGCCAGTACCTCGCGCGCTTCCCCGCGTACCTGCAGCAGCTCGACATGGAGAGCGACGGCAAGTCGGTCGACCTCGAAGGGAACCCGGTCACCATGCAGACCGGGCCGATCGTGTGGGGCCAGCCCGGCACCAACGGTCAGCACGCGTTCTACCAACTGATCCACCAAGGGACGAAGCTCGTCCCCGCCGACTTCATCGGGTTCGTGCACGCCAACCACGAGGTCGGCACGCACCAGGACTTGCTCACCGCCAACCTGCTGGCGCAGACCGAGGCCCTCGCGTTCGGCCGCGCCGCGCCCGAGGGTGAGCCGTACCGCAACTTCGCCGGCAACCACCCGACGAACACGATCCTCGCCGAGCGCCTCACGCCGTTCACGCTCGGCCAACTGGTCGCGATCTACGAGCACAAGGTCTTCACCCAGGGCACGATCTGGAACATCAACTCGTTCGACCAGTGGGGCGTCGAGCTCGGCAAGCAGCTGGCGCAGGCGATCATCCCCGAGGTCAGTGCCGGCACAGGAGCCGATGCGGGAGCCGGCGAGCCCGAGCTCGCCCACGACAGCAGCACCAACACGCTCATCCGGAGATACCGCCGCCTCCGAAGGTAGAGGCGAAGCCCGAAGCGCCGCGCTTCACGCTCTTGGTGCGCCCCCGTCGCGCAGGAACGCCAGTACCGGAGCACGCTGGCGGCCTGGCAAGCTGGGGGCCCCACGAGCGTGGGCAGGGAAAGGGAGCACGATGCAACTCGGGATGATCGGCCTCGGCCGCATGGGCGCAAATCTGGTGTTGCGCCTCATGCGTGACGGTCACACGTGTGTGGCGTACGACGTCAGCAAGGAGGCGGTCGACACCTCGGCGGCGGCGGGCGCGACGGGGGCGTACTCCGTCGAGGAGTTCGTGGCGAAGCTCGAGAAGCCGCGGGCAGCGTGGATCATGGTCCCGGCGGCGTTCGTCGACGAGACCATCGAGAAGCTGGTCGAGCACCTCGAACCGGGCGACATCATCATCGACGGTGGCAACTCGTACTACCGCGACGACATCGACCGGGCGGCGCGCCTCCAGCCCAAGGGCATCCACTACGTCGACGTCGGCACGAGCGGCGGCGTGTTCGGGCTCGAGCGCGGCTTCTGCCTGATGATCGGCGGCGAGGACGATGTCGTCACCCACCTCGACCCC
>DASXXX010000372.1:0-3659 GCA_036502765.1 Acidimicrobiia bacterium | reverse complement strand
TGGCACTCGGTAGAATCGAGTGCCAATGGAGCTCGACGACCGCAAGGCGACGATCCTCCGAGCAATCGTGGAGGAGCACATCACCACCGCTCAGCCGGTGGGATCGCAGACCATCGCGCGCTCCCGCAACCTCGGGGTGTCGTCGGCCACGGTGCGCAACGACATGACCGTCCTCGAGCGTGAGGGCTACCTCGTCCAGCCCCACACGTCGGCCGGGCGGGTGCCCACCGACCGCGGCTACCGCTTCTTCGTCGACAACTTCGACCGCCAGCCCGGCCTCGCGCCGGCGCAGCGGCGGGTCGTCTCCGACTTCTTCACCCTCTTCCAGTCGGCCCACCAGGTCATGGAGGAGCTGTTCCACGAGACCAGCCAGCTCCTGGCTCGGGTGAGCACGCACACCGCAGTGGTCGTCGGCCCGCACGTCGACACCACCACCGTGCGCAGCGTGCAGCTGGTGACCTTGCAACCGTCGTTGCTGCTGGCGCTGGCGATCCTCTCCAACGGTCGGGTGGAGAAGGCGGTCCTCCACGTCGGCGCCGACACCGACGACGCCACCGTCGCCACCGCGAGCGCGTTGCTCGACACGCAGCTGTCGGGCGTCCGCTGGGAGCGCATCCCGGAGATGCGCCCCGGCGCCGGCCCCGCGGCCGACACGCTGGCGTGCGAGGCGCGCGACGCGCTTGCGGCGCGCGCCGAACAGGACATCGTCGAGCCGCTCTACGTGGGCGGCGCGAGCCGGCTCGCGGCCGACCACGAGGCGTTCCCCGCCACCGACAGCGCGGCGCGCCTGCTCGAACTGCTCGAACGTCAGGTCGAGGTGGTCTCCTTGGTGCACGACCTGCTCGAACAGGGCGACACCACTGTCCGCATCGGTTCGGAGAACTCGATCGACGAGTTGCGCAACTGTTCGATCGTCGTCGCGCCCTACAAGGTCGACGGCGAGGTCGCAGGCACCGTTGGTGTGCTCGGACCCACTCGCATGGACTACCGACAGGCGCTCGCCGCGGTCGAAGCCATCTCGCAGCAACTCGGAGACGTCCTGTCATGACCGACTACTACGAACTGCTCGGTCTCGCCCGCAACGCGACCGACGAGGAGATCAAGCGCGCCTACCGGGCGTTGGCGCGCCAGTACCACCCCGACAGCAACCCCGACCCCGAGGCCGAGTCGAAGTTCAAGGAGATCAACGTCGCGTACGAGACGTTGAAGGATCCCGAGCGGCGGCGTCGCTACGACATCTTCGGCGAGGACGGCGCGCGTCCGGGTGGCGGTGGCGGCGGGGGTCCGGCCGGGGGCGAGGCGTTCGGCTTCGGCGACATCTTCGACGCGTTCTTCGGCGGCGACCCGTTCGGCAACCGTCAAGCCGGTCCGACGCGCGCGCCCGATGCCGAAGCGGTCGTGCACCTCGAGCTCGCGCAGGCCGCGTTCGGCGCCACCGCCACGGTCGAGATCCGTCTGCCCGTCGCGTGCGAGCGGTGCGAGGGCTCGGGCTGTGAGCCCGGGACCCACCCGGCGCGCTGCGACGTGTGCGGCGGTGCCGGTGAGGTGCGTGAGGTGCGCCGTTCGATCCTCGGTCAGATCGTCACCGCGGCGCCCTGCGTCGCGTGCAGCGCCACCGGGAGCCGCATCCCCACGCCGTGCCAGGAGTGCCGCGGCGACGGGCGGGTGCGGTCGTCGGCGTCGATCGACGTCGAGGTGCCGGCGGGAGTCGACGACGGCCAGCGCCTCCGTCTCTCCGGGCGCGGCCCCGCCGCGCCGCGTGGCGGTGTGCCCGGCGATCTCTACGTGACCGTGCGCGTCGCGCCCGACGCCCGGTTCGAACGTCAGGGCGAGGATCTCCTGCACGTGCGGAAGATCGCGTTCTCGCAGGCGACGCTGGGCACCCACCTCGACGTCGAGACCCTCGAAGGGATCGAGGAGCTGATCGTCACCCCGGGCACGCAGCCGGGTCACGTGTTCCGCCTGAAGGGTCGCGGTGTTCCCGCGCTCCGCGGACGCGGACGCGGCGACCTGCTCGTGCGCGTGGATGTCGAAGTGCCCACCCGCCTCTCGGCCGAGGAAGACGAGCTCGTGCGCTCGCTCGCCGAGATGCGCGGCGAGGAGGTGGCGAACGTGCAGGACAAGCGCATGTTCTCCAAGCTCCGTTCCGCGTTCCAGTAGCCCGCGTTCACATGGTCGATCCGCCGGCCTCGTTCCCGGCCCGGGTGGTGGCGACCGCGCACGTGTTCGCGGACCGCCTCGACGATCGCATCGCCGTCGGCGGTGACGACGGTCATCATCTGCAGCGCGCGCGACGCGTGCGCGCGGGCGAGCACGTCACCGTCGCCGACGGTTACGGACGGTGGCGCGAATACGCGGTGGTGGGCAGCGACGCGGGTGTCGTCGACCTCGACGCGGTCACGCTCGTCACGCACGAACCGCCACTCGCGCCGCGCCTCACGGTCGCCTGTTCGCTGACCAAGGGACAGAAACCGGAGCTCGCGGTGCAGAAGCTGACGGAGCTGGGTGTCGACCGCATCATGCTGGTGGACGCGGCGCGGTCGGTCGTGCACTGGGACGATGCCAAGGTCTCGAGCGCCTTCACGCGGCTCGAGCGGGTGGCGCGCGAAGCGGCGATGCAGTCGCGCCGGGCGCGGATCCCGGTGGTCGACGGACCGGTCGCGCCCGCCGAACTGGCGCGCTTCGCCGGCCTCGTCGTCGCCGCACCGGACGGCGTCGGCGCCGCCGACCTCCCCCTGCCTGCCGGCGGGCCCGGCGGGGAGGGCGGTGAGTGGGTGGTGGCGGTGGGCCCCGAGGGTGGGTTCGACGAGGCCGAATTGCGGGCATTCGGCACGGCTCCCCGGCTCGCGGTCGGCCCCTTCGTCCTGCGTGCGGAAACCGCGGCGATCGCGGCCGCCGCCGCGTTGGCTGGTCAACGCGGCATTTCATCCGAAAGAGCTGACCGCAGAGAGTGGTGATGGGCGTCACTCAGTGGTAGGGTCCCGCGTGGGCGTAAGGCAACAGGGGGCTTGGGAACCACATGGAACGGGTCGACGGACGTCATGTCGGAGAACGCCTGCGGGCGATTCGGCGGCAGAAGGGGCTCTCGCTCCACGATGTGGAGGCGCGCTCCGACCAGGAGTTCAAGGCGTCGGTGCTCGGCGCGTACGAACGCGGTGAGCGCGCCATCTCGGTGCCGCGGCTGCTGCGCCTCGCCGAGCTCTACCGGGTTCCGCCCGACCAGCTCCTGCCCAAGGGCGCGCACGATCTCGAGATCGATCTCACCGAGCCCATCGGGATCGCCGGTGACGGGTTCACCATCGACCTGGTGCGTCTGCACGAGATCGACGACGACGACGCCGCGGTGATCGCGCGCTACGCCGCCACCATCCAATTGCAGCGCCAGGACTTCAACGGGCAGATGCTCACCATCCGCAGCGACGACCTGCGCGTCCTCGCCGCGGTGATGGGGCGCAGCCCCGAAGACCTCGGGAGCCGGCTCGACGAGCTCGGCCTCCGCGCCGCAATCAGCGCGTAGCTCGCCCCTGAAACCTCACGGGGCGGTGAGCGCCCCCGACTACGCTTCGCGCGTCGTGCCTGCACCGTCGCCGACCCAGGTCAAGATCCTCGTACCGGGCAACCACCTGATGGTGGGGCTGCTCGGCCAGCGCGACGAATTG
>DASXXX010000371.1:0-1777 GCA_036502765.1 Acidimicrobiia bacterium | reverse complement strand
GGTCGTGCGGTACGCGATGACGGAGTCGCCGTCGATCACGGGCACCGAGCCCGGCGATCCGCCCGACATCTCGTACCGCACGGTCGGGCGGCCACAACCGGGCGTCGAGGTCGAGCTGCGCGACGAAGCCGGCGCGTCCGTAGCTGCCGGCGATGTTGGACGGGTGCACGTCCGATCCGCGTGCGTGATGCGGGGCTACTGGAACGCTCCTGCGCTCACCACCGACGCCCTCGACGGCGACGGCTGGCTGCGCAGCGGCGATCTCGGGTATCTCGACCCGACCGGCAACCTCGTGCTCGTCGGTCGTGTCGACGACCTCTACATCCGCGGTGGGTACAACGTGTATCCGCTCGAGGTCGAGCACGTGCTCGCCGAGCACACTGCGGTCGACGACGTCGCCGTCATCGGGGTGCCCACACCGGTCATCGGCGAGATCGGCGTCGCCTTCGTGGTGCCCACGACCGGATGCGAGCCACCGTCGCTGGACGAGCTGCGGGCGTGGTGCCGAGCCCGCCTCGCCGACTACAAGGCACCCGATCGGATGGTCGTGGTCGATGCGCTGCCACGCACCCCGATGCTGAAGGTCGACAAGCTGGCGCTGCGCGCCCTTCAGTAGCCCCGGTACTCCGGCGGTCGGCGCTCGACGAACGCGGTGACGCCTTCGGTCGCGTCGAAGCTGCGCGACTGCAGCTCCTGTGCCATCGCCTCGGCGACGAAGGACGCGGTCCGGTCGCCGTCGAGCGACCGGTTGAAGAGCTGCTTGGTCAACGCGAGCGCGCTGGTCGGCGCGGCGGCGAGACGCGCCAACAGCTCTCGCGCCGTCGCGTCGAGCTCTTCCCCCGGCACGACCCGATTGACCAGCCCGAGCTCGCGAGCGTCCACGGCCGAGAGCTTGTCGCCCAGGAATGCCAGCTCCTTCGCCCGTTGCAGTCCCACCAGTCGTGGCAGCAGGTACGCACCGCCGGCATCGACGACGAGTCCTCGGAGCAGGAACGGCTCCAAGAAGTACGCCGCCTCCGCCGCGACGACGAGGTCGCACGCGAACGCCAGGTGCGCACCCAGGCCCGCGGCGGGACCCTGGACCACAGCGACCACGGGTTTCGCGCAGTCGAGCACGGCGGCGATCAATCGCTGCGCACCACCCTGGATGCGCCGCATGCCGTCGCCGACGATCGGCTCGGCTGACTGCGCGCCGCGGATCGAACCCACGTCGGCGCCGGTGCAGAAATGACGACCGACCGAGCACAACCCGACCGCTCGGATCGCGCGGTCGGTGCTCGCGGCGGCGAGCAGCTCGATGATCACGTCGCGCTGCTCGGGGAGCAACGCGTTCCCCGCGTCGGGCCGATGCATCGTGATCGTCGCCACGCCGGCATCGACCTCGTGCAGCACGGTGTCGCCGAGCGTTCCGGTGAGATTCATCGATCGACCTCCTCGTCCGGTCGGGCCCGGAGCCACGGTGCTTCGTACTGGGCGTTCCGGGCCTGCTTCAACCCGTCGACGCCTTCGGCGACCACGATCTCCCGGAACGTGCGGCCGTCCGGCGCGGTCGCGCGCGTGCTCGCCACGAGCGTCGCGGTGTCGGCGGCGAGCGCGGCGTCCCGGCCGGCGGCGTCGCCCGCAGCATCGGCGACCGTGTCGACCGCGCGCTTGTTCAGCGCCACGCCCTCGCGCGGCATGCGAGCCAGACGCCGGGCCAGCTCGCGCGCCCGCGGCAGCAGCTCGTCGTCGGGTTCGACGGTCAGCACGATCCCGAGCTCGCGTGCCGCGTCGGCAT
>DASXXX010000370.1:0-2072 GCA_036502765.1 Acidimicrobiia bacterium | reverse complement strand
TCGATGGCCTTGTCGACGATCGGCAGCGTGATGACGGGGGTGGGGAAGATCCGGTTCTCGAAGTTGAAGGTCCACTGCTCGTGCATCCACTGGTTGAGCGCGTGGACGACGACGTGCGTCGTCACCGGGTCGTCGGTGAGGCGCTCCTCGAGCAGGCTCGCGAGCGTGGGCCACATCATCGCCCGGTCGATGCCCTGCTCGTCCATCATGACGATGCGGGCCTCGGGCTCGAAGAACGCGTCCGGCGCCTCGATGTACCTCGGCGGAGGTGCGAGCTGGAGCTCCTTGTCGGCCGCGGTCATGGAGTCGGGGTTCTTGAGCTTGAACTCCAGCTCCTGCGCGCCGGGGGGCGCCACCTTGTTGAAGGTGGGGTTGGGGATGTAGTCGCTGATCCTGTTCTTGATCGCGATCTTCGTGCGCCCGTTGACCTCGACGTACTTGATCACGTTCTCGAATCCGGGCGGTAGGTACTTCGTGAAGGCGTCGGTCGCCTCGTACATGTGGTTGTCGGCGTCGAAGACGAGGTAGTCGAGCCTGCGAGTCATGTGTGCTCCCCTTTGCGAACAAGGTCCCGGCGTCAACCTACCCCCGGGTTTGACCGGGCAATTGTGAGAACCCTATTTTCACTTCCATGACCATCAAGAACCAAGCCGCAGTCGTCGGCGTCGGGGCGACCCCCTACTACAAGCGTGGGCAGTCCTACCCGGAGACCGAGACGTCGATGATGTGCACTGCGATCCTCGCCGCGCTCGAGGACGCGGGCCTCACCGTGCAGGACCTCGACGGCTTCGCCCTCTACTCCTTCTCGTGCGACCCGGCCGAGGTGGCCGCGATCCTCGGCGTGCCCGAAGTGCGCTTCGCGGCGTCGCTCACGTCGGGCGGTGGTGGATGCGCGGGCCAGCTCGGGTTGGCCGCCGCCGCGATCCACGGCGGCATGGCGAACGTGTGCGTGTCGGTGATGTCGCTGCAGCAGCTCAACCGCCGACTCGGTGGTTCCGAGGTCGACGGCGTGCTCGCGTACGCCACCATGTCGGAAGGCGGAGGCACTTACGGCGGTGGCGGAGGCATCTCCGCCAGCGCGGCGTTCGCGGCCAACGCCGGCCTGCTGTCGCCGGGCCACAGCTTCTCGGTGCTCGCCCAGCGGCACATGCACCTCTACGGCACGACGCGCGACCACTTCGCCGAGGTCGCGATCACCGAGCGTGCGAATGCGATCCGCCGACCGACGTCGCTGCGGCAGCAGCCGCTCTCGCGCGAGGAGTACTTCGCGGCCCGGATGATCTCCGACCCGCTGTGTCTCTTCGACTACACGATGGAGAGCGACGGCGCGGTCGCGGTGATCACCACGTCGGCCGATCGGGCGAAGGACCTCCGCCAACCGCCGGCGTACATCCTGTCGTCGGCCCATGGCGGCAGCGGTCGCTGGGGACCGGCGATCTTCCGGTACTTCCAGGCGCCCGACGACGAGTTCGCGTCGTCGGGGCACCGCCCGGTGGCGAAGCGGTTGTACGAGATGGCCGGGGTCATGCCTGCCGACGTCGACGTGGCGCTGCTCTACGACCACTTCTCACCGCTCGTGATCATGCAGCTCGAGGACTACGGCTTCTGCCCGATCGGAGAGGGCGGCCCGTTCGTGGCCGAGGGCAACATGGCGTGGCCGAACGGCAGCATCCCCGTCAACACCCACGGCGGCAACCTCTCGGAGGCGTACATCATCGGCATGACGCACATACGAGAAGCGGTGGAGCAGATACGCGGCACCGCGATCAATCAGGTCGACGACGCGGAGATCGCGCTGGTCACCGGTGGACCCGCGGCGCTGCCGGTGAGCGGCACGCTGCTGGCAAGGAGCGCGGCATGAGCGAGCAGAGCGGGCTCGGCGGACAGGGTGTGTTCCCGTCGATCCTGACGCAGCCCAGTTCCGACGAGCTCTCGCGCCCGTTCTGGGAGGCGTCGGTGGAGGGTCGCCTGGTCGCGCCGCGCTGCACCAACTGCGGCACCTTCCGACTGCCGGCGCCGCCGATCTGCTTCGTGTGCCAGCACCGTGACGTCGAGTGGGTCGACCTACCGGG
>DASXXX010000369.1:0-6896 GCA_036502765.1 Acidimicrobiia bacterium | reverse complement strand
GAACTCGAGCGAGACCGACGCGGTCGAGGCCATCCGCGCGCTCACCGACGGCAACGGCGCCGACGTGTGCATCGAAGCCGTCGGTCGTCCCGAGGTGCTCGAGCAGGCGTTCTACGCGCGCGATCTCGCGGGCACCGTGGTACAGGTGGGCGTGCCCGATCCGTCGATGACCATCGAGCTGCCCATGATCGAGTTCTTCGGACGTGGCGGCGCGCTCAAGCCGTCGTGGTACGGCGACTGTCTCCCGTCGCGCGACTTCCCGATGCTCATCGATCTGTACCTCGACGGCCGGCTCGACCTCGACCGCTTCGTGAGCGAGACCATCTCGCTCGACGCGGTGGAGGAGGCGTTCCACAAGATGGAGCGCGGCGAGGTGCTGCGCTCCGTCGTCGTGCTCTAGTTCGTGACCTGGGTGGTGCCGTCGTTGCGCAGCAGCAGCAACTGCGTGCCGTACATCGCGATCCCCCGCCACCGATCACGGAAGAGCGTGAACGCAGGGTTCGACCGCGGCCCGAGGATGCCGGAATCGGCGACGCCGCCCCACGCGTCGAGCACCTCGTAGCCGAGGGCCGACCCGAAGCCGAAGACGACGACGATGTCGCGCGCGATGTCGACACCGAAGTACTTCGTGGAACCGGCGCCGACCCTGCCTTGGAGCGCGCTGCCGTACTTGTACACGCCGCCGAGGTTGTCGAGCACGAGGTAGCCGGCCCCGTCGGGCATGACCGCGATGCTGCGGGCAACGTCGCCGCCGGGCCACGAAGGTTGGCCGAGGGCGCCGATCGCGCCGGTGGCCGCCGATCCGTACTTGAGGATGGTGCCGTCTCCCAAGACGAAGAGATAACCCATGCCGTCGGGCATGACCGCGATGGATCGGGCGACATCCTGGCCCAGGTAGAAGCCCATCCAGAGCGAGCCGACCGTCGAAGGCGACGTCGCGGAGCCGAACTTGGAGATCAACCCCTGCTTGTCCATCACGACGTAGCCCTGTCCGTCGGGCATCACCGCGATGTCACGGTAGGCGTCGGAGTCGGCGAGCGGCGGTGAACCGAAGAACGGCGCGCCGTTGTACGCGGTCACCACGCCGTTGCCGTTGAGCACGTACCAACCCCCCGCCGCGGTGGTGGCGATGGCACGACCGGGCTGGCGCAGCCCGACCGGACACGGACCGGCCGCGGTGAGCGGACCGAAGAGCAGTCCGTCGGCCGGGCACTGACCGGGCTGGCCGCTGTCGGTGAGCATCTGGTTGTAGACGCTGAGCACGACGGTCGCGTAGTTGGGTGCCGTGGCCCAGTTGCCGTTGCCCATGTTGTTCCAGAGCGGCGCGCGGCCTTTGGCGAAGTAGTGGTCGAAGTTGTACGCGGCGGTCGACGGGTTGCTGCCCCAGAGCTCGGGCACCGGTGGGTCGGGGATGGTCGCGGTGCTCGACTCGCTGTCGGCGTAGTTGCGCAGGAGTTGCAGCTGGGCGCGCACGCCGGCGAGTGCGCTGCTGAATTGGAAGCCGTTGCCGCACGTGTCGCACGCGCCGATGCCGGAGAAGTTGTTGTTGTACGGCCGCACCATCCCATTGTCGGGGTAGTTGAACCACGCGGTCTCGACGATCGACTGCGCGAAGGCGAGGTCGCCGCGCACGTTGTAGCGGTTGCCCTCGGTGATGAACATCTGCGCGAGCTGCTGCAGCGTGGCGCCGCTGGCGCGGTACGCCAGCCCGCTGCGCTTCTGGTAGTGGGCGACGAGATCGTCGGCGGTGAGGCGCGACTGGCCCATGATCGGCACGCCCGCGGAGCCGGGCGAGCCGTCCGACGCCGGCGGTGGCGGCGGAGCGGCCGGGAGACACCCGGTGAGCGCGAGCGCGACCAGCAGCACCGCGACGAGGAGCAACGCCGACCGGGAGCGGCGGCGGCTGCGAAGCAGAGAGCGGCGGTGGCTGTGAAGCAGAGGGCGGCGGCGGCGCATCTCGAGCGGCATCACAGAGTGGATCGGAGCGCGCGGGCCCCGGATTGAGCGAGAGCCAACTGTAAGTCGTTCGCTACCCTGCGCCGGGGATGATCTCCGTCGTCGACTACCGGGCCGGAAATGCACCGAGCGTGCTGTTTGCCCTCGAACACCTCGGACTGCCGGCGCGCCTCGTCGACACCGCCGACGAGGTCGCGCACGCCGATCGCATCATCCTCCCGGGGGTGGGCGCGGCGCGGGCCACCATCGACTCCTTGGTCGAGCAGGACCTCGTCGGTGCACTGAGCGACCGGGTCCAGGGCGACGGCGTGCCGTTCCTCGGGATCTGCATCGGACTTCAGGTGCTCTTCGACCACAGCGAGGAGGGCGACACCGACTGCCTCGGGTGGGTCCCGGGACAGGTACGTCGTTTTCCCGACACCGGGCGGGTACCGCAGATCGGTTGGAACCGGGTGCGCTTCACCCGGGAGCACCCCCTCACCGCAGACGCCCCCGCCGACGGGCACTTCTACTTCGTGAACTCCTACTACGGCGCGCCCGCCGACCCCGCCGACGCGCTCGGGCTCACCGACTACACGGTGGAGTTCTGCTCGGTGGTGGCGCGCGCCAACGTCGTCGCCACCCAGTTCCACGCCGAGAAGAGCGGACCGCTCGGGTTGTCGCTGCTGCGCGCGTTCGCTGCCTGGGAGCCCGCCGCTTCGGAGCCGGCGTGCTGACCAAACGGCTCATCGCGTGCTTCGACGTCGTGAACGGTCGCGTCACGAAGGCACAGCAGTTCCAGGACAACATCGACGTCGCGCCCGCCGAAGAGCTCGCGCAGCAGCTCTACGCCGACCAGATCGACGAGATCGTCTTCTACGACATCAAGGCGAGCGCGGAGAAGCGCAAGATCGACCTCGACACCGTCCGGCGCGTCGCGCACCACGTGTTCGTGCCGTTCACCGTCGGCGGCGGCATCCGCGACGTCGACGACATGTTCGAGGTGTTGAAGGCCGGCGCGGAGAAGATCAGCGTCGACTCGATGGCCGTACGCAACCCGGAGATCATCCGCGACGGCGCGGCCGCGTTCGGTCGGCAGTGCGTCGTCCTCAGCACGCAGGTGAAGCACGTCGGCATCCGCGACGGGATCCCGAGCGGGTACGAGGTGTTCATCGACGGCGCGCGACTCGCCACCGGACTCGACGCCCTCGACTGGGTGCGGCGGGGCGAGGATCTCGGCGCCGGCGAGATCGTCGTGAACAGCATCGACAGGGACGGCACCGCGTCGGGCTACGACCTCGACATCACGCGTGCGGTGGCCGATGCGGTGAACGTGCCCGTGATCGCGTCGGGGGGCGCGGGAACGGTCGACCACATCGCCGACGGCCTCACCGCGGGCGGCGCGCAGGCCGCCATCATCAGCTCGATCCTCTACTCACCCCGCCTCGACCGCAACGTCGGCGTGCGCGAGCTCAAGACCGGTCTCGCCGAGCGCGCGGTGCCGATGCGCCCCTATCTCGACTGACGTTCCGACCTACGTGTAGGCGGGGAGGGCCGTCCACTCGACGACGGGCGCGTCGGCCCAGAGCCGGTCGAGGTCGTAGAAGGCGCGGGTGTCGGCAAGGAAGACGTGCACGATCACGTCGCCGTAGTCCATGAGCACCCAGGTGGAGTCGTCGAGGCCCTCGACGCTGCGCGGGCTCTCGTCGTCGGCGAGCTTCAACGCCAGCTCGATCTCGTCGACGATCGTGCGCACCAGGCGCGTGTTCGACGCGCTCACGAACAGGAACACCTCGGCGATGGAGAGGATCTCGCCGACGTCGACGACGCGGATGTCGTCGCCCTTCTTGTCGTCGGCGGCGTGCGCGGCGATCCCGGCTCTCCGGTGGGCGTCGGATGCGGGGACGTCGGAGGCCGGTGAGGGGGTCAAGCGGTGCGCTCAGCGGGCTCGGAGGTCATCTCCCGTCAGTGTAGATCCCGCGCCGGTGGATCTCGCGCACGACTTCGGGCGGGACCAGTCCGTCGATCGGACGGCCGTCGTGCAGGCGTTCGCGCAGGTCGCTCGAGGAGATGTCGAGGCGCGGGATGGACACCCGCTCCACCCGCCAGCCGGGCCCGGGCGGTTCCGAGTGCACGTCGCCGGCCCGCTCCACCACGACGATCGTGGCGAGGTGACGGGTCTCGTCGAGCCGGCGCCACGTGGCCATGTTGGCGACCGCGTCGGCGCCGAGCACGAGGTAGAGCTCGCAGCCGGGCGCGCTGAGGGCCTCGAGCGTGTCGGCCGTGACCGAGGCCTCACCCCGCTCGATCTCGATCGCCGACGCCTCGACGCCGTCGAGGTCGTCGACCGCGGTCGTCGCGAGTGCGAGCCGATCGGCCGCCGACGCGACGACCCGGCCCCGCTTCTGCCATGGATCTCCGGCGACCACGAGGAGCACGCGGTCGAGCCCGAGCTGGGCGCGGGTCTCGGTGGCCACGACCACGTGCCCTGAGTGCACCGGGTCGAACGTGCCGCCGAACACGCCGAGCTTCATCGGGGCAAGCCGAGCTTCATCGGGGCAAGCCGAGCTTCATCGGGCGGGAGTCTACGGGCGCGTCGTCTCTTCACTCTCGCGAAACATTCGCGTCATCTGTCCCCGTAGCATCGGGCCTGTGAGCGACGCCTCCGAGCCGATCACCCACGTCCTCGTGCGGGTGTGGCTCCCCGACCGACCTGGCGCGCTCGGACTGGTCGCGTCGCGCATCGGTGCCGTCGACGGCGACATCGTGGGCATCGACGTGCTCGAGCGTGGCGACAACGTCGCGGTCGACGAGTTCGCGGTGCTGCTGCGCAAGCAGATCGCCCTCGACCTGCTCGTGCGCGAGATCGAAGAGGTCGACGGCGCCAGCGTCGAAGAGGTGCGCACCATCGACCACTTCCCCGACCCTCGCCTCGACGCGCTCGAGTCGGCGAACACCTTGTGCTCGGCGACGAGCGCGGAGGCGTTGCACGACACGCTGGTCGGCCAGACCCGGCACGAGTTCTCGGCCGATTGGAGCGCGCTGTTGCGCGACGCCACGCTGCTCGCGTCAGCCGGTGAGGCCACACCCGACGCGTCGGTGCTCGAGGCACTGGTGGCCGGCACCGCGGCGTCGCCGCGCGTGGCCGATGGCACGACCGGGCCCGACGACCTCGCGGTGGCGTCGTTGCCCGAGCACCGCGCCGCACTGCTCGTGGGACGCGAAGGGCGCGCGTTCCGGCGTCGGGAACGAGCGCAGCTGGTCGCGCTGGCCGGCATCGCCGACCGCACCTGGGAGCTGCTCGGCTGATTGCGCGCTACCCCTCGGCGATGGTGCCGACGAACTGGGTGAGCTGGCGCAGGTTGCGGCACTCGAACACGCCGTCGCAGTACTTGCCGTACTCGGAGACGATCGAGTCGCCGGTGTCCCAGTAACCGCGCGGCTCGGGGTCGAGCCAGTAGACGTGACGACCGCGCTTGCGCATCTCGTCGACGACCCACGCCTCGGACGCGTGGTAGTTGTTGCGCGCGTCGCCGAGCAGGATGATCGACGTCTTCGGCGTGATCTCGTGGAAGTGGCGCTGGTGCCACGTCTCGAACGCGTGGCCGTAGTCGGAGTGGCCGTCGACCCAGATGACGTCGGCCTCGGTGTTCACCCGTTGCACCGCGTCAGTGACGTCCTCCGACTCCTGGAAGTACTTCGTCACCTCGTCGATGCCGTCGATGAAGACCCACGACCGAACCTTCGAGAACTGGCTCGCCATCGCGTACACGAACTGCAGCGTGAAGCGGGCGAAGCTCGCCACCGACCCCGAGATGTCGGCGACCACCATGATCTCGGGCTTCGACGGGTGTGGGTTCTTGAACTTCGGGTCGGCGGGGACGCCGCCGTACGACAGCGATTCGCGGATGGTCTTGCGGAAGTCGAGGTGCCCGCGGTGACGGCGTCGGCGCCGTTGCGCGAGTCGGGCCGCCATCGCCCGCGTCAGCGGGTAGACGGCCTGCTGCAACGCGAGCATCTCCTCGCGCGACGCGTGCATGAACTCGATGTCCTCGGGCAACGGCTTGCGCAGCGTGCGCGCCATCGCCTCCACGCCACGGTCGGCCACCAGCCGACGGCGGATCTCCTCCTCGATGAGCTCTCGCAGCTCCTTGAGGCGGGCCTGGTACTCCTCGTGCGCGAGCCGGTCGGCGAGCTCACCTTCGTCGACCTCGCCTCGCTCGCGCGCCTCGGTCATGAGGCGCTGCTGGAGGTCGTCGAGGTCGAGCTGTCGGAGGGTGCGGTACAGGTAGTAGGTGCCACCGACGGGGCGGCCCGGCTCCATGCCCGCGAACTGCTGCACCGCGGCCGCCGCCAACCGACGGAGCGCGTCGCGGTCCATCGACTGCAGCGCGTTCATGAGCATCTCGATGAGCTCTTCGCGCGACATCGGCGTGCCCCCGGCGCCGCCCTGGGCCTGGCCGTCCTGCAGCTCGCCTTCGTCGCCGCCGTCGGTGACGTCGCCGTCGTCGGTCTGCACCCCGTCGCTGAACAGCGAGAAGTACACCTCGAAGACGGTCTCGAACGCGCGCTGGTGCCGCTCGTGCTTCACCAGTGTGGCGCTGAGCACCGACTTGAACATCTCCCGGTCGTCGATCGGGATGTACCCGATCGCGCGCATGGCGTCGAGGTTCTCGGTCATCGACACCGGCAGCCCGGCGGTGCGCAGCTCGTGGACGAAGCCCTGGAGGACGTCGAGCAGCGACAGCGATGCCCCGGGAGACGGTGCCGCGCCCGAGACGTGCGCCGTGCTCAGCTCAGACCGCCGCGTCGGGCACCTGCAGCTCCTTGCGAGCCTTGGTGATGTCGGACTGGTACTTGAGCAGCACGTGGAGCGTCTCGCCGATCACCACGGGATCGATCTCCGACTTGCCGAGGAAGAGCAGCGTGCGGGCCCAGTCGATGGTCTCGGAGATCGACGG
>DASXXX010000368.1:0-3052 GCA_036502765.1 Acidimicrobiia bacterium | reverse complement strand
GTCCTCTACTCCGAGGTCAGCGCGTTTCGCGCGTTCGGTCTGGTCAAGGGTGACTGGAAGCCGATCAGCCGCGCGTTCACCGATCTCATGGCGGAGTTCGCGTCCGTCGATCCGAGGCGCCTCGTCGTCTCGTACCAGGTGCCGATCATCGACATCGCCTACGCGGTGTCCGAGGTGCTCCGTCTCGCCGACCTCGGCGCCCGGTCGGTGCACCTGCCCAACTTCCCGAGCGAGATCGGGCTCCCCGACTACCACGAGCCGATCTACGACCCGTTGTGGGGTGTGCTCCAGGAGACCGGGATCTCGATCAGTCACCATCTCGGCAACCGGCACTGGCTCTACAACGTCTACCGCCGCGACCCCACGCCCCAGATGGGCATCTTCACGTCACTCCCCGCGTTGGCGTTGGCCGAGGTGTTCGCGTGGTGGATCCTCACCGGCACGCTCGAACGGTTTCCCGGGCTCAAGCTCGTGTTCGTGGAACCGAGCCTGTACTGGCTGCCCGGCTTCATCGCCAGTCTCGACCGCAAGGCGGCCGGGCCGTACGACTTCCCGGGCATGAAGTTGAAGCCGAGCGAGTACTTCCACCGCAACATGGCATGCACGTTCATGGACGACGAGGTCGGTCTGCAGTTACGGCACATGGTCGGGATCGAGAACATCCTCTGGTCGACCGACTTCCCGCACCCCGCCACCACCTGGCCGAACTCGCGCGCGGTCGTGGAACGTCAGTTCGCCGGCATTCCCGACGACGAGCGCCAACTCATCTGTGCCGGCAATGCGGCGCGCCTCTACGACCTCTGAGCTCTGACCAGTCAGCGCAGACGAAGCCCACGATCGGCTGCCCGTTGACGGATCGCGCCCGCCACACCGAGCACCAGCAACTCCCTCACGTCGTGGTCGTCGCGGGTGTCGGTGATGTTGGACGCAATCAGGTCGCCGGTGAGATAGCCGCGCAACGTCGTGAACGCGTACCGGACCAGGAGCTCGTCGCTCGCGGCATCACCCAACGCCTGCTCGAAGAGCGGCCGCCAGGCTTCGATCAGACGTTCGCCGTGCTCGTCGATGGCGCGCTTGGTCGCCTTCGACGCTTCGGGATCGCGGCTCAAGTCGAGCAGGATCTGCAACGACGCGAGCTGCGCGGGTTCGCCGTAGTGGGTGGCGAGCACGTGCAGCACGGAGTGCAGCCGCTCCTCAAGCGTCTTCCCGACCACCTGCGCCGTCGCCATCTCGTGCTGCAGGTCGTGCCAACGCCGGTTGAGGACTTCGAGCAGCAGGAGCTCGCGGCTCCCGAACTGGTGCTGCAGTGTGCCCCACGTGACACCGGCCCGACGCGCGATCTCGTTGGAGCTCGTGCGGTAGTACCCCTTGTCGAGGATGCTCTCGACCGCGGCGTCGAGGACGCGGGCGCGCGTCGCGGCACCGTCCGTGCGCTGTCGGCGGCCTCGAGCGGCGTTGGCGGTCAGTGCGGTCCACCCAACATGGTCGAACGGTGCGCGCCTGCAGCACCGCCCCGGAGGATACGCGTGTGCACGAGATGACTGGCGCGATCGTGACCTGCGACGTGTCGCCCGTGGTGCCGCTCGACGGCGAGCACGTGATGAGCGGCTGGGTGTACGCGCCGCTCGTCATCGACCCGAGTTCGCCTCCCACCGTGGTGTTCTGCCTCGCCGGTGGGCGTTGCACCACGAGCTACTTCGACCTGGAAGTTCGGGGGCACGAGGGGTACAGCATGGCTCGGCATCTCGCCGGGCGTGGGCTGGTCGTGGTGGCGCTCGACCATCTCGGCCTCGGCGCGTCGAGCCCGCTCCAAGACATCTGCGTCGTGACACCCCACGTCGCGGCCGCGACGCACGACCATGCCGTGCGCGACATCGCCGACCGACTCCGCGCCGGCACCATCGTGGACGGACTCCCGGCGTTCGCACCGCACGCGCTGGTGGGGCTCGGTCACTCGATGGGCGGCATGGTGATCGTCGTCGAGCAGGCCGAACACCGCACGTTCGACGCGATCGTCGTCCTCGGGCACAGCGGTGACGGCACGTGGGAGGCGCTCACCGACGACGAGCGACTGCTGATGGAGGTGCCACGCGAGGACCGCGAGCAGGCCATGGCCGACTTGGCGCGTGTGCGCGCCCGGGGACTCCCACCCGAGACCGCCCGCCGCGCCGCGCCCGGTTCGTTCTTCAATGCCGACGTCCCGCGCGCGGTGAAGGGCGCGTTCGGCGCGCAGCGGACCGAGCTGCTGTACAGCTGCGCGCTCAGCACGATGATCCCGGGCCACACCGACACCGAGAAGGCAGCCGTCACCGTTCCCGTGTTCCTCGCGTTCGGCGATCACGACCTCACCGACGACTACGACGGCAACGCCGCTCGCTACCCGTCGAGTCCGGACGTCACGCTGGTCGTGCTGCGCGACTCCGCGCACTGTCACAACCAGGCGACGACCCGCGCCGAGCTCTGGGACCGCGTCGGGGAATGGATCACGTCGGTCTCCCCCGCTGCATCAGCGTGACGTTGAAGCCGAACCACTCCGATGGCTCGAGGATGAGCTGGTACACGCCGGTCGAGCGTTCGGACGCATTGCCCGTGCTCGAGTCGTATTCGAACTTGATGCGGAACCCACGCTCGAGCACCCACGCCCGGGCGGCATCGATGTCGGCGACCTCCCAGACCAACGGGCCGATCTGACCCGGCCCGTGCCGCTCGAGCGCCGCACCGAATCCGCCGGCGCCGTCGACCGGTGCCACGAACTCGATGTGCCCGTCGAAGTCCGTTGCCGAGAGCACCGGCTGCCCCTCGATCGCATGCGGCTTCGGAAGGTGGAGCCCCAGGAGATCGTTGAACTGCCGCACCGCGTCCTCGATCTCGTCCTCCCCGACGATGAGCTCGACCCGATTGAACCCGAGGATCTCCACTGCGCCACGCTCCCACGGCCGCTTCGCGAAGGACCGGTCAGTCCCATAGCGCACACTATGTAGTGTCGATCCGCATGGCAAGGGAGGCTCGGAGCACGACCCGTACGCTCGTCTGCATGACCACGATTCGTGAC
>DASXXX010000367.1:0-10108 GCA_036502765.1 Acidimicrobiia bacterium | reverse complement strand
GCGCATCCCGCTGTACTCGAAGAGCCCGAAGGCGAAGCGCATCGAGTTCCGCTGCCCCGACCCGTCGTGCAACCCGTACCTCGCGTTCTCGGCGTTGCTGATGGCCGGGCTCGACGGCATCCAGAACCGCATCGAGCCGCCGGCGCCGCTCGACCGCGACCTCTACGACCTGCCGCCCGAGGAGATGGCGAAGGTGCCGCAGGTGCCGGGGTCACTCGACGAGGTGCTCACCGCGCTCGAGGCCGACCACGAGTACCTGCTCGCCGGTGGCGTGTTCACGCCCGACGTGATCGAGACGTGGGTCGACTACAAGCGCGAGAACGAGGTCGACGCCCTGCGCCTGCGCCCCCACCCGTGGGAGTTCTACCTCTACTACGACATCTAGTCGGGCGAGCCCCTGGCGTCGGTACGCTCGTGAGCATGTTCGAGCTGAAGATCACCGGTGGGACGATCGTCGACGGCACCGGTCGTGCCGGCTTCGTCGGCGACGTCGCGATCCAGGACGGCGTCATCGTCGCGGTCGGCGAGCACGTCGACGGCGACGCGACCGAGGTCATCGACGCGACGGGATGCATCGTCACGCCCGGGTTCGTCGACATCCACACCCACTACGACGGTCAGGCGACGTGGGATCCGGTGCTCGACCCGTCGGCGAGCCACGGCGTCACCACGATCGTCGTCGGCAACTGCGGCGTCGGGTTCGCGCCGGTGCGCCCCGGCGGCCACGAACGGCTCGTCGAGTTGATGGAAGGTGTCGAGGACATCCCAGGCACCGCGCTGCACGAAGGCATCCAGTGGAGCTGGGAGACCTTCCCCGAGTACCTCGACGCGCTCGACCGGCTCGAGTTCTCGATGGACGTCGCCGCGTTCCTCCCGCACGCGCCGCTGCGCGTCTACGTGATGGGCGAGCGCGGCGAGGCCAACGAGGACGCGACCACCGACGACATCGCGGAGATGGCGCGTCACGTCCGCGAGGCGATCACCGCGGGTGCGGTGGGCTTCTCGTCGTCGCGCTCGCTCAACCACAAGGACCTCGACGGCGAGTACGTGCCGGGCACGTTCGCGGCGGCCGACGAGCTCATCGGGCTCGCGCAGGCAGTCGTCGACGCGGGCGGCGGCTTGTTCGAGGTGGTGCCGCAGGGAGAGACCGAAGGCGACGCCGACCTGATCCTGAGTGAGATCGAGCTCATGGGGAAGGTGTCGGAGACGACCGGCGTGCCGCTCTCCTTCCTGCTCGTGCAGTCGCGCCTCGATCCCGATCTCTGGCGTCGTCAGCTCGAGCTGGTCGAGAAGGTGAACGCCAACGGCGCCGACGTCACGCCGCAGGTTGCGGCGCGTCCCGGTGGGATGCTCATCGGTGCCGCGAGCTACCACCCGCTCGCGCGTCGACCCACGTTCCGACGACTCGAGGACTCGCTGCCGCTCGCCGAGCTGCTCGTCGAACTGCAGAAGCCCGAGGTGAAGGCGGCGATCCTCGCCGAGGACAACCTGCCCCCCGACCCGCACCGCCAGTACGAGTCGCTCGCCGACAACGCGCCCTACCTGTGGTCGAGCGTCTTCCCGCTCGGTGACCCGCCCGACTACGAGCCGCTTCCCGAGCGGTCGATCGCGGGTGTCGCGGCGGCGACGGGTCGCGACCCGTTCGAGGTGTTCTACGACCACCTCGCCGCCGGTGAGCTGCTGCTGGGCGCGTTCACCAACTACACGCAGGGCAACGAAGACCACCTGGCGGAGATGATCACCGACCCGAACACGGTCATCGGGCTGTCCGACGGCGGCGCGCACGTGAAGATGATCTGCGACGCGTCGGCACCGACGTACCTGCTCACGCACTGGGTGCGCGACCGCAGCCGCGGTGCGCGCCTCTCACTCGAGACCGTGATCCAGAAGCAGGCCGCCGGTACCGCCGCTGCGGTCGGCCTCGACGACCGCGGGACGATCGCCGTCGGCAAGAAGGCCGACGTCAACGTGATCGACCTCGATCACCTCACGCTGCACGCGCCGCGTTCGGTCGACGACCTGCCCGCCGGCGGTCGTCGCATCCTGCAGGACGCGTCGGGCTACCGGGCGACCATCGTCAACGGTGTGGTCACGCGCCGCGACGACTGCGACACCGGCGCCCGCCCGGGTCGCCTCGTGCGCGCGTAGTAGCCGAGCAGCGCGCGATCTGACCTGACACCTACGACGGCGTCTCGTCGACGGCCCGCTCGGCGGCGTGGAGCGCGGACAGCACCCGCTCCTGTTCGGTGCGCGCGCGTCGTTCGGCGCGTTGGGCATCGCGTTCGTCGCGTTTGGCGTCGGCGAGCTCGGCGCGGGCGTCGGCCAGCGCGGCTTCGAGATCGGCGATGTGCCGGTGCGCGGCCTCGAGGCGCTCGGTGGCCTCGGCGGCGGCCTCGGTGTGCTCGAGGCACGATTCCTCCGCCGCTTCGGCACGCTCCCGCGCCGCGTCGAGCTCGACCCGCGCCCGGCGCGCTGCGAGCTCGTCGCGCGGCGGTGGTGTGGCGCGCTTCGTCGAGCGCGGCGCAGCTCGTGGCGCTGAGGGGACGTCGTCGTCGAGCACGAAGCGCGCCGCCGGGGACAGCTCCTGGGTGAGCCGCCCGCGTTGCAGGTCGTCGCGGAGCGCCCCGTCGAGCGATGCAGCGTCGAGCGTCGCCGTGATCGACGAACGCGCCGCGTCGGGTCGCTCCGTGGTCGCGGCGGCGTGCTCGGTGAGCTGCAGGAGGAGGGTGCGGCGTTGACGGGTGAGGTCGCGCAGCTCGTCGCGGTCAGCGCGGGCGTCGGACTGCAACGCCGCGAGCTCGCCACCGATCTCGACCAGCGCGGTGAGCTGATCGGGGTGCGTGCGCGCGACCCGGTTCACCGCCGCCACCGCGACCGTGGGTTTGCGCAACGCCTTCACGGCAGTCGCCTCGTCGGTGCGGTCCGCGGCCTTGAGGTCGCGGACCAGCGCGTCGCGCGCTGCCGTGAAGTCCTTGGGCTCGCTCGCGAACAGGTCGTCGAGCCGGGCGTCGAGCTCGACGTCAGCCATGGGCCTCGTCGTGCAACGACGCCTCGCGCTCGACGAGGTACGCATCGAGGTCGTCTCCGGCGCGGCGCAGTTCGTCGCGCACCTCGTCGGCGGTCAACACCAGGAACGCGCGCGACTCGATCGCGTCCGCGACGCGAGCACCCGCCACGTCGGCGGTGACGATCGGGAAGTCGGGTGCACGCAGCGGGAGCTGTTCGCCGACGGGACGCATGTGCTCGACGATGTTCGTCATCACCCCGGCCGGCGCGAGGCAGGACACGCCGACGCCGTACGGACGCAGGTAGACGAAGAGCTGCTCCGACAACATCATCACCGCGGCCTTGCTCGCGGCGTACGGCGTGCGGTCGTACGAGTACACGATGATGCCGTTGGTCGACGCGGTGTTCACGACGTGGCCGTGGCCCTGCTCGATCAGGCCGGGGAGGAACACCTCGTTGCTCCGCACGATGCCGAGGATGTTGACGTCGAGCAGTCGTGACCACTCCTCGGCGGGGATCTGCTCGGGCCGGCCGGAGAGCATCGTGGCCACGTTGTTCACGACCACGTCGACCCGCCCGAGCTCCTCGAGGCAGCGGGCACGAGCGGCGACGAAGTCGTCGCGCTGGGTGACGTCGAGGTGCTGCCACACCGCAGTACCGCCGACGGCGGTGATCTCGGAGGCCACCGTCTCGGCGCGGGCGTCGTCGACGTCGGTCACGAGCACGCGTGCCCCGCGTCGGGAGAACTCGGCCGCGACGGCGCGTCCGATCCCGCTTCCACCGCCGGTGACGACGGCCACGGTGCCCTGCAGGTCGAACCGTGCCAGGTCGGTCATGAACGGGACCGTACCGCCTGTGCCCGGGAGAAGCCGCGGTGCCCGTCGTCAGGCGTCGTAGAAGACGCGTTCGACGACGCGCCGGGCGCGCCGCGTGACGCGGCGGTAGTCGTCGCGCAACACGCTGTGCGGACGGTGCACGTACCCGAGCAGCAGTGCGAGCCGTTCGAGGTCGGTCTTGTCGGTGGGGAGCGCGTCGGACGGGTGTGTGGTCTGCAGGTATTGCGCGTTGCGCGCGCGTTCGCAGAGTCGGTACGCCTCTTCGAGCACCTCGGTGTCGTCGGGGTCGAGCAGGTCGTGCGCGCGGAGCCCCTCGAGCGCGTCGATCGTGCCGGGCACACGCACGTCGGGATGTTCCGCCCCGTGGACGAGCTGGAGCAACTGCACCGTGAACTCCACGTCGGAGAGCGAACCGCGCCCGAGCTTGAGATGGAACTGCGGGTCCTCGCCGGGCGGGATCCGTTCGCGCTCGATGCGTGCCTTCATGCGACGGATCTCGCGCACGTCGTCGTCGCTCATGGGTTGCCCGTACGTGAACTCCGCCGCGACCGCCGCGAAGCGCGCGCCGAGCTCGGCGTCGCCGGCCACGAAGCGCGCTTTGGTGAGCGCCTGGCGTTCCCACGTGAGCCCCCACTGCGCGTAGTACTGCCGGAAGCCGCCGATCGACCGGGCCAACGGGCCTTGGTTGCCCTCCGGGCGCAGACGGGCATCGATGCGGAACGTCTGTCCCTCCGCGGTGGTGGCACCGATCTCCTGCACGAGCTGCGCGGCGACGTGTTCGGCGTGGTGGAAGTCGTCGGCGCTGTCGCCGTCGTAGACGAACATCACGTCGATGTCGGACGCGTACGACAGCTCGGCGCCACCGAGGCGACCCATGCCGATCACCGCGAACGGCAACGTGGGTCGCAGCGACATGAGCGCGGCTTCGAGGCAGGCCTCGGCGAGTCCGGTGAGCTCGCGCTCGGTGGCTTCGAGACGCGCGTACCCGAGCAGATCGCGCGTCGCGATGCGCAGCAGCTCGCGCCGCTTGAATCGGCGTAGGCCCTCGCGGCGTTGCTCCTGGTCGCCGCGCCACTCGAGGGTGTCCAACGCGTCGCCGACCAGCTCGGAGCGGGTTGCCTCGGCGGCGAGGGCGTCGTCGTCGTCGAGCACGTCGACGAACTCGGGATGGCGTCGCATGGCGTCGCCGACGACCCGGCTGGCGCCGAGGAGATGGCAGGCGCGCTCGGCGGCACCCGGATGATCGCGGAAGGTGACCGACAGCGACGCCGAGCGGGCGGGTCCCTCGGCCAGACGTCGGAGCTGGAGGAGGCCGAGATCGGGATCGGGCGTCTCCGACAGCCAGCCGAGGATCACCGGGAGGAGCTCGCGCATCACGCGCGAACGGCGGGTGAGGCCCGCGGCCAGCTCCCGGACGGCCGCCCGGGTGCGCTCGACGTCGGTGAAGCCGAACGCCGCGAGGCGTTGCTCCGCCGCCTCGGGCGACAGCGGTCCGGTGCCCGCGAGGGTCTCGAGCAGCGGCGCGAAGAAGAGACGTTCGTGGATGCCGCGCACCGTGACCTGGTGCTGGCGGTGTTCGTTCTCGAAACGCTCCAGCGCGGTGCGTTCGGGGCCGTCGCGGTAGCCCAGTACCCGCGCCAGCCGGGTCCGCGCCTGCTCGTCGGCCGGGATGAGGTGGGTCTGTTGTTCGTCGTAGAGCTGGAGTCGGTGTTCGACGGTGCGGAGGAACTGGTACGCGCGATCGAGGCGGTCGACGTCGGCGCGTTCGACGTAGCCACCGTCGGCGAGCTCGTGCAGCGCATCGAGGGTGGTCGGTGAGCGCACGGAGTGGTCTTCGCGACCGTGCACCAGCTGCAGCAACTGCACCGCGAACTCGATGTCACGGATCCCGCCGCGACCACGCTTGAGCTCGCGGTCGGCGATGCCCTTGCGCTCGGTGATCTCCTCGGCGCGCTCCTTCATCGCCCGGATCTCGCGAATGGCGTCGGGGTCGAGCACCTCGGGCCACACCCGCGGCGTGGCCACCGCCATGAACCGCTCACCGAGCTCGCGATCCCCGGCGACCGGTCGTGCCTTCACCAGCGCTTGGAACTCCCAGTTGCGCGCCCACTCGTCGTAGTAGGTGGTGTAGCTGGCGAGGGTGCGGGTGAGCGGGCCCTGACGACCTTCGGGCCGGAGGTTGGCGTCGGTGCGGAACACGATGCCGTCCTCGCTCGGGGTCGACAGGGTGGTGAGCACCGCCCGCGCCGCGCGCTCGGCCAGATCGGCATCGCCGTCGTGGACGAAGAGGACGTCGATGTCGCTCGCGTAGTTGAGCTCGCGTCCCCCGAGCTTCCCCATGCCGATCACGGTCATGGTCACCGGGGGATCGACCAGCTCGAGCGCGCCCTCCACGCAGACCCGGGCCAGTTCGGCGAGCTCCCGGCCGACGGCGGGCATGTCGGCGATTCCGAGGAGATCGCGCACCGCGGTACGCAGGAGCTCGCGCCGCTTCCACCGCCGCAACCCGCCGGGATCGTGGTGGTCGTATGCCTGCCAGAGGGACAGGTACGTCTCGCGGCCGCGCTCACGACCGAGTTCGTCGGGCTCGCGCAGTGGGTCGAGCAACGACGCGTCGGCGACGACCGCCGAGGCCAACGCGCGCGATGCGCACGCGAGCGCGACGAGGCCGTCGCGCAACAACGGTCGGTCGGCGAGGTCGGCGGCGAGGTCGGGATGCACCTCTACCACCCGTTCCACGAGCATGCGAGCGGTACGGGCGTCGGCGGATCGCTCGATCGCGGTGTCGAGGTCGGGGCTGGCCGCGCGCGTCGTCCCCCCGGTCATGCAGGCAGTGTCGCGTATCCTGAGCCGGTGCCCAGGGTCCGTCTCGCCGCCGCGCAACTCGATCTGGTCGTCGGTGACATCGACGGCAACGTCGATCGCATGCTCGACGCGTACGAGCGCGCCGACGCCGCCGGTTGTGACCTCGTGGCGTTTCCCGAGCTCTCGCTCACGGGTTATCCCCCCGAGGACCTCCTGCTCCGACCGTCGTTCGTCGCGCACTGCGCGGAGTCGCTCGAGAAGTTCGCGGCGCGCACCGGCCGCACCGCCGCGGTCGTCGGCTTCCCCGAGGTGCAGCGCGACCTGGCGAACGCGGCGGCTTTGTGCGCCCACGGGCGCGTGCAGGGCGTCTACCGCAAGCATCTCCTCCCCAACTACGCAGTGTTCGACGAGCAGCGCTACTTCGCGGCGTCGACCGTCGACGGTCCGCTGTTCGTCGTGGCCGGCGTGCGCGTCGCGCTGACCATCTGCGAAGACGCCTGGAGTCCGAACGGCCCGATCATCACGCAGGCCGCGGGCGGTGCCGAGTTGGTCGTCAACATCAACGCCTCGCCCTACTACGCGGGGCGACTGCACGAGCGCGACGCAATGCTCGCGACGCGAGCGGCCGACGCCTCGGTGCCGGTGCTCTACGTGAACCTCGTCGGTGGCCAGGACGAGCTCGTCTTCGACGGCGCGTCCATGTTGTTCGACGAGACCGGTCGACTCGTGGCGCGCGCGCGGCAGTTCGACGAAGACCTGCTCGTGGTCGACGTCGACGTGCGGCCGGCGTTCCGGCGTCGGCTGCTCGATCCGCGCGGGCGGTCGCGCACCGCGTCGTTGCCGGAGATCGCGGTGAGCGAGGCGCGCCTCGGCGAGCACCACGAGGAACCGCGCGTCGAGCCACTGCTCCCGCCGGTGCAGGAGGTCTACGAGGCGCTCGTACTCGGCACGCGCGACTACGTGCGCAAGAACGGCTTCAGCGACGTGCTGATCGGCCTCTCCGGTGGCATCGACTCCTCACTGGTCGCGGCGATCGCGGTCGACGCACTCGGGCCCGAGCGCGTCGTCGGCGTGCTCATGCCGTCACGGTTCTCGAGCGACCACAGCATCACCGACGCCGAGCTGCTCGCCACCAACCTCGGGATCCGCACGGTCACGGTGCCCCTCGAGCCCGCGCACGCCGCGTTCATCGACATGCTCGCACCCACGTTCGAGGGCACCGAGCCCGGCCTCGCCGAGGAGAACCTCCAGGCCCGCATCCGCGGCACCCTCCTCATGACGATGTCGAACAAGTTCGGTTCGCTCGTGCTCACCACCGGCAACAAGAGCGAGATCGCCACCGGCTACTCCACGCTCTACGGCGACATGGCCGGCGGCTTCTCGGTGATCAAGGACGTCCCGAAGATGCTCGTGTACGCGCTCTCGCGTGACCGCAACGAGCGGGCATTGAAACCGGTGATCCCGGAGTCGGTGCTGGAGAAGGCGCCGAGCGCGGAGCTGCGGCCCGACCAGAAGGACTCCGACTCGCTCCCCGAGTACGAGGTGCTCGACCCGGTCGTCGAGGGCTACGTCGAGGACGACCTCTCGATCTCCGAGCTCGAAGCCGCAGGTCACGACTCCGAGATCGTGCGCCGCGTCGCGCGGCTCGTCGACCGCAACGAGTACAAGCGGCGGCAGGCGCCGCCCGGTGTGCGCGTGTCGCCGAAGGCATTCGGCAAGGACCGTCGTCTGCCGATCACCAACCGCTGGCCCGGCTAGCTCGTCACCCGGGGTGGGGGACCGGTGAGGGCGAACCGGCGCTACCTCGCGGAGGCCGCGCTCGTCGGGGCCGCGCTGCTGTACGGCGTGACCTTCCCGCTGGTGCACGATGCGCTGGCCGACATCACGCCGTTCGCGTATCTCCTGGGACGGTTCGGCATCGCCACGTTGTTGCTCGCGCCGGTCACGATCCCCGCGCTGCGCACGCGTGGCCCGGAGCGGCGCATGTTGTTGCGCGCCGGACTCGTCGCCGGCGTGATCCTGTTCGGCGGCTACGCCACGCAGACGATCGGGTTGCAGTACACGTCGCCGTCGACGTCAGCGTTCCTGACCGGGCTCTACGTCGTCATCACACCGGTCATCGAGTCGGCCATCAGCAAACGGCTGCCGCGACCACCGGTGATCGTCGGCATCGTCGTCGCCACGTTCGGTCTCTATCTGCTCACCGGCGCCGACGTGCACCTCGGGCGGGGCGAGGTGTTCACCCTCGCGTGCGCGGTCTTGTTCGCATGGCACATCGTGTACATCGGCGCGTACACCCACGTGCTCCGTCCGATGCAGTTCGGTGCGCTGCAGATCGGCGCGGTCGCGATGTTGTCGATCGCGCCCGCGGCGGAGCAGGGTGTCGGCTCGTTGAGCACGTTGGCGGTGTTCGCGGTCGTGTTCACCGGCATCGCCTGCTCCGCGGTCGCGCTGCCGCTGCAGCTCTGGGGTCAACAGCGCATCCCGGCGACCCGCGCCGCCCTGATCCTCCTGTCGGAGCCGGTGTTCGCCGGCATCGCCGGATACGTCAACGGCGAGCGCCTCGGCGCCGGGCGGTTGATCGGTGCCGTCGCGATCATGGCCGGGATCGTGGTGGCGGAGTTCTGGCCGCGCCGCTCGGTGCCGCCCGACGAGTCGGCGCGTGACAGGCTGACATCGTGAGCGGGGTGACGACGCAGGTCGGGATCGTCGAGTGGGCGGATCGCATCGAGAGCGCCCGGGCGCTCGAGCTGCAGCTCGCCGGTGTGGTCGGGGCCTGGGTGCCCCGCATCGCGCAGGCAGGGGCCAAGCTCCTCCTCGCCCGCCACGCCCGCCACTTCGCCTGGCACGCCGAGCTGTGGGATGGCCTCGTCCCGGTGCTCCACGACCGCCCTGAGGGTTCGGCGGTGGTCGACGAGTCGCTGGTGGGCGCGGAAGCGGCGCTGGCCGCGGTCACCGAACCGAAAGCCATCTACGACGACGTGTTACCGCTGGTCGTCGCGGGGTACCGGGGCTGGTCGAGCGAGTCGACGCCCATCGCGGAGCGGCCGATCATGCGCGTCCTCGACCTCGTCCTGCACGACCTCGACTTCGACGCCCAAGAGGGTCACGACCTCTTCGCCCGCAGTTGACTTGAACGAGGCTGTTCATCCTCGTTCGCTCTCCTCGCTCCGTTTCCCATTTTCACCCTCGCTCGCTCCGCTCGCTCCGTTTCCCTTGGACCCGCTTGACGGAGCCGGTATCGTGAAGCCGCAACAGCAGCAACATTCGTGGACTGCATGCACGCACCCCCTCCGTGCGTGGTCCAGCCCGCCACCAGGTCTCCGGGTCTGGTGTCGACGAGCCAAGGGGTCACTGGGTGGCGAAGGAGCGTGTCGAGCGCGACGAAGAAGATCTCGTCCGGCTCTATCTGACCGACATCGGCCAGTACCCGCTGCTCACCAAGGACGACGAGGTCCGGC
>DASXXX010000366.1:0-4795 GCA_036502765.1 Acidimicrobiia bacterium | reverse complement strand
CACCTCCATCTGCTTGCGCGAGATCGGATCGGCGACCGGCAGGTGGATGTTCTCGGTCGGGACGTTGTGGTCCATCGTGGCCACGGTGAGGTCGGGCCGGCGCACCGGGCGCCCGGCCAGGCGCAGGCCGTCGAACGCCTGTGGCGACGTGACCTCGTGGACCAGGTGGAGATCGATGTAGAGGAGGTCGGGCTCACCTTCGACCTGATGGACGACGTGGTGGTCCCACACCTTCTCGCTCAACGTGCGTGCCGCGTTCGAAGAATCGGCTGGTGTGCTGGCCATGAACTGATTCTGCCAGGCGCGTGCTTCACTGCTCGCATGGCTTCTCGCCCTGCTGGTCCCCCCGATCTGAGGATGGGCACGGCCAAGGGCCGATGGGTCGTCGCGGCCGCGGTGCTCGGCTCCGGCGTCGCGTTCCTCGACGGCACCGTCGTGAACGCCGCGCTGCCGGCGATCTCCCGCGATCTGCACGCGAACCTCGGTGATCTCCAGTGGGTGCTCACCGGGTACCTGCTCACGCTCGGGTCGCTGCTCGTGCTCGGTGGTTCGCTCGGCGACCGGTACGGCCGCCGGAAGGTGTTCGTGATCGGGCTCGTCGGCTTCGCGGCGACGTCGCTGCTCTGCGCCATCGCGCCCGACACCGGCACGCTGATCGCAGCGCGCTGCGCGCAAGGAGTCGCTGCCGCGCTGCTGGTGCCCAACAGCCTGGCGATGGTGTCGGCGTCGTTCGACGTCGAAGACCGCGGCCGCGCCATCGGGGCGTGGTCGGGCCTCGGTGGGATCGCCACCGCGATCGGCCCGTTCCTCGGTGGTTACCTCATCGACTCCGTGTCGTGGCGGTGGGTGTTCGTGATCAACCTGCCGCTGTCGGCGATCGCGATCGCGATCGCGATGCGCCACGTGCCCGAGTCGCGCGACGAGCACGCGGGTGCACACCTCGACTTCGTCGGGAGCGTGTTGCTCACCGTCGGGCTCGCCGGTGTCGTGTACGCGTTGATCGAAGGTCCTGGCGACGGCTGGACCGTGACCGCGGTGACGGTCGGGGTCATCGGTGTCGTCGCACTGGTCGCGTTCCTCCTGGTCGAGTCGCGCATCGCGAACCCGATGGTGCCGCTCGGCGTCTTCAAGTCGCAGCAGTTCTCGGGCGCCAACGCGGTGACGTTCGCGGTGTACGCCGCGATCGGGACCGTGACCTTCCTGCTGGTGGTGCACCTGCAGACCGACCTCGGGTACTCCGCGCTCGAGGCCGGCGCGTCGCTGCTGCCGATCACCGTGTGCATGCTGCTGTTCTCGGCCCGCGCCGGCGCGCTCGCACAACGGATCGGGCCGCGGTGGCCCATGACCATCGGCCCCCTGGTGGTGGCGGTCGGCATGGCGCTGCTCGGGCGGGTCGATCCGGGCACCACCTACTGGGCGACGGTGTTCCCCGCCCTGCTCGTGCTCGGACTCGGGCTCTCGCTCACGGTGGCACCCCTCACCGCCACCGTGCTCGGCGCGGTCGACGACGCCCACGCGGGCATCGCGTCGGCGATCAACAACTCGGTCGCCCGCATCGCCGGACTGCTCGCGGTCGCGGTGCTCCCGGCCGCCGCCGGGCTGACCGCCGCCCAGGGCCTCGACCTCGATGCCGGTTTCGCGCGCGCGATGTACATCGCCGCCGCGCTCGCCGCCGTCGGTGGCGTCCTCGCGTTCTTCACCATCCGGCGCGCGGTCTACGTCGAACCGGTCGTCCACGGGAACCCGGCCATCCCCTGCTACGGCGCCGACGCGCGCGTGGCAGGATCAGCGGCATGACTCCCGCGCCCACGCCCCCGCTGACTCCGGGGGCTCCGTTCGACGTCGTCATCGAGATCCCGCGCGGCAGCCGCAACAAGTACGAGTACGACCACGACCAGCACGTCATCCGACTCGACCGTCGACTCTTCTCGGCGACGGTGTACCCGTCCGACTACGGGTTCGTGCCCGACACGCTCGCGCTCGACGGCGATCCGCTCGACGTGCTCGTCCTGCTCGAGGACCCCACGTTCCCCGGCTGCTGGGTCGAGGTGCGCGGCGTCGGCGTGTTCTGGATGGAGGACGAGAAGGGCCCCGACGCCAAGATCCTCTGCGTGCCGTCGCACGATCCGAACTACGACGCGGTCCTCGACATCGCCGACCTGCCGAAGCGGCTGCTCGACGAGATCGAGCACTTCTTCGACGTCTACAAGATGCTCGAGCCGGAGAAGAACTCGATCACCCGCGGCTACGAGGGCCGCGACGCCGCCTACGCCGAGATCGAGGCGTCGAAGTTGCGGTTCCAGAGCTCGGAGTAGGAACCGCCGAGCGCGACCAGCTCGTCGTGCGTGCCCGACTCGACGACGCGACCGTCGTCGACCACCACGATGCGATCGGCCGTGCGAGCGGTCTGCAAGCGGTGCGCGATCAGGAGCGTGGTGCGGTCGCGTGAGATGACGCCCATGGCGCGTTGCACCCGGGCCTCGGTGCTCAGATCGAGGTTCGCGGTGGCCTCGTCGAGCAGCAGGATCGCGGGATCGACGAGCAGCGCGCGCGCCAGGCAGAGCAGCTGGCGCTGACCGGCCGACAGCGAGCGGCCGCGCTCGGTGACCGGGTGCAGGTACCCACCGCGCAACCCGGCGATGAACTCGTGGGCCCCCACTGCGCGCGCGGCCTGCTCGACCTCGGCGTCGGTGGCGTCGGGCCGGCCGTAGGCGATGTTGTCGCGCACGGTGCCCGAGAAGAGGAACGCCTCCTGCGGCACGTACCCGAGTCGACGTCGGTAGGCGCGCAGGTCGAGATCGCGCACCGGCACACCGTCGATCAGCACGTCGCCGGAGTCGGTGTCGTAGAAGCGCGCCACCAACTTCACCAGGGTCGACTTGCCCGCGCCGGTCTCTCCCACGAGCGCGACCGTCTCGCCCGCGCGCACATGGAGGTCGATGCCGTGCAGGGTCTCGCGCCCGGTGGCGGGATAGGAGAAGTGCACGTCGTCGAAGCGCACGTCACCGTGTATCTCACTCGGCACCACCGGGTCGAGCGCGTCGGGCGTGGCCAGCTCCGTGTGCATCAGCTCGTTGATCTTGGTCATCGACGCCACCGCCTGCTGCCATTGGTCGAAGACCTGCGACAGCTGCTGGACGGGTGCGAAGAACTGATCGAGGTACAGGAGGAACGCGATCACGGTGCCCGCGGCGATGGTCCCGTCGTGCACGAGCGTGCTGCCGAGGCCGAGCACGATCGCGTCGCCGCAGGTGGCGAGGAAGAGGATGAACGGGAAGTAGATCGCCTGCAGCACCTGGGTGCGCAGCCGCGCATCGAGGTAGCGCCGTGCCGTCGTCTGGAACGAGTCGACGGCGCGGCCCTCCTGCACGTACGCCTGCGATTCGCGCACGCCCGAGATGCTCTCCTGGAACTCGGCGTTGACGGTGGAGATGGTCTCACGCGCGTGCGCGTAGGCCTTCGCCGAACGGCTACCGAACCAGATCGTCGCGATCACGAGGGGCGGCACCAGCACGAGCACCCCGAGGGTCAAGGGCCAGCTGATGAGGCTGAGCACCACGAGCACACCGACGAAGCTCATGACGTTCACGAGCGCGGTGATGAGACCGGTCTGCAGCAGCTGCGCGAACGCGTCGACGTCGGTGGTCATGCGGGTCATGATCCGACCCGACAACTCACGGTCGTAGAAGTCGAGTGCGAGCCGCTGCAGGTGCGAGAAGATCCGGATGCGCAACGCGAACAGCAGGCGTTCCGCGGTGCGGCCGGTGTACCGGGTGTAGGCCCAGGTGACGAACCAGTCGATCAAGGCCGTGCCGAGGAACAGTGCCGACGCCGCCCACAGCGCGCCGGTGGCGTGCTGCTGCACGCCTTCGTTGAGCCCTTGCTGCACGAGGAACGGACCGGCCAGCGTGAGCAGGGTGTCCACCACGATCAGGGAGAAGCCCACGACGAGCGGACGACGGTAGGGGCGCAGGAACGTGCGGAGCCGGAACCCCTCGCTGGCGGCGGCCTCGGCGACGACGTCGACCTCGGGGTCGTCGTCGGCGGGAGGGAGCGCGTCGACCTGGGCGAGCAACTCGGGCGTGGGTGCGAGCGCGAGGCCCCCGCTCACGCCGCGCGCCGACGCGCCGCTGCCGCCCATGCCGCTGCGGGCCACGGCCGGGCCCGCAGGGGCCACGAAGGCACGCACCGCTTCGCTCTGCTCGCTCCGGTCCCAGAGCGCAGCGGTGACGCCGTCGACCGTCCCCACTTCTTCGAGGGTGGCGGCGAGGTCAGCGTCGACAGTCGTGTCGATCAGCTCGACGCCATCGGCGCTCGTGGCGGTGTCGAGGTCGTCGCCCGGACCCTGGAGCAGCGCCCGGTAGCGCGCCGACGACACCAGCAGCTCCTCGTGGGTGCCGCTCTCCATGGCGCGGCCGTCGGCCACGAGCACGATCCGTTCGGCGAGGCGCAGCGTCGAGCGCCGGTGGGCGATGAGCACGGTGGTGCGGTCGACCATGATCTCGCGCAACGTGGCGTGGATCTGCTCCTCCGTGCGCGCGTCGACCGACGACGTGGCGTCATCGAGCACCAGGATCCGCGGGTCGGTGATCACGGCGCGCGCGATCGAGATGCGCTGGCGCTGACCGCCGGAGAGCGTGAGCCCGCGTTCGCCGACGACGGTGTCGTACCCGTGCGGGAGCTCGGTGACGAACTGGTGCGCACCGGCGACGCGCGCGGCGCGTTCGACCTCGGCGTCGGTGGCGTCGGGACGGCCGAACGCGATGTTGGCGCGCACGGTGTCGGAGAAGAGGAA
>DASXXX010000365.1:0-2840 GCA_036502765.1 Acidimicrobiia bacterium | reverse complement strand
ACCAGGTCGATCTCACGGTCGAGGTCGGGGCGGAAGGTGGGAGCAAGCGCGACGACCAGCTCGCCGTCGGTGTTCTTCGCCGCTGCTTCGGCGACCGGGGAGTCGTCGAGCTCGATGCCGAGTGGCGCGAGCGCGGCCCACACGTCCTCGGCGTCGAGGTCCGTCCCGAGGACCGCGTTGACCCGGCTCGGCCGGAGCGGAATGCGCGCCCGCTCGACCGGTGCCGGGTACACGTCGACCGCGTCGGCTGCGACCTGCGCGCCGGCCACCTCGACCAACAGCTGCATCGCGCGCTCCGCATTCGCGGCGATGGCATCTGGGTCGATGCCGCGCTCGAAGCGGGCGCTCGACTCGCTGCGCAGCTTGCACCGCTTCGACGTGAGGGCGATGCCCATGCGTTCGAAGTACGCCGACTCGAGCAGGATCTCGGTGGTGCCGTCGGACACCTCCGACGTCGAGCCCCCCATGATCCCGGCGATGGCCTGGGGCGTGCGCTCGGCGTCGCAGATGAGGAGGTCGTCGCCGGTGAGCGTGCGCACCACACCGTCCAGCGTGGTGATGGTCTCGCCCTCGTTCGCGGTGCGCACGACGATCCCGCGACCTGCGAGGCGCGAGAGGTCGAACGCGTGCAACGGCTGGTTGCGCTCGAGCAGCACGTAGTTGGTGACGTCGACGACATTGCTGATCGGCCGCATCCCCGCCTTCACCAGCCGCTGCGCCATCCACGCGGGTGATGCCCCCATCGTCACGCGCGCCACGCGCCCCAGGTACCGCGGGCAGCGGGCATCGTCCTCGATCACGACCGTGATGTCGCTGCGGACGGATACGTCGGCGGGCGCCGACGGTTCGGGCAGCACGAAGTCGAGCGAGAAGTGCGCGGCGAGCTCGCGGGCGACGCCGACGATGCACATCGCGTCGGGGCGGTTGGGTGTGATCGCGAGGTCGAAGATGACGTCGTCGAGGCCGAGCACCTCGCGCACGTCCTGTCCCAGTTCGGTTCCGGGGTCGAGACCGAGGATGCCGGAGTGGTCGTCGCCGAGGCCGAGCTCCTTGGCCGAGCACAGCATGCCGTCGCTCACCTCGCCGCGGATCTTGCGGCGTTCGAGCGTGAAGCCTCCGGGGAGGGTGGCGCCGGAGGGCGCGTACGGCACGACCATGCCTGCGACCACGTTGGGCGCGCCGCACACGACGCGGGTCTCGGTGTCGCCGATCGTCACGTCGACCAGCGAGAGCTTGTCGGCGTTCGGGTGCTTCTCGACGTTCAGGACCCGCGCCGCGATGACCCCGGTGATCTCCTCACCCGGTTGTTCGACGCCCTCGACCTCGAGGCCGAGCTGGTTGAGCGCGGAGACCAGGTCGGCGACAGGCGCGCGGTCGATGCCGGGCGTGAAGTCGCGGATCCAGGACAGCGGTGCGCGCATCGGGGTGCCTCAGTACTGCGCCAGGAAGCGCACGTCGCCGTCGAAGAACGTTCTGATCTCGTCGATCCCGTAGCGGATCATCGCGATGCGTTCGAGGCCGAAGCCGAACGCGAAGCCGGTGTGCACCTCGGGGTCGATGCCCACGCCGCGCAGCACGTTGGGGTCGACCATGCCGCAGCCGCCGAGCTCGATCCAGCCCGACTGCGAGCACACCCGACAGCCGGCGCCGTCGCAGAAGATGCAGCTCACCGCGAGCTCGGCCGACGGTTCCGTGTACGGGAAGAAGTCGGGACGGAAGCGCGTGCGGATGCGGTCGTCGTCGAAGAGTCGGCGCACGAACGTCTCGATGGTGCCGAACAGGTCGGCGAGGGTGATGCCGCGGTCGACGGCGAGCGCCTCGATCTGGTGGAACACCGGCGAGTGGCGCGCGTCGAGGGTCTCGTTGCGGTAGGTGCGACCGGGCGCGACCACGAAGATGGGCGGCTTCTGCGTCTCCATGGTGCGGATCTGCACCGGCGACGTGTGCGTGCGCAGCATCACCTGCTCGGGATCGCCCAGCTCGACGTAGAGCGTGTCCTGCATCGAGCGGGCCGGGTGGCCGGGCACCATGTTGAGGGCCTCGAAGTTGTGCCAGTCGTCCTCGACCTCGGGGCCCTGCACCACGCGGTAGCCCATGCCCACGAAGATGTCCTCGAGCTCGCGCTGCACCTGGGTGACGAGGTGGAGGTGACCACGCTCGCGGCCGTGCCCACCGAGGGTGAGGTCGATGCGGTCGCGCTCGCCCGCCTGCGCGGTCTCGACTGCGGCGAGCTCCGCACGCCGCGCCTCGACCAGCTCGTCGATCCGGCCGTTGGTCTCGGCCACCAGCTTGCCGGCGACCGGCTTGTCGGCCGGGTCGAGCGACTTGATCGAGCTCTTGAGCTCCGACACCGCCGACCCCGGGCCCGCGAACGCGCGCTTGAGGGCGGCGAGCTCGGTCTCGTCGACCGCGGCGGCGATGGCGACGGCCGCGTCGTCGAGATACCCGTCGGGCAGCAGCGTGCTCACGTGCTGCTCCCCGAACGCTGCCGCGCCGACTCGAAGCAGAGGACGGTGCCGGCCATGGCCACGTTCAACGATTCGGCGGGACCGGCCATCGTGATCTGGACGTGACCGTCGAGGCGGGCATCGACGGCGGCATCGATGCCGTGCGCCTCGTTGCCGAGCACGATCGCGCTCGCGCGGGTGAAGTCGACCTCGGTGTGCGGCATGCCCCGTGAGGCGGTGGCTCCCAGCCGGTGCCGACCGAGCTCACCGAGCGCATCGAGCGCCTCCACCGCAGTCCACCCTTCCGACTCCGCGTCGACCACCGGGATCCCGAAGATCGCACCAGCCGACGCCCGAACGACCTTGGGATTGTACGCGTCGACCGATCCGGGA
>DASXXX010000364.1:0-3426 GCA_036502765.1 Acidimicrobiia bacterium | reverse complement strand
CTTGAACGCCTCGCTCGTGCCCACCTTCGCCCGCGTCTTCACGAAGTTGAACTCGTCGTCCTCGAAGCGGAGGTTGGTGGCGAAGGCGTGCACGAGGAACCCGCTGGCCTCCTCGCCCACGAAGGCCGTGCTCTGCTCGACGAGCGCGAAGCTCGTCTTGGCGATGGCGATGCCGTCGGCGGGCATGCGCGCCGCCTTCGCGGCCCACCGCTCCGCGCGCGCGGGGACGTCGTCGGCATCGCACACCTCGGTGAACACGCCGAGGTGCTCGACCTCGGCCCCGGTGATGGTGTCGCCGGTGAGGAGGAGCCGGCGGGTCAGCACCGGGCCGAGCCGGTGGAAGAAGAGGTGCAGGTTGCCGAGGGCGGGACCGAGCAGGCGGGCGCCGGGCATCCCGAGCTTGGCGTCGCGCGCGACGACCGACAGGTCGGCCATGAGCGCGATCTCGAACCCGCCACCGAGCGCGTACGTCTCGACCTGCGCCACCGTGACCTTCGGGTACGCCATGAGCTCGTGGTAGAACGAAAAACTCTCGCGGTCGACGCCGAGGCGGCGGCGTTGGCTCGGTCGCCGGCTCTTGGGGTCGTCGCCGTACCACGCGTACGAGTTGGCCATGTCGGCGCCGGTGCTGAACACGCCTTCCGCGCCGCGCAGCACGACCACCTTGATGTCGTCGTCGGTGGCGAGCTCGTCGAGGTGCGCGCGCATGGCCCGGCGCATCGGTGGGTCGTACGCGTTGCGCCGCTCGGGGTTGTCGATCGTGATCCGCGCCACGTGCGTGTCGGGATCGCGTTCGCAGTGCACCCGCGGATCGTGTTCGCCTGTCTCCAATTCGGTCGTCTCCACCATGACCTGGTTGCTCCGATGGTCGGTTCGCCGCGTCAGCGGGTGAACAGGAAGTCCTGGGCGTTCTGGTAGAGGTAGTTGTCGAGCACCTCGGGCGGGAGGTCGAGCTCCGACGCCTCTTTCACCGTCCGCCGGATCGACAGGACCGGCGAGTCGGACGCGAACATCACCCGCGTCTTGCCCCGCGTGCGCATGAAGTGGAGCAACGACTCGGGGAGGTGTCGAGGCGCCCAGGCCGACGTCACCAGCCGGAGGTTGGCGTACTTGATCATCAGGCGGATGGCGACGTCCCACCACGGGTCGGCCCCGTGCATCATGGCCAGGCGCAGCTCGGGGAAGCGCACGCACACGCGGTCGAGGTGGATGGGGTTCTGCACCTCGCCAGGGATCGGCGGACCGGGCAGGCCGGTGTTCAGGAACAGCGGCAGGTCGAGCTCGCAGCACTTGGTGTAGAGCGGGTAGTAGACCGCGTCGCTGGGCGGGTACATGCCGTCGCCCCAGAAGCTCGGTCCGATCACCGTGTACGCCACCGGGTGGTTCGCGACGAACGACTCGAGGTTGCGCAGGTTCTCCATCGGGCGCAGGAGGTTGTGACCCCCGAGTCCGAGGTTGAACCGGTCGGGCCGCTGTTCGACGAACGACAGCACCCGCTCCGAGGAGCGGCCCATGTTCGTCATGAGCACGGAGCGCTCGACGCCCATCTCGTCCATCTCGTCGAGCAGCTCGTTGATCTCACGGCTCTCGAACATCGACTGCCCGGCCTTGAAGTAGTCCTCCTTGACCCGGACCATCCACTCGGGCTGCTTCATGTCGCCCATGTCGGTGTTCACCAACAGGTCGTGCGCGCGTGCGACGACTGGCATCTCTCGTCCTCCCCTGGGTTCAGTGGTCGTGCCGCGCGGTGGTCGCGGTCACGCCGAGGGCCCGAGCAGGGCCAGGGCGTTGTCGCGCATCACGAGGCGGATCTCGTCGTCGGACAACGCGTGGAGCTCCTTGACGAAGTCGAGCGGGTTGGCCAACGCCTCGCCGTGCGGCCAGTCGGAGCCGAAGAGCACCTTGTCGACGCCGATGAGGTCGGCCAGCTTGCGCATGTCCTCCTCGTAGTACGGCGTGACCGACACGTGCTCGCGCATCGTGTCGAGCGGGCTCTCGGGGAACACCCACGGCGTCTGGTTCGCCTGCTTCAGCAGTCGCTTCACGAGCAGGGCGACCCAGTCGGAGCCGTTCTCGATGCTCGCGGTGCGCAGCGTGGGGTGCCGGTCGAACACGCCGTCGACCACCATGCTGCCGATGGTGTCGTGGATCGGCCGGTCGGAAACGACGAGCTTGCTCAACACGTCGACGCCGCCGCGGAACGGTTCGAACCAGTCGCGCGCGCCCCACGCACCCGCGAACATCTCGTAGCCGCTGTCACCGAGGTGGAACGCGACCGGCACGTCAGCCTCGGCCAGGCGCGCCCAGACCGGGTCGTGGTCGGCATGCCCGAACGAACGGCCCTTGCCGTTGGCGGTGGGCACCGGCGCGGGCCGCAGGTGCACCATGCGGGCGCCGTGGTCGAGCACCCACTCGAGCTCGGCGATGGCGGCGTCGGGGTCGGCGAGGGAGAGCATCGGCACGCCGTAGATGCGGTCCTGGTGGGAGAAGCCCCAGTCCTCGTCGAGCCACTGGTTGAACGCGTGGAGCACCGCGTGGGTCGCTTCGATGTCGTCGCGCAGCACCTGCTCGATCCCGACCGCGAGGGTCGGGAACATCACCACGGCCTCGAGCCCCTGCTCGTCCATCACCGCGAGCCGCGCGTCGCGATTCTGGTACTCGGCGCGCAGCGGCTCGAGCTTCATGAGCGAACGCGGGTCGACCCCGTCGGGGATCTGGCCACGGAACATCACATCCATGCACCCGGCGACGATGATCGGGTCGAAGGTGGGGTTGGGGATGAACTTGAACAGCTTCCCGCCCACGAGGAGGAGCGAGTGCGTGCCCTGCTGCACCACCTGCACGCCCCGCTGGCGGAACTCCTTCGGGAGGTGCCGGGTGCACGCGTCGAGGGTCTCGTAGTAGTGGTTGTCGGCGTCGACGGCGCGGTATCCGAGCTCCATGGCGTCCTCTCCCCATCCCCTACGGCGCGTCGCGGGCGGGACAAACGTTATAACGTTTCGACCACCGCGGCCACCTGTCGAGAGGCGGGTACCGTGGCGGCCCGGCCCGTGCGGCGGTCGGGAGACGGTGGCAGACGGAGGCGACGTGCCCACAGCCAGGTCCACCCGATCGCGGGAGAAGCCGGAGCAGATCGCCGACGAGTTGCGCTCGCTGATCGTGAGCGGTCAGCTCGAAGAGGGCGAGTCGCTGGGCCGCGAACCCGACCTCGTCGAGCGCTTCGGGGTGTCGCGCCCGTCGCTGCGCGAGGCGCTGCGGATCCTCGAGGCCGAAGGCCTCATCACCGTCGTGCGCGGCGTGCTCGGCGGCGTGGTGGCGCACCAGCCCAGCGAGAAGATGACAGCCCGCACCGCCGCGCTGGTGCTGCAGGCGCGCAACGTCACCCTCGGCGACGTGCACCAGGCCCGCAGCATGATCGAGCCCGCC
>DASXXX010000363.1:0-8185 GCA_036502765.1 Acidimicrobiia bacterium | reverse complement strand
GCGGCGTGTTCACCGGGCTGCCGTCACCCTTCACCGCCACCCGCTACCACTCGTTGGTGGTGGCGCGCGACACCGTGCCCGACGTCCTCGAGATCAGCGCCGAGTCCGACGACGGCCTGGTGATGGGCCTGCGGCACAAGGAGCTGCCGATCGAAGGGGTGCAGTTCCACCCCGAGTCGATCCTCACCGAGGCCGGCCACACCCTCCTCGGCAACTTCCTCGGCGTCGTCCGCACCTGAGATCAGGGCAGCCCGGCCCGGCCCCGCCGCACGACGGCCAGGCCGTCGTCCACCAACGACGCCAGCGCCTCGGCATCGAGGTCGCGCGCCGGTGCCGAGCTGGCCCGGAGCCGCGCCATCACCTCGCCGCGGCGTTGCCGGAAGCTCCCGGCGAACGGCGCCTGCCGGTGACGGGTCTCGTCGGGGAGCGCGCCACGCGTCGCGCAGCGGCGTCGCATCGGGCAGTCGCCGCAGCCGGGATCACGGGGCCGGCAGAGCAGCGCACCCACGTCCATGAGCGCGAGGAGCCGGTCGCGTCCGCGCAACGGACGGCCGATGCGGACCGTCGCGTCTTCTGCCGCGCGCGCTGAGAGCCGCTCCCCACTCACCCGCTCGGCGACGCGCAGGATGTTCACCTCGACCGCGGGCACGTCGGCGTCGTCGGCCTGGGCGAGGATCGCCGCCGCCGTGTAGCGACCGACGCCGGGCAGGGTCGTGAGGTCGTCGGGCCAGCCGTGGTCGCGCACCGTCACCGCGCTGTCGTACAGCCGCCGCGCCCGGCGCGGATATCCCAGGCGACCCCACGCGCCGATCACCGCCGCCGGTCCTGCGTCGGCCATCGCGTTCGGGGTGGGGAAGCGGGTGAGGAACTCGCCGTACACCGCGGCGACCCGCGGCACCTGGGTCTGGTGGAGCATCACCTCCGACACGAGGATCGCCCACCGGTCACGCGTCAGGCGCCACGGCAGATCGTGGCGTCCGTGCTCTCCGTACCAGGAGGCGAGGGTCACATCCCCACGGAGATCGCGACGGTCGCGCCCTTCGGCAGCGGAGTACCCGCGGCCGGCGACTGTGAGACGACGATGCCCTTCTTCGTCGGGCCCGCGTTCACGAGGCTCACCTGCACACCGAACCCGAGCATCTGGTTGAGGAGTGCTTCGGCCGTGGCCCGCGGCGAGCCCACGACGCTGGGCATCGGCGTGAGTGCGGGGCCGCTCGACACGAGCAGCTTCACTGCGGTCCCCTTCGCCAAGGGGGTGCCGACGGCCGGATCTGTGCCGATCACCTTGCCCGCCGGGACGGTGTCGTCCGGCTGATCGACCTGGGTGGCCTGGAAGCCGGCCTGGCTGAGCAACGCGAGCGCGGCCGGGGGATCGAGGGTGGTCACGTCGGGCACCGGCACCAGCGGTTCGCGTGCGACCACGACCGTCACCGTGGGCCGCCCGCCCTGGGGCAGCTTGCTCACTGCGCTCCCGGCTGCCGGATCGGTGCGCAACACCGTGCCCGGAGCCTGGTCGCTGTCCTCCTCCACGAAGTTGGCGGTGAGGTTCCGTGCCGCGAGGGTCTGCGCGGCTTGACCTCTGGCCTGGCCGACCACGTTGGGCATGGCGATGCTGGGACTGCTCACCCGCAGCGTGATGAGCCCGCCCTTGGGGATCTTGCGCCCGCTCTCGGGGTCCTGCGCGAGCACGAGATCCGGCGCCTGCGTGGGCTCGTCGACATCCTGGCGGGCGACGGTGAAGCCGAGCGACGTGAGTGTGGCCTCGGCCTGCGCGTAGGGGACGCCGACGGCGCTGGGGACGTCGATCTTCGCGACCGAGCCGCCGTCGTCGCCGAAGTCCGAGTTGGCGAGGAGGAACACGATGAGCCCGAGGAGCAACGCGAGCGCGATGCCGATCACGATGGCCGGGCCCCACCGGCCGCGCCTGCGCCGCGGCGCCGCGGTGGGGGCCGTGGCGACTGCCGCGGCGGCGACCGGCGCGGCCACGTGCACCGACGCGGGAGCGGGCGCGGTCATCGCCGTGGTCGGTGCGCCCCCGAGCGGCCGGCCGCGTCCGAAGCGGAGCAGGTCGGCGCGGAAGTCCTGGGCCGACGGATAGCGCTCGTCGACGTCCTTCGCCATAGCGGTGAGCACGATGTGGTCCATCGCCCCCGCGAGCTCGGGGACGAGCGACGACGGTGGCGCCGGCGTCTCGCGCACGTGCTTGTACGCGATCGACACCGGGCTGCTCGCGGTGAACGGCGCGACCCCGGTGAGCATCTCGTAGAGGACGACCCCGAGCGCGTACACGTCGGAGCGCCCGTCGAGCGCGAAGCCCTGCGCCTGTTCGGGCGAGAAGTACGTCGCGGTGCCGAGCACCGCGCCGGTCTTGGTGAGGGGCTCGCTCGTCTCCGCGCGCGCGATGCCGAAGTCGGTGACCTTCACCTGACCCTGCGGTGTGATGAGCACGTTGGCGGGCTTCACGTCGCGGTGCACGACTCCGTGCGCATGCGCGAACGACAGAGCGTCGGCGATCTCGGCGGCGATGCGCGCCGCGTCCATCGGGGCGAGGCGGCCGTACGACTGGAGGATCTCGCGCAGCGTCTGCCCGGGGACGTACTCCATCACGATGAAGGAGGTGTCGTCTTCCTCGCCCCAGTCGTAGACCGAGACGACGTGCGGGTGGTTGAGTCCCGCAGCGGCCTGCGCTTCACGACGGAACCGCTCGACGTTGGTCGCGTCCGACGCGAACTCGGGCAGCAGCACCTTCACCGCGACGCGCCGGTCGAGCAGGCGGTCGTGCGCGAGGAAGACGTCGGCCATGCCGCCGCGGCCGATTTCTTCGCCCAGCTCGTAGCGATTCGCGAAGACGCGGGTGGCGGGCGGCATGGTCACGAGAGGCTAGTCATGGGTTGTTGGCCAACAGGTTCTGGAGCATCTGCTTGGCGATCGGCGCCGCGACCTCACCGCCGGTGGTCTCGCTCTGCGAGCTGCCGCCGTGCTCGATGATCACTGCGACTGCGTAGCGCGGCGCGCTCGCGGGCGCGAACGCGATGAACCACGCGTGCGGGAGCTCGTTGTCGGCGGTCTCCGCGGTGCCCGTCTTGCCCGCCACCTCGATGCCCTGGTCGGCGAGTGACGCGTTGATGCCGGTGCCGTTGTTCACGACGTCGACCATCATGTTCTTGAGCGCGGCCGCGGTCGTCGGCTGCATGCAGGTCATCCAGTCCTTCGGCTGAATCGTCTTCACGACCTTGCCTGTGCTGTTGTGCACTTCCTTCACCACGTGAGGCTCTTTGATCACGCCACCGTTGGCGATGCCCTCGGCGATCAGCGCCATCTGGAGCGGCGACGTGAACACGTCGCCTTGCCCGATGCCAGCGAGGGCGAAGCGGGGCTTCTCAGCGCCGACTCGTGGACCGAGACTCTCGACGGCGGGTGGGTCGAGATCGATGGGCGGCGTGCTGTCGATCCCGCACTCGTCCATCGCGGGCGCGAACGCGTCGCCCATGTCGTAGCCGAGCTTCGCGAAGGTGGCGTTGCACGACACGATGAGACTCTCTTCCAGCGTGCCGCCGCAGACCTCGTGCCCGAAGTTGAAGAGCGGGTCGGTCACGCCGGGAATCTGGAAGCTGTCGGTGAAGGCGAACGAGGGCGAGTCGGGCGTGGCCTGGCCGAGCTCGATCGCCGACTTGCTCGTGACCACCTTGAACGTCGATCCCGGCGGGTAGAGCTCCCGGTACGCGCGCTGCAGCGCGGCCTTGTCGCCGCTGTTGATCTGGTTGAACGCACCTTGCACGAACTGCGTGCTGTGCACGGACAGCGCGTTGGGATCGAACGTGGGGTTCGAGTACATCGCCACGATCGCGCCGGTCTGCACGTCGAGCGCGACCACCGAACCGCGCTGGCCGTGGAGCGCGTCCACCGCGGTCTGTTGGGCAGACTCGGTGAGCGAGAGCACCACGTCGTTCGTGTCCGCCTTCCCGCTGAGCGCGTTGCCGAGGTTGTCGAGCCGCAGGGTGTTGTCCTGGCCGGTGAGCACGTCGTTGTACGACTCCTCGACGCCGCTGCTGCCCACGAGGTTGATGAAGGACTGGTATCCGGCGACGTGGGCGAACAGGCCCGCCTGCGGGTACTGGCGCAGGTACTTGTAGTCGGGGTCCTTGGTGCTGGGTACCGACTGCGCGACGATCTGCCCGTCGGCGGTGAGGATCTTGCCGCGGGGGCGGTTGAAGTCCTTGAGCTGGCTCCGCACGTTGCGCGTGTCGTGGGCGAGGTTGTCGGCGTCGACCACCTGCAGGTAGGTGAGTTGCGCGACCAGGAGCAGGATCAGGACAGTCACCGCGTAGCCCACACGGCGGATCGGCCGGTTCACCGGCGCGCCGGCGGCGTGGCACCGACGGCATCACCGCCCTGTGCACCTCGTCCGCCGGGTCCGCCTCCTCCGCCGAGTCCGCCCACCGCGGTGCGCGCGGTCGCGACCGCGCGGGGCGCCTCCGCGCGCGCGACGGTCTCGTCGGAGATGCGCAACAACAACGCGATGATCACGAAGTTGGCGATCAGCGACGACCCGCCGTACGAGACGAACGGCAGCGTCACGCCGGTCAGCGGGATCACGCGGATGACGCCACCGACGATCACGAACGTCTGCACGCCGATGATCGTGGTGAGGCCGGCCGCGAAGAGCTTGGAGAAGGGGCGCTCGGCCTGGATGGCGATGCGGAACCCGCTACCGACGAGCAGCAGGAACATCATGCAGACGGCGATGGTGCCGAGCAGCCCCAGCTCCTCGCCGATCGCGGACATCACGAAGTCGGTCGACGCGTTCGGGATCTTCTGTGGACTGCCCAGTCCGAGCCCGGTGCCGGCGAAGCCCCCCGAGCCGAGCGCGAACAGCGACTGCACGAGTTGGTAGCCCTTGCCCTGCGACACCGACCACGGGTCGATCCACGAGCTCACGCGGTCCTGCACGTGGCCGAACAGCTGGTACGCCACGTACGCGCCGGCGAGGAACATCGCCAGCGCGACGAAGAGGTACGACGCGCGGTCGGTGGCGATGTAGAGCATCGCCGCGAACACCGCGAAGAAGAGCAGCGACGACCCGAGGTCCTTCTCGCGCACCATCACGAGAATCGAGAAGGCCCACGCGAGCAGGAGCGGACCGAGGTGCTTCGGGTCGGGGACCCGGAGCCGGCCGATGTGGCGCGTGCCGGTCGCGAGCAACTCGCGCTTGTCGACGAGGTACGCGGCGAAGAACACGACGAGCAGCACCTTGGCCGCCTCGCCGGGTTGGAAGTTCACCGGTCCGACGCGCACCCAGAGGCGCGCGCCGTTGATCTCCTGACCGAGCCCCGGCAGCGACGGGAGCAGCAGCGCTGCGATGCCGAGGAGGAGGAACGTGTACTTGTACCGCTCGAGCGTGCGGATGTTGCGCACGACCACGAGGGTGAGCACGAACGCAGCGATGCCGACCGCGGTCCACACCGCCTGCACGCGCGCGAGGTCGCGGTCGAGGCGCGAGATGGTGAAGTACCCGATCCCGTTGAGCAGGAACGCCAGCGGCAGCAGCGTCGGTTCGGAGCGGGGCGCGAACCGCCGGACTGCGAGGTGCGCGACCACGTAGAGGCCGAGCACCGCGAGCAGGAACACCCAGAGGTCGGCGGGGATGTTCGGTTTGTCGGCGAGGAGCAGCAGCACGTAGCCGGCTGCGGTCACGACGACGGCGAGGAGCCCGAGGCCGAGTTCGCGGCTCCGCCGGCGCCGGGCTGTCGGTGACTTCATGCGGCGGGCGCCGGCGCCAGCGTCGTCGGCGGCGCGGTGGTGGTTGGCGGCGCGGTCGTGGTGGTCGTCGTGCTGGTCGTGGTCGTCGTGGTGGTCTGGCCCTTGAGCCGGGTGACGAACGCGGCCGCGGCGGCGCGCGACGAGAACGTCTGGTGCTCGCGCACCTGGGCCTGCGCGGCTGGGCGGAGGTCGTCGACGTCGACTGCCGTGCGCTGCTCGATGGTGGGGTTCCAACCGGCGAGGCCGCCGGGCACGCCCTTGAAGACAGTCACCTGACCCTGGTTCGCGCCGACGTAGTAGTCCTTGCGCGCGTACCAACCGACGGCCGCGACCGCGATGCCGAGCACGAGCAGGATCGGCAGCGCCCACAGCAACACCCGGCCGACGCCGCGCATCCCTCGCCGCCGGCGCGCACCGGTTTCCGGCGCCGGTTCACCGTCGAAGCCGGAGGTGACCTCGGTGGCCTCGAGCGGCTCGATCACCTCGGGGAGCTCGCGCAGTGGCGCCTCGTCGGTGACCGCGACCACCAGTACGGTGATGTTGTCCTCGCCGCCGGCCGCGTTGGCGGCGTCGACCAGCTGGGTCGCCGCGCGCGCGGGATCGCTCTCGCGTCGCAGCGCCGCCGCGATGTCGTCGGGTTGCACCATCCCGGTGAGCCCGTCGGAGCAGAGCAACAGGCGGTCGCCGGGGACGAGCTCCACCGGGTACACGTCGACCTCGACCGCCGCGTCCACACCGAGTGCGCGCGTGATGATCGACCGTTGCGGGTGCACCGCGGCCTCCTCGGCGGTGAGGCGCCCCTCGCGGACGAGCTCCTCGACCAGGCTGTGGTCGTCGGTCACCTGGCGCAGCTCGCCGTCGTGCAGGAGGTACGCGCGCGAGTCGCCCACGTGGCCGACCAGGAGCGTGTCACCGGCAACCAGCGTGGCGGCAGTGAGCGTGGTGCCCATCCCGCGCAGGCTGGTGTCGGTCAGCGACTTCGTGAAGACGGCCTCGTTGGCTGCCTCGATCGACTCACGCAGCGGCCGTCCGCTGGTGATCGCGGCGCGCAGCGCCTCGAGCGCGGTGGCACTGGCCACCTCACCCGCGCGGTGCCCGCCCATGCCGTCGGCGACGGCCACCAACCCCATCGCGTCGTCGACGAGGTACGCGTCCTCGTTGCCGTCGCGCACCCGGCCGACATCGGTGGCGGCCCCCATGACGAGCCTCACGGCGCCTGCTTCACCGCGGCCACTCCGGCTGCCTTCACCTGACTGCCTCCGCCACGGTCTGCCCGAACTGCACGTGGTCGCCGCGTCGGAGTTGCGCCGCGTGCACGAGCGGTTCGCCGTTGAGCAGCGTGCCGTTGCGCGAGCCGAGGTCCTCCACGTAGACCGCGCCGTCGCGGCGGAACACCCGCGCGTGCACGGTCGAGACGAACGTGTCGTCGGCGAGCACGATCGCGCACCCGCCACCCCGACCGACGGTGACTTCTTGGGCGAGGTCGTACGTCTCGCCGTGGCGCGCCGGCGGTTCGAGGATCTTCAACCGTCCGGGACCACGGCCCTTGGCCGGCTTCGCCGGACGCGAGGCGGGCAAGGGCGCTGCGCTCGGTGGTGCAGCAGGCTGGTCGGGCACCGGCGCCGGCGCGCGCATCTCCTTGACCACCACCCGTACCACCCGGAACAGGAACAGGTAGAGGAGTGCGAGGAAGCAGAACTTGAGGATGGTGAGGACGGACTCGGGCACTACGACGCCTCGAAGCGCAACACCGTCGCTCCCACCGAGATCTCGTCGCCGTCGTGCAGCACCCGCTCCTTGACCGCGGTGCCGTTGACGAGCGTGCCGTTCATGGATCCGAGGTCGGCGATGACGAAGCCGTCGGCGGTGGGGCGGATCTCGGCGTGGCGCCTCGAGGCCCGGGGGTCGGCCAGGCTCACGGTGCAATCGGAGTTCCGGCCGAGCGAGGTGGTGTGCTCACCGAGGCCGACCCGGCGGCCGTCGGGCAGGACCAGCGACCCGACGTGGCCCCCGGCTCCCTCGGCGATCTCGGCCACCACGTCGTAGTCGCCGGTCTTGAGGGTGTCGTCGGGCACGAGGGTGAGGGTCACCGGTCCCACGAACTGGTAGCCCTCGTCGCGGGCATGCTGGCGAGCGGCCTCGGCCAGCTCCCGCGCCAGTGCCTCGGCGAACGAGCTGAAGCGTTCGAAGTCGGCGGGGGCGAGGTACACCCCGATGTTGTTGGGGGCCACCGGCCGGCCGTTGACGCCGAGCGCGCGGCCGTCGTCGAGGACGCGAGTCACGCGATGACCGATCTCGACGGGCTGGAGTCCGCTGCGGAAGGCCTTGTTGAAGGTCCCCTCCACCAGCCGCTCGAGCCTCCGCTCGAACCCCTGGAGTCCCACGCCGAGAGTGTACCGAGCAGTCCCCGCAACGAAGCTGCACG
>DASXXX010000362.1:0-2122 GCA_036502765.1 Acidimicrobiia bacterium | reverse complement strand
GGAGAGCGACACGACCCTCCCTCCGGGCCACACCATGATCAGATCGTGGTCTCGTCCGAGGTCGTCCCCGAGCAGTCGGACCCAGTGGTCCGCGCGCGCGTCGACGACGTGCGTCTCGACGTCGTGCGCCTCGCGTCGCTGACGCTCGACGCCATCCGCTCGGGCACCGAAGCCATCCTCGACGGCGACCTCGACCACGCCGACCGGGTCGTCGCCGACGACGACGCCATCGACTCGCTGCGCCACGCGATCGAGGACGAGTGCCTGCGGATCATCGCCCTCGCAGGCCTGTGCCCGGCCGACCTGCGTTTCGTCGGGGTGGCACTGCGCATCGCCCACGAGCTCGAGCGCAGCGCCGACCTCATGGTGAACGTCGCCCGCACCACCTGGCGGCTGCACCCGGGCCGACTCGACGCCACCGCCGGACCGCTCGTCGACCGCATGAGCCGGCAGGTGGTCGTGCAGCTCCGGGTGGCGGTGAACGCCTTCGTCGACCGGGATCCGTCGTGGGCGGCGGCCCTCGCCGACATGGACGACACCACCGACGAGCTCGAACGTCGCTTGTTCCGCCACGTGCTCGAGCACGACGGCGGTGGACCGATCGACGACGCGCGCCTCAACGCCGCGGTGCAGCTCGCGCTCGTCGCGCGTCACTACGAACGCATCGGCGACCACGCGGTGACGATCGCGGAACAGGTGCACTTCGTCGCCACCGGCGAGCACTCCCGCGGCGCGAGGTTCCGCCGATGACCGGAACCCCGTGTGGTGCACTGGCCGGAGAGCTCGAGCCCCTCGGAGAGCGGGGGGCCGGGAAGGGGGGATTTCCCGGCCCCGCACTCTCCGTACGACTCTTCGCCGGCCACGCACTCCCAACCGTGAAGAGCCAGATCCCGGAACCGCTTTCGGAGGGGGGATCCGAAAGCCGCTCTCGGTTGACAGTCACAGTACGAGGGCGGGGTTTCGACGCCGTTGCCTCAATGTGGCGGGCAGGTAAACGGGCACTGAAGACCAGCTACGTCATAGGGTGCAGGCCGGTTCCGCGCCAGCTGCACGCGACAAGATCACCTGGTCCGCATCAATCGGAGGCGTCGTGACCACAACCACACCGAACGACGGCGATGCCGCGGTCGAAGCCCGCAAGTCGTTCCACGAGAGCCTTGAAGAGCTGCGCACCGACGTCATCCGTCTCGCTGCACTCACCACCGAAGCGATCGCGGGCGGCACGCAGGCTCTGCTCGACGGCGACCTCAACGCCGCCGAAGACGTCATCGAAGCCGACGACGTCATCGACGAGCTCACGCACACGATCGAGGACCGCACCTTCCTCCTGCTCGCGCGCCAACAGCCCCTCGCGACCGACCTGCGTTTCCTCGTGACGGTGATGCGCGTCGGCCACGAGCTCGAGCGCAGCGCCGATCTCATGGTCAACGTCGCGAAGACGACGCGTCGCCTCTATCCGCACCAGCTCGACCCGAAGTTGCGCGGGATCATCGACCGCATGGGTACGCAGGCGAGCAACCAGACACGCGTCGCGATCGACGCGTTCGCCGATGCCGACCCGTCGTGGGCAGCCGCGCTGGCCGACATGGACGACGCGATGGACGAGCTCACCAAGAGCCTGTTCCGCCACGTGCTCGCGGGCGACGGGAGCGACGAGGGCACGGTGCTGCTCGCGGTGCAGATGGCCCTGGTCGGTCGGCACTACGAACGCATCGCCGACCATGCGGTCACGATCGCCGAGCGGGTCGGCTTCATGGTGACCGGTGAGCACCCGAATCCCGACGCCGATCCCGGGCCCGCGGCCTGAGGATCGGGCCCGTCAGTTGCCTTCGTCGTAGCCGAGGTCCCATTCGAGGATGAGGTGCTCGCGCTCGGCGTCACGCGCGACCCGCTCGCGGTTGCGGCGGAACTGCGGGTCGTGGGGCGGCAGCAGCTGCAGCCGGGCGACGGCGCGCTGGCGGAATTCGTCGATCATGCGACCGTCACCGAAGACACCGTGGACTTCCCAGTGCGGCGCCACCGGACCGAGGTACACGACCTTGACGTGTCCTACCGGCGGTACCTGCTCGAGCTCTTCGGACTGCATCGACATGCGGATCAGCGTAGCGGGCGCCGCTGACGA
>DASXXX010000361.1:0-24806 GCA_036502765.1 Acidimicrobiia bacterium | reverse complement strand
CACGCGCTCATCACCGGCGACCTCGCCCATCACCCGGTGCAGTTCGCCGAGCCCGACTGGTTCGCCGATCCCGACACCGACCGGGAGCAGTCGTCGGCCACCCGCCGCCGGCTCCTCGCCGAGCACGGCGACACCGACGTGTTGGTCATCGGCACCCACTTCGCCCCGCCGTGCTCGGGGCTTCTCGTCGCGTCCGGGAACGGATACACCTTCCAGGCGGTTGCACCCCAGGATGCCTGACGCCACGAATCGCACCGAACTTCCCCTCTCCGTCCTCGATCTCGCCCCCGTCGGGCGGGGTTCCACCCCCGCCGACGCGCTGAACAACTCGATCGCGCTGGTCCAGGAGACCGAGCGCCTCGGGTACCGACGGCACTGGGTGGCCGAGCACCACAACATGCCCGGCATCGCCAGCTCGTCGCCGCCCGTGCTGCTCGCCCACCTCGCGTCGGTCACCTCGACCATCCGACTCGGCTCCGGCGGGGTGATGCTGCCCAACCACTCTGCGCTGACGATCGCCGAGCAGTTCGGCATGCTCGAGGCGCTGCACCCGGGCCGCATCGACCTCGGCATCGGGCGCGCGCCCGGCACCGATCAGCTCACCGCCAGCGCGCTGCGGCGCGGGCCCGAGCTCCTCGGCGCCGACGACTTCCCCGAGCAGATGACCGAGCTCATCGGCTACTTCGAGGGCTCGCTCCCCGAGGGGCACCGCTACGAGCGCATCACCGCAGTGCCCGCGCGCGGCTACAAGCCCGCGCTCTGGATGCTCGGGTCGAGCACCTACGGCGCATCGGCGGCGGCGGTGCTCGGGCTCCCGTACTCGTTCGCCTACCACTTCGCTCCGGCGATGCTCGACGACGCGCTCGCCGTCTATCGCCAGAACTTCCGGCCGTCGGCCGAACTCGACGCGCCCTACGTCATGCTCGGCGTCAGCGTGCTCTGTGGCGAGACCGACGAACACGCGCACCAGCTGGCCAAGCCGGGACAACTGGCGTTCCTCCGACTCCGCCAGGGCCGCCCCGACGTCTACCCGTCGCCGGCGGAGGCGGAGGAGTACAACTTCACCCCCGCCGAGCGCCAGTTGGTGGACGACTGGACCCGCTCGCACATCGTCGGCGACGTGGCCACCGTGCGCGCCGGCATCGAGGCGCTGGTCGAACGCACCGGCGTCGACGAGCTCATGGTCTCCACGATGGCGCCCACGCACGAGGACCGGGTGGCCTCGTACACCCGAGTGGCCGACGCGTTCGCCCTCAGCGCCACCCGCTGACCGGGCGCGCGGTCGCCCAGAGCGACCAGAGGGTGAAGACCACGCACACGGCGGCGAGGCGGGTGTACGACACGTGGGGCATCGCCCGGGCGGTCGCGCGCGCATCGACGGCGGACCAGTCGACCGGTCGACGCGCATCTTGCACCAGGTAGTAGGTCAACGCGAGGAACGACCCGACGCCGACGAGCAGTGCGATCGCGAACGGTACGGGGGTGACGGCAGCCATGTGCCCGCCTCCTACCCGCCCTACACGAGGTCCGAAACGAGCCTGCTCCGACCATACGACGACGCGCACCGCGAGGAAACCCCCCGCGGGTTCACCCCGGTTCAGGTCAGGGCGAGAACGTGACCGACTGCACCTGGATCGGCAGCCCGCCGGTGAGCGTGCGCACCGCCATCTGGATCGTCGCGCCGTTCTGGCCGTTCCACGTGCAGTAGAGCGACCCGGCCGCGGGATCACAGTTCGAGAACGTGTAGGGCCCCTTCGCCGGGTAGGCCTGCCCGAACATCTGCGTGACCGCGTCGGCGCTGGCCACGTTGGCGGCGTCGGTGCGGTTGTTGTTCTGCCACGACGCGAACAGGTACTCGGCGTAGGTCTGCGGATCGTCGGTGATGACCGGCAGCGCGACCGTCGTGGTCGTCGCCGGCACCGTCGTCGCGGTCGTGGTGGTCGCCGCGGCGGTCGTGGTGGTGACCGGGGCGGCGGTCGTGGTCGTGGTGGTGGGCTTGTCCCCATCGTCGTCGCGCGTGAGGAGCACCACGACGAGCGCGACCACGAGGGCCACGATCACCGCGCCCAACACCCAGAACCAGGCCTTCGACCGGCCACTCTTCTTCGGACTGTGTGCGCCGCCTGCCACGGTCAGCTCCTGTCGTCGAAATCGGTGATCACGGGGGCGTGATCGGACGGTTGCTTGCCCTTGCGGGCGTTGCGGTCGACCACGGCCCACCGGACCCGGTCGGCCAACGGCTTGGTCGCCAGCGTGAGATCGATGCGCATGCCGCGGTGCTCGTGGAAGTCGCCGCGGCGGTAGTCCCAGTAGCTGAACAGCTCGCTGTCGTCGTAACGCGCCCGGAACACGTCGACCATGCCCCACTCGCACAGCTTGGCCACCCGCTCCCGTTCCGGCGCGGTGACGTGGGTGGCACCCTTGAACGCCTTGGGTGACCACAGGTCGCGGTCTTCGGGGGCCACGTTGTAGTCGCCGAGCACGACGACGTCGTCGTCGGGGGACTGGGTGGCCGCGAGCCAGTCGTGCAGCGTGTCGAGCCACACGAGCTTGCGGTCGTAGAACTCGGTGGCGACCTCGCGACCGTTGGGCACGTACACGCTCACGACGCGCACGCCGTCGCACGTGGCCGCGATCACGCGGGCATCACCCTCGTAGGGATCGACGTGGTCGTCGTCGAAGCCGTTGGTGGGGTCGCTGATGCCGACGCGGGAGAGGATGGCGACGCCGTTCCATTGCCCCTGCCCGTTGTGCACCGAGTCGTAGCCGAGGGCCGAGAAGCTCAGGTGGGGGAACGCGTCGTCGGAGAGCTTCGTCTCCTGCAGGCACAGCACATCGGGACGGGCATAGCCGAGCCACTCCTCGACCCGCTCCTGGCGTGCCTTCAGCGAGTTGACGTTCCAGGTCGCGATGCGCACCCGGCGACGTTAGCGACTGGGTGCGACCGTCACTGTGACCTCGGGCTTACTGTGACCTCGGCGTGTGGTGCTCGCGCAGCGCCATGAGCGCCTCGCGGTCGATGCGGTCGGCGGGCGCCACCGCCACCCGCACGGGCGTGCTGGCCTGCAGGCTGGCGGTGCGGATCCCACCCTCGAGCACAGCCCGCTCGCCGAGCACGACGCCCGGCCCCACCTCGGCGACGTTCTCACCGTCCATCGTCACCGACAGCACGCCGTCGAGGAGGAGGAAGAGCGAGTCGCCGGGGTCGCCCTGGTGGACGAGGAACTCGCCCTCCTTCAAGGTGCGGATCTCAGGACGGGCGCCGCCCGACATGATCGTGACCGACAGCTGGCGTTCGAGCGCGGTCTCGACCGCGGTGACGAGCGCCTTGGAGTCCTGATCGCCCCACGGCGTGTGCTTGCCGAACGCGTCGCGGTACCACTCCTTGAAGTTGGCCAGGCCGACCTTGGCCGCGATCTGCTGGTCGTGGTCGTACACCCAGTGCCGCGGGAACTTGCTCGCGCCGAGCACCTCGAAGCTCGACGTGCCGTCGGCGCGGATGGTGAGCGCGAGGGTGGTCCACACGGTGGGTGCGCGGAACTGCAGGAACGGCGGGTGCTTCACGCGCCGCGGCGCCGGCAGGCCGGTGCGCCCGCCCGTGGTCTGCACGAACGTGACCTCGGTGTCGGTGCGGGTGGGATCGGGATGCAGGTCGGGGAGCTGGACCGGCTGGAAGGTGGCCCGCAGCTTGGCCAGGCGCACGGTGGTGGCGCCCATGAGCCCGCCGCCGGAGCAGCCGGCGTCGACGATCTTGCCGTGTTCGATCTCGGCCCACGCCCGTAGCCGGTTGGCGAAGCGAAACGTGCCCTCGGCCCGCCACCGGTCGAGATCGTCGATGACGTCGGGCGGCGGATCGTCGTAGCTGGTGATGCCCGAATCGAATGTGCCCTTCAGGACCGCGCCCGTGACCGCCTCCGACGGGATCCACGAGACACTGGTGACCGACGACTCGACGCGCATGTTGGGTCCTCCCCGGCAACCGTCACGTGCGAGAGTACGTCGCAACCCGCACCGGGGGCGAGGAAGCTGCCCGACCTCAGCGGAGGGGGTCTGCACCCCCGAATGCGGGTGACTGCCCACCTTGTCGTCACGGTCCACACGATCTGGAATGGAGGCTCATGGGGGACGGCCGGATCACCGTGTTCCTCGCCGACGACAACGTGATCGTCCGCGAGGGTGTGCGCGCGCTGCTGGCGCTCGAGCCCGACCTCGACGTGGTCGGGACCGCCGACGACTACGACAGCCTGATCGCCGGGGCCGAGGCGGCCGCGCCGCAGGTGCTGGTCACCGACATCCGGATGCCGCCGAGCTTCCAGAGCGAGGGCATCGACGCGGCCAAGGCACTGCGCAAGCGTCACCCCGGCACCGGGGTGGTGGTGCTCTCGCAGTACGACGATCCCGATTACGCCATCGCCCTCCTGGGTGACGGAGCCGCCGGCTACGCCTACCTGCTCAAGGATCGCGTCGGTGAGGGCAATCAGCTCGCCCGCGCCGTGCGCGAGGTGGCCACGGGCGGCTCGGTCATCGACCCCAAGATCGTCGAGGCGTTGGTGCAGCCGGTCACCGACGACGCCGGCCTCACCGAGGCCGACGAGCACCTCCTCCACGAGGTTGCCGAAGGCCGTCCGATCAAGGCCATCGCCAATGCGCGCGGCACCACCGCCGCGGCCGTGGCCGAGGAGGTCGAGAACCTCTTCCTCAAGCTGTCGGAGGGCGCGAGCACCGGCACCGCGGGCGCGCTGAAGCGCCTGCGCATGCTGCACACCGCGATCGTCGACCGCGAGGAGCAGGGCGAGAAGCTCAGCCGGCTGCTTCCCGGGGGGCTGGCCGAGAAGGTGCGCAACGAGGGCCGCGCCATCGGCGAGACCGAGGAGCTCGAGGTCACGGTGCTCATGGGCGACATCCGCGGGTACTCGGGCATCGCCGAGCGCAGCGACCCGACGCAGCTCGCGTCGCAGCTCAGCGAGCACCGGGCCGAGATGAACAAGGCCATCCTCGACGAGGGCGGCACGGTGATGCAGTTCGTGGGCGATGCAGTGATGGCGGTGTTCGGCGCGCCGGTCCCGCTCGCCGAGCACGCCGACCGCGCGGTGACCTCAGCGCACTCGATGCTCGCAGGCCAGCGCGCGCTCAACGAGCGGTGGCTCGCAGCCAGCAAGGCACCGTTCGGGATCGGCATCGGGATCTCGACCGGTCCGGTCGCGGCGGCGATGCTCGGGTCGGAGGAGCGGGTCGAGTACACGCTGGTGGGCGACACCGTGAACCTCGCGCAGCGCCTGCAGGACCTCGCGCGGCCGTCGGGGCGGATCGTGATCAACGAGAGCACGTTCGTGGCGTTGCACTCCGACATCGAGTGCGTGCCGCTCGACGAGACGACGGTCAAAGGGCGGAACTCGCCGGTGCGGGCATACCGCATCGACGTGTTCGATCACATGGAACGGGGATTTGCACATGAGTGACTTCGCGGGGGCGTTCGTGGTCGAGACGCACGGGCTGCGCAAGACGTTCGAATCCGAGGGCGCGCCCGTGCGCGCGCTGCGCGGCGTCGACTTCACGATGACGCCGGGCGAGTTCGTGGCCGTCATGGGACCGTCGGGTTGCGGCAAGTCGACGCTCCTCAACATCATCGCCGGACTCGACACGCCGACCGACGGCGACGTCGCACTCGCGGGCGAGGCGCTCGTGGGCAAGAGCGAGGACGAGCTCGCGATCCTGCGGCGTCGTCACATCGGCATCGTGTTCCAGTTCTTCAACTTGCTCGAGGGCATGAGCGTGCTCGAGAACGTGACGCTGCCCGCGGTGATCGCGGGTGCGCCCCGCAAGCGCGCCGAGACGCGCGCGCGCGACCTCCTCGACCTGCTCGGCCTCGCCGACAAGGCCAAGGACGCGCCCGGCGTGCTCTCGGGAGGTCAGCGGCAACGATTGGCCATCGCGCGCGCCCTGGCGAACGAGCCGACGCTCGTGCTCGCCGACGAACCCACCGGCGCCCTGGACTCGGAGGGCGGTCACGAGGTGCTCGAGCTGTTCCGACGGCTGCACGCCGGTGGCCAGACCATCCTCATGGTCACGCACGACGACGACGTCGCCGCGGCTGCCGACCGCACCGTGCACATGCGCGACGGTCGCATCGAGACCGATGCGGAGGAGGCCGCGGCCTCCGCAGTCGCGCGCACGCTCTGATCCGAGCCGACTCCTTCCGCATGACCGCCGTCGGGTACCGGTTCCGGGCGGAGTTGCGCGCGCGCTGGAGGTCGGTCGCGGTCCTCGCGTTGCTGGCGGGGATCGCCGGCGGGGTGACCCTCGCCGCGATCGCCGGAGCGCGCCGCACCGACTCCGCGTTCTCGCGGCTGCTCACGGCCACCCATGCGGCCCAGGTGCTGGTGAACCCGGATTTCGGCAACGACAGCGAGCTCGATCCGAAGGCGATCGCACGGTTGCCGATGGTCAGCGAGGTCGGCGTCGGGCGCGGCCTCATCGTCGTGCCGGTCCCGCTGGAGAACGTCGCCGACCTCGACACGGCACTGTCGCTCGGCAGCGACGGGCACGTGGGGTACTCGATGGCGCGGCTGCACGTCGTGGAAGGTCGGATGCCCGACACGACACGCGCGGATGAGGTGCTCGTCAACCAACGGTTTGCCGACCACTACGGCGTCGATGTGGGCTCGGAGTTCGATGCGGTCATCGTGACCGCCGACGACTTCGCCACCTTCGAGGACCGGGACATCTCCATCCCGGACGGCATCACTGCGATCAACCGGGGCCAGTTCGGAACGCGGATCCGGCTGCGGGTCACCGGCATCGGTGGACCGCCTGAGTCGCTCGTGGTCGACGAAGGGTTCGAACAGCGAGCGACCGTCCTCGGTCCGGCTTTCCTGCGGCAGCACCCACGAGCGGACGCGAACTTCTTCGGGGTGTCGGTGCGACTGCGGCACGGTGTCGCCGATCTCCCGGCCTTCAAGCGCGCGGTGCAGGCACTCCCGCACAAGGGCGCGATCGAGTTCCAGACCACTCCGGTGACCGAGGCGAAGGTCTCCCGAGCGGTGCGTCCGTCCGTAGGCGCGCTGACCGTCTTCGCGCTCGTCATCGCACTCACAGGACTGTTGCTCGTCGGCCAGGCCATCGCGCGGCAGACCTTCCTCGATTCCATCGACCACCCGACGCTCCGCGCGCTCGGCTTCGGGCGCGTGCAGCTGGTGGTGACGACCATGCTGCGGGGCGCCGTCGTGGCCGTCGCCGGCGCCGTGCTCGCGGTGGTCATCGCCGTCGTCGCGTCACCGTTGGCGCCGATCGGCGTGGCGCGCGGCATCGAACCGGATCCCGGCCTGTCGTTCGACGGCGCGGTGCTCGCGTCCGGTTTTCTCGCGGTGTTGGGCGCGGTGCTCGCGCTCGCGGCGCTCCCGGCGTGGTGGTACACCCGAGCGGCGCGGTTCCGCGCCGACGAGCAGATGTCGGTGCGGCCGTCGCGCCTCACCGGGTGGGTCGGCGCCTCGGGCGCCTCGGCCGTGGCGGGCACCGGCGTCCGCATGGCGCTCGAACCCGGTCGTGGTCGAACCGCTGTACCGGTGCGTACGACGATCGTCGGTGCCGTGCTCGCAGTCGCGACCGTCGTTGCCGCGTTGGTGTTCGCGTCGAGCCTCGACCACCTCGTGTCGACGCCGCGACTATACGGCTGGTCGTGGGACGTGCGCGTCGAGAACGGCGGCGACTCGGCCGCGTCGGCGCGCGCGCTCCACACCGATGTCCGCAAGGCAATGACGGCGTCGAAGCGCGTCGCTTCGTTCTCCGACACGGTGATCAGTCGGGTGAACCTCGACGGAGTGACGGTCACCGCGCTGGGTGTCGCGCCCGCCAAAGGACGCGTCGAACCGACCATCGTGTCCGGGCGCGCCCCGCGTGCAGCCGACGAGGTCGCGCTCGGGGCCAAGACCCTCGATCGCATCGGCGCGCGCATCAGCGACACGGTGCAGGCCCGGCCCGACGCGGGCGGGTCGCCCACGCCGCTCCGGATCGTGGGTCGAGTGGTCCTCCCGGGACTCGGTACCTATCCGGGATCGGACAAGACCGCCCTCGGTGAGGGCGCGCTCCTCACCCGGGCGTCGCTCCGCGAGTTGGGTCCCGACTTCGGGGTGGGTCCGTTCCTGGTGCGACTGGCGACCGGTACCGACCGGACCACTCTCACGCGCTCGTTGCGAGGCCTGTCGCCGGACCCGACCGCGATCTCGGTGATCGGATTGGAACGACCGTCAGACATCGTCAGCTACGAACACGTGCGTTCCACGCCGTTGCTGCTCGCAGGTCTGCTCGCGCTGCTTGCGATCGGCACCGTCGCGCACGCATTGGCGACCGCGGTGCGGCGCCGCCGTCGCGACCTCGCGCTGTTGAAGACGCTCGGGTTCACCCGCCGACAGATCTTGGGAGCGGTTGCGTGGCAGGCGACGACGTTGGCGGGTCTGGCGCTGCTCTTCGGGATCCCTGTCGGCGTGATCGTCGGGCGCTGGGCGTGGACTGCCCTCGCCGACGATCTCGGCACCCTGGCCGAGCCGATCGTGCCCGTGCTCGCACTGGTGCTGAGTGTGCCCCTGGTCCTCCTCGTTGCCAACCTCGTTGCGTTCGTGCCCGGTCGGATCGCTGCCCGCTTGCGGCCTGCCACCGTGTTGAGGAGCGAGTAGTGGCGGCAGTCCGGGTGCTCGCCCTTTCGGAGCTGCGCCGCCGATGGCGCAGCGTCGTGGTGCTCACGCTGCTCGTGGGGTTCTCCGGTGCGGTGGTGCTGGCGCTCGTCGGCGGCGCTCGTCGCACGGAGACTTCGCTGGCGCGCTTCGAGAATGCGAGCAGGTCGGCCGACGTGGAGTTCGACGCCGGCGACGTGACGGCGGCGCAGATCGACGAGCTGCGCCGGGTCCCCGGCGTCGCTGCGGTCGCACAACTCCAACAGTTGACGCTCATCTCGCGTACCGGGCCGTTCTCGAACCAGTTCCTGCCGGTCGCCGCACAGATCGACACCCGGTTCGGCACCGATGTGGACCGCGCGCGTGTCGTCGAGGGTCGCGCGGCTCGCCTCGATGCGGTCGACGAGCTCAGCATCAGTGAAGGTCTTGCATCGCTGTTGCACGTCGGAGTCGGTGACCGGCTCAGCTTCGACTCGTTCAACAACGCCGACATCGAGCAGGGCGACGCCGCGATCGCGCCACACGGACCGCGCGTCACGTTTCACATCGTCGGCATCGTGCGGCGTCCGCTCGACCTCGGGGGACGGGGCGTGACCGGGATCCTCGTCCCGACCACCGCGTTCCTCGAGCGCTATCGCGACGAGATCGGCTCGTTTTCGGGCGCCGTGCTGCGGGTCCGGACCGAGCGTGGCAGCGCCGACGTCGACCGGGTCACGCGCGCGGCACGCCGCATCTTCCGTTCGCCCAGTTTTGGCGTCACCAGCCTCACCATCGAGGGCCAGGGGGCGCAGAACGCGATCGACGTGACGACGGTCGGGTTGTACGTGGCCGCGGCGATCGCAGCCCTCACCGCGGTGGTCGGCATCGCCATCGCGATGTCGCGCGAGATCGCGTTCAACGACGTCAACCAGCTGACCCTCAGCGCGCTCGGGCTGGGGCCGCGCCACCGGGCGCTCGCCGCTGCCGCCATCGGACTCCCGGTGGCGCTGGTCGGTGCCCTCATTGCGGCGGTCGGCGCCGTGCTCGCGTCACCGATCTTCCCGATCGGCGTGGCCGCCAAGGCCGAACCCGACTCCGGGCTCCGGCTCGATCCCGCCGCGGTCGGCGTCGGGTTCCTGGCCGTCATCGTCACCGTGTTGGTCGTCGCCGCGATCGCGGGGCTGCGGACCGCGCGTGCCACGCGCCGGCGTGCGGAACCGGCCCGGCCGAGCGTGTCGGCTCGGGTGACGGCCGAGTGGGGCGCGCCGCCGTCAGTCGCGGTGGGCGTTCGCTTCGCCCTCGATCGCGGGCGGCAACGTCACGCGCTCCCGGTGCGGTCGTCGTTGCTGGGCGCGGGCTTCGGGGTGCTCGTCGTCGCTGCCGTCCTCGTGTTCACGAGCGGGCTCCACCATCTCGTCACGACACCCGCACAGTACGGCTGGACCTGGGACCTCATCGGTTACGACGAGTCCGCGAACCCCGCTTCAGGCCGTGACTGCGGACCCATCGAAACGCGCCTGACCGCCGACCGGACGTTCGCCGCGGTGGCCGCCGTGTGCACGGCCGGTATCGACGTGGACGGACGTTCCGTCACCGCGTGGGGATACCGCCAGTTGCGCGGCACGGTACAACCGGAGATCGTCGAAGGCCGGGCGCCGCGCGGCATGCACGAGATCGCGCTCGGTGCCGACACGCTCGCGGCGCTCGACCGCCACCTCGGCGACACCGTGCGCGTCACCGCAGGTAGACCCGCGAAGAAGTTCCGGATCGTCGGCCAGGCGGTGACGCTGGGCGTCTCCGATCCGGCGCCCATCGCCGACGGCGCGGTGTTCACAGCGACCGCGCTCGACGCGCTGCGAGCCGACGGTGGCGGATGGAACTTCGTCGTGAAGCTGGCGCCGGGCGTCAGCCGCGCCGCCGCGATCCGAGGGGAGCGGAAGGCCGCGGTGCTCGGCGGGCCGGTCCTGCCGACCCTCCCGGCCGAGATCGACCGGGTCGACCAGATCCGAGGGTTGCCCGTCGCGCTGGCGGTGTTCGTCGCGGTGGTCGCGCTGGTCGCGGTCGGACTGGCGTTGGTGTCGTCGTTGCGACGCCGTCGACGCGAGCTCGCGGTGCTGAAGACGCTCGGTTTCAGCCGACGTCAGGTTCGCTCGACCGTCGCGTGGCAGGCGACCACGGTGGCCGTGGTCGGGCTGCTCGTTGGCATCCCGCTCGGGCTCGTGGTCGGTGGCTACGTGTGGCACCGTGTGGCTGACGAACTCGGTGTGTCGACCGGTCGCGCCTGGCCGTGGCTCGCCATTGCGCTCCTCGCAGTCGGTGCCCTCCTCGCGGTGAACCTCATCGCCGCTTTCCCCGCGCGCCGGGCTGCCCGCACGCGCCCTGCCGTCGTCCTACGATCGGAGTGACCGTGGCCACCAGGCTCGACGACATCCAACCTCTGGACCTCGCCAGCATCCGTGACGATGCTGCCGAGCGCCCGCCGTGGACGTCGCGCGCAACCGGGTCCATCGCGCTGGCGATCATCGCCGTCGTCATCGTGGTCGTCGCCGCGCTGGTCGGCGACCGTGTGCCCCTCGGACCCGGACGTCCGCTCGCCATCGTGTTGGTGGCCGCGTGGGCGCTGGCGGCGGTGTTCGTGGCCGTCCAGCGTCCCCGCGAGCGGTTGGCGGCGGTCATGGCCCTCGCCGCGTTCGTGGGCGCGCTCGCGCTCTTCGGTGCCGCGCTCGCCGGGCGCGATGTCGCCACCGCGACGGTGCGCGACTTCGGCTCCGGGTTGCGCGGCGTCGCCCTCGCGCTCTTCCCGGCAGTGGGCCTGCACCTCGTGCTCGGTGTTCCCGACGGTGCGTTGGTCGCGCGCGCGCGTCGCGCCTGGGTGCTCGCCGGCTACGTGGCGAGCGCGGCGGTGGCGATCTGGTTGGTGAGCGAACGCCCCGACATCGACGTCGGCCCGATCGTGGCGGTCGTTGCCGCCGACGCGTTGGTCGGCTTCATCGGGTATGTGGCGCGCTACCGCGCCGCGGGAAGCGTGCAGGAGCGCGCCCGCCTGCAGTGGCCTGCGTGGAGTGTCGTGGTCGCGGGTGCCATCTCGCTCGGCGCGTGGGTGCTGCACGAACTGCTCTCGTGGCCCGACGACCTGCGCACCGTCGTCCTCGCGACCACGGTGCTGATCCCGCTGTCGCTCGCGCTCGGCGCGTCGGAACGGCTGTCGGTGCGCATCGACCGTCTCCTCGTGCACACGATCACCCTGGCGGGACTCGCGGCGATGGTGGCGGCGTCGTACCTCCTCGTCGTGCTCGGTCTCGGCCGCGCGCCGACCGGCGACGAGAAGACCCTGCTCGGCCTCTCGATGCTGGCCGCGGCGATCGCCGCACTGCTGTGGATCCCGGTGCGCGAGCGTCTCACCGAGTTCGCGACGCGACGGGTCTACGGCGAGCGTCACGCACCCGACGAAGTCATCCGCACCTTCGGCAGCCGCCTCACACGCGCGCTGCCGCTCGACGAGCTGCTGCTGCAGCTGGCGGAGTCGTTGAAGAAGACGATGGCGTTGAGCGTCGCCGAGGTGTGGACGCGCGGCGCCGGTGGTCGACTCGAGCGGTCGGTGTCCGTGCCCGACCGCGGTGTCGCGACCATGGCGCTGGGCGCCGAGGAGGAAGTCGTCGTCGCGCGCGCCGGCGTGTCGGGACTGGCGTGGGCGAGCATCTGGCTGCCGCAGCTCATCACCGCCGACGAAGAGGTGTTGCGGGTTGCGCCGATCACCAACACCGGCGAGCTGCTCGGCATGATCATCGTGCGTCGTCCGCAGGGTGCGGTCCCGTTCGACGAGAACGACGACCAGGCGCTCACTGAACTCGCTCGCCAGGTCGGGCTCGCGCTGCACAACGTGAAGCTCGACTCCGCTTTGCAGGAGTCGCTCGACGAGGTGCAGCGTCAGGCCGACGAGCTGCGCGCCTCACGTGCGCGCATCGTGGAAGCCGGCGACTCGCAGCGACGCCGCATCGAGCGCGACCTGCACGATGGCGCGCAGCAGCATCTCGTCGCGTTGGCGGTGAGCGTGAACCTCGTGCGCCAGATCGCCGATTCCGACCCCGACAGCGCCAAGGCGATGCTCGAGCAGATGGGCAAGGACCTCCAGGAAGCGGTGCAGGAGCTGCGCAACCTCGCGCATGGCATCTATCCGCCGCTGCTGATGGACCGCGGTCTGGCCGAGGCGTTGTCGGCGGCGGCGGGCCGAGCTGCGCTCCCCACCGGGGTGGAGGCCGACGGCATCGACCGCTACCCGCAGCTGGTGGAGGCGGCGGTGTACTTCTGCTGTCTCGAGGCGCTGCAGAACGCGGCGAAGCACGCGGGCGACGGTGCACAGGCGATGGTGAAGGTGTGGGAGGACGAGAGCGCGCTGTTGTTCGAGGTGCGTGACGACGGTGCCGGCTTCGACCTCGCGACCGGCGCGCACGAGGGCCACGGGTTCGTGAACATGGGCGACCGGGTCGGTGCCATCGGCGGCACCATCTCGGTGGAGTCGGCGCCGGGGCAGGGCACCGCGATCCGCGGCCGCATCCCGCTGGTGGGGATGTCGGCGGACGCGACGGCCGGCTGATCTCGGAAGCGGCCCGGCGTCATTCAGCCCGCAGCGCGTCGGCGGGCGCGGTGCGTGCCGCGAAGCGGGCGGGCACGATCGCGATCAGGCCCGCGACCACGAGCACCGCGCCGCCGACGAGCACGAGGGCGAGCAGCGACACCGTCGGCACCGAGGGGATGCCTTGCGAGTCGGCGAAGCGGTTCCACACGAACCGGCCGAGCACCACGCCGACCGGCAGGCCGATCACCACGGCCAGCGCGGCGAGCGTCATCGCCTGCACGGTGACGGTGCGGGCCACGTCGCGCCGGAGGAACCCGAGCGACTTCAACACCGCGAGGTCACGACGGCGACGGCGGATGGCGGTGAGCAGCGTGTACACGAGCACCGCGCCGGCCATCACGCCGAGGATCGCGGCCACCGCGATGGGCAGGCCGTCGACGCGTCCGAAGCTGGCGAGGTCGCGCGGCAGAGCGGCCGAGCTCACCGGGAGCGGGGCGATGGCGCGCGAGAGCGCGGCCACGCCCGCGGCGCGGTCGGTGTCGGCCGCGAACTTCACGAGCACCACGTTGTGCGGTGCAGGACCGCCGACGCCGTCGACCGCGTCGAACGTGAGGTACGCGCCACGGCCGAGCTGACCGATGTCGCCGACGTCGGGGAACACCGCGCGCCCGACGATCCGGAAGCGGCGCGATTCGTTGCCGACGAGCACGCGCACCTGGTCGCCGACGCGCGCGTCGGCGTCGCGGAGGGTCTGGCTCCCGAGCACGATCTCGTCGGCGTGTTCGGGCGCGCGACCCGCGAGCAGCGCGGGAGCCACCCCGCCGCCGCCGGGCTCGACTGCGAACGCCTCGGCGCGCACACCGTTGACCGCGATCTCGGAGATGGTGCCGCTGGCGTAGCCGTCGACCGCGGGGTTCGCGGCGAGGCCCTCGGTCACCGCGGCGCCGACGTCGGGGAAGCCGCGCCCGCCGACCTGCGCGTCCCACGACCATCCGTACAGACGAGGCGTGTCGAGGAGGTGGCCCAGGCTGGAGCCGAAGGTGAGAGCGGTCGTGAGCGTCGCCACCGCGAGGGCGGCGGCCACCACCGTGGTGCGCACCGGCACGGCAGTGCGCCCGCGTCCGCCGTCGAGGGCTTGGCGGACGCCGAGGGTGAGCGGGAGGGGGCGCACGTTCCCGCCCAGCAGTCGGGCCGCGAGCGGCGGACGCGCCGGACCACCGACTCGGTGGTGTCGCGTGCTCGCGCGTGTCCACCGCCAGGTCGTGGCCGCCCCGGCGACGAGAACGCCGCCGAACACCGCGAGCAGGCCGATCCCGATGACCGCGAAGTTCACCTCGATCCCCGGCGACGGTTCCGCGACGCGCGCGAGGCCGATCGGCCAGAGCGGTGAGAGCGCGATGGCGACGACCACCGCGACGACCGTCGCCAGGAGTGCGATCACCGTGGTGCGCACGAACCCGGTCGCGAACCGTTCGCGCCTCGTCATGCCGAGCGCGCGCAACACCAGATGATCACCCGACTCGACGAACGCCTGGCGTGAGAGCGCCTGGACCGACACGAGTGCGGCGGCCAACGCGATCAAGCCCGCGAGGAGCCACAGCACGACCGCCGCGAGGTGCAGGGTGCGGTCGACGTTGGTCTCGTGGTCGGCCTGGGTGAGTCCGAAGAACACCGACCCGCCCCCGCCGAGGCGGGCCACGTCGGAGCGGAAGCTCGGGAGATCGGTGACGTCGGCGAGGTCGACGAAGAGGACGTTGTTGCCCGTGAGCTCGCTGCCGTAGCGCTCGGTGAACGCCGGGGTGAGCCGGAAGAACGGTTCGAGCTGGCCGGGGATGGGCGGGAACGTCACCGGGTCGGTGACAATCCCGACGATGCGGAACGTGACCTCCGGTTCGTCCGGGAAGGGAAGCTGGTCGATCGCGCCCGCGGTACCGGTGCCCGCGACCCGATCGGGGATGCCGGCGATGAACGGCACGATCTGACGGTCGAACGTGGGCCGGCGGATGAACTCGAGGGTCACCTCGTCGCCGACGCCGAGGTGCAGCGAGCGCGCGGTCTCGTAGTCGAGCATCGCCTCGTCGACCCGGTCGGGATCGAACCGCCGCCCTTCGAGCACCTTCCACCGGTCGAGACTCGTGCCCAGTGGACCGCGCGTCATCGCGAGGGGCTGGAAGTCGATCTGGCTGAGCTGACGGCCGTCGGCGGTGTGGCCGAGGAAGAACAGGAAGCTCGCGCGCGCCGACCGCTCGACCTCGGGGAGTGCGGCGACCTGGTCGAGGTCGAGGTTCTTGTTGAGGAAGTCGGTGCTCTCGGTGATGGTGGCGTCACTCGGCGACGACGCGGCGAGGAAGCGCTGGTATGCGGTGTCGGTGCGGCGCGCGGCCGCGGCGACGGCGATGGCGCCGCCGCCGGCCAGGCCGATCAGCAGCGCGAGCGCGACCCAACCCAACAGTCGGCGTCGGAGGTCGGCGCGGGCGCGGACCCAGACGGCGCGCATCGGGAGGTTCTAGCCGGTGGCGGACCGGTCCGAGGTGCCACCGAAGCGCTCCCACACGTCGCGCACGACGTTGGGACCGAACTCCTCCTTGTGCACGTACTCCGCGGCCCCCGACGAGCCGGCGTCGGCCGGGAGGTCACCGGCCTGGTACGTGGAGAGGAGCATCACGACCGCGCCGGGGTGGGCGGCGGTGATGCGGCGGGTGGCCTCGATGCCGTTGATCCCCGGCAGGTTGATGTCCATGAGCACCAGACCGGGGGAGAGGGCGTCGACCATCTCGACTGCTTCCTCACCGCTCACGGCCTCACCCACGACCTCGAACCCGGGTGTCGCCGTCACCACCGCGCGCGCGGCACGACGGAAGGGGGCTTGATCGTCGACGATCAGGACGGGGACCGGGTTGGCCATGGCTCCAGTGTCCCATTTGGGGCCGGCCGCAGGCAGGGTGCGGACACCACCCCTCCCGGGTGGGGAGCCCTCACCGATCTGGCACGCGATCAGCCAGGTAGAGGAGGACGGCCTTGACCCGGCGGTGCACGTCGGGCTCGGCCGACAACCCGAGCTTGGAGAAGACCGAATTGATGTGCTTCTCCACGGCCCGCTCCGACAAGCCGAGCGCGGCCGCCACCGAGGCGTTGTTGCGGCCCTGGGCCATCTCGGCCAGCACCTCGCTCTCGCGGGGGGTGAGGTACTGGAGCGGTGAGTCGGCCCGACGGGACCGGGCGTCGACGAGTGCTTCCACCACCTTGGGGTCGATGACCGAGCCGCCACCCGCGACCTCACGGACGGCCCGCACGAGCTGGTCGACGTCGGACACGCGCTCCTTCAAGAGGTAGGCGCGCCGCTCGGAGCCGCCGTCGAGGAGCTCGAGCGCGTACCCCGGCTCGACGAATTGGCTCAGCACCACGACGCCGAGTTGCGGGTGCGAACGGCGCAGCTGCGCGGCCGCGCGCACGCCCTCGTCGGTGCCGGTGGGGGGCATGCGGATGTCGGTGAGCACCACGTCGGGAGGGTCGGCCTCGACCGCGGCGATGAGGCCGTCGAAGTCTTCGGCGACGCCGACGACCACGATGTCGGGGCTGGCGTCGAGGAGACGGGTGACGGCTTCGCGCACCAGATAGTTGTCCTCGGCGACCACGACCCGGATGGGCATGGCGCAAAGCTACCGGGGACGGAGCGAGCGGACGCGAGTGAGGGTGAAGGGGGACGGAGCGAGCGGACGCGAGTGAGGGTGAAACGACGGTTAGCCTCCCGTGCGATGCGTGTGCGCCGGGCAGCCGCTCTCGCCGTGTTGGTCTTCGTCGCGTGCGCGGTGAGCGTGCTCGGCACCGCGCCCGCGTACGCGGGCTTCAGTGAGCACATCGTCGACTACCACTCCGACGTCACCATCGAGCACGACGGCACCGTCGAGGTGCACGAGACGATCGTCTACGACTTCGGCGTCGTCCCCAAGCACGGGATCTTCCGCTTCATCCCGGTGCGCACCGAGCAGTCGGGCAAGGACGGTTACGACCGGGTGTTCCCGCTGACCGTCGTGTCGCTGAGCGGCTCGGAGGGCACGCCCGCGGAGTACACCGTCGAAGCGGACGGCGACAACCAGCGGATCAAGATCGGTGATCCCGACCAGACGATCACAGGTGAACACACCTACGACATCGTGTACCGGGTGCGCGGCGAGATGAACGCGTTTGCCGACCATGACGAGCTCGTCTGGAACGCGGTGGGTGTGGAGTGGCCGGTGTCGATCGACAAGGCGTCGGCGGTCGTGCACGCCCCCGCCGACATCACCCAGGTTGGTTGCAACACCGGGCAGTACGGCGCGACGTTCCCCTGCGACACCGCGACGAGCAACGGGCCGACCGCCGAGTTCTCCAAAGCACCGCTCAACCCGTACGAGGGAATGACGTTCACCGTCGCGCTCCCGAAGGGCGCGGTGGTGCCGGCGCCGCGGTCGATCCTGGAGGAGCGGTTCAACTTCACGTCGGCGTTCCGGGTGACGCCCGCGACCGGTGGCATCTCCGGCGGCTTGTTGGCGGTGCTCGCGCTGATCGTCATCTTCCTGGTGTTCAAGTTCGGGCGTGACCGTCGGTACGCGGGTTCCGCGGTCGACGCGGCCTACGGCAAGGACGGTGGCCCCGAGGTGTCGGCGCCGCTGCGAGAGGGCGAGACGCCGGTGGAATTCGTTCCCCCCGACGGTCTCCGTCCGGGCGAGCTCGGCACCATCATCGACTTCGACGCCGGCACCCTCGACGTGACCGCGACCATCATCGACCTCGCGGTGCGCGGGTACCTCAAGATCGAAGAGCTCGACAAGGAGTGGTACCAGTTCAAGCACGACTGGAAGCTCACCAAGCTGCCCAAGGACGAACCGCTGAAGCAGTACGAGCGGACGCTGTATTCGGGGCTGTTCAAGGACGGTGACGAGGTCAAGGTGTCCGACCTCAAGAACAAGTTCGCCGCGCGCATGAGCAAGGTGCGCGAGGAGCTCATGCAAGACGCGCTCTCGCAGAAGTGGTTCACCCACAAGCCGGGCACGGTGAAGGTGCTGTGGGGTCTCCTCGGCATCCTTGTGCTCGCCGCCGGCGTCGCGCTGACGGTGCTCCTCGCGGTGGACACGCACGCCGCGCTGCTCGGCGTGCCGGTGATCGTCGGAGGGATCCTGCTGCTGATCGCGTCGCGCTGGATGCCGAAGCGCACCGCCAAGGGGTACGCGGTGCTGCGTCACACGCTCGGGTTCAAGCGCTTCATCGACGAGTCGGAGAAGCACCGGGCGCAGTTCGCGGAGCGAGCCAACATCTTCTCCGAGTACCTCCCGTACGCGGTCGTGTTCGGCGCGACGGAGAAGTGGGCGAAGGCGTTCGAGGGTCTGGCCGACGACGTCGACACGTCGTCGTGGTACGTGTCGCAGCACGCGTTCAACTACTTGGTGTTCTCGAGTGCGATCGACGGCTTCGCGGTGACGAGCGCGGGCACGCTCACGTCGTCGCCCGCGTCGAGCGGCTCGAGCGGGTTCAGCGGCGGTGGCTTCTCCGGCGGTGGCGGCGGCGGAGGCGGCGGCGGGAGCTGGTGACGATCGCGGGAGATGCCGCCGACCTGCGGGCGGGGGCGCTCGCGGTGCTCGATCGCAACCGGCGCGGCGGGTACACCGTCCCGGCCGAGGGCCTCTACCCGTACCAGTGGTGCTGGGACGCCGGTCCGATCGCGCTCGGCTGGGCCGCGGCCGGTCACTGGGACGAAGCGTGGAGCGAACTTCGCACGTTGCTGTCGGCGCAATGGGACTCCGGGTTCGTGCCGCACATCGTGTTCTGGGTGCCGGGTGACGACTACTTCCCGGGCCCGGAGGTGTGGGGGACGCGTCACGACCCCGAGACGACGGGCATCACACAGCCACCCTTGCCGCTGGTCGCGGCGGCGAGGCTCTACGTGGGTGATCCCGACCGCCAGCGCGCGCGGCGCGAGCTGTCGCCGTTGTGGCCGCGCCTGATCGCGTGGGTGGCGTGGCTGGCGAGGGCGCGCACCGGTCCGCACGGTGCGTGCGTGGTCGTGCACCCGTGGGAGTCGGGGATGGACAACTCGCCGTGCTGGGACGCTCCGCTCGCGCGCGTGCCCAGGGCCGACGACCTCGACCTGCGGCGGCGTGACCTGGAGACGGTCGCCGCCGCGCGCCGTCCCACCGAGCGCGACTACCGGCACTACCTCGGGATCGTGCAGGTGCTGCGGGATGCGGGGTGGGACACCGAGCGTCAGGTCGAGGTGAGCCCGTTCGCGGTGGAGGACCCTGCGTTCACCGCGATCGCGGCGCGCGGCGCCCGCGAGCTGGCTGGCGTCGCGACCGATCTCGGTGCCGACGGGCGCGTGTTCACGGAGTTCGCGCGTGCTGCCGGCGACGGCCTGGCCCGGCTGTGGGACGAGGATGCGGGCTGGTTCCGGCCGTACGACCTGCGTGGCGAGACCGCGCTGGAGCCACTCACGGCCAGCGGTCTTGTCGCGGCGTGGTGCGACGAGGTGTCCGGGGTGCAGGTGGCGCGGATGCTCGCACGCGTCGACGACTGGTCGGGGCACGTGGCCGAGCTGGTCACCACGTGCGATCCCTCGGCTACCGAGTTCGACGCGCAGCGGTACTGGCGGGGACCCGTGTGGGTGCTCGTGAACTGGTTGGTCGCGGAAGGGTTGGCGCGGGTCGGCGAGCATCCGCGCGCGGAGGCGCTGCGGCAGTCGACGTTGCGGCTCGTCGCGACGCACGGCTTCACCGAGTACTACGACCCGATCACCGGCGAGGGCATCGGCGGACGGGCGTTCTCGTGGTCGGCGGCGCTGACGCTGGCGTGGCTGCTTCCGCACGACTTCGCGAGGAGCGCTTGAGCCGGGCGGAGCGGAGCGGAGTTAGCGTGCGCTGTGCGCGTGGAGCCGACCGAGGCGAGCGTCGTCGAACTGGTCCGACAGAACAGGACCGTGCGTGAAGTGCTGCGGCGCGCGGAAGCCCTGGATCTTCCCGACTGGTATCTGACCGCGGGTTGTCTGTTCCAGACCGTGTGGAACGTGCTCGACGGCCACGATCCCGAACGAGGGATCCTCGACTACGACCTCTTGTACTTCGACGCCGACGACCTCTCGTGGGAGGCCGAGGACGCCGTCATCAGGCGCTGTGCCGAAGCGTTCGCTGGATGTGGTGGAGAGGTCGAGGTCCGCAACGAAGCGCGCGTCCACCTCTGGTACGAGGACAAGTTCGGCGCCCCGTGCGAGCCGTTCCGGAACACCGAAGCCGCGATCGACTGCTTCGCAGCAACCGCGTGCAGTGTGGGCATTCGAACGTCAGGCTCGGAGATCAAGGTGTACGCGCCGTACGGACTCGACGACCTGTTCGCCTTCGTGCTTCGCCCCAACCCCGTGCTCGCGCCACGCGCTGTCTACGAGAAGAAGGCGTCCCGATGGTCCGAGCTCTGGCCGCGACTCGCGGTCCTGCCCTGGCCTGATTGAGACGCCGCGGATGCGCTGGTCTCGTTGTGTGATGCGGTGCCCGACTCCGACAAGCACACACCGACGCTCAGCCCGTTGGCGAACGTCCAGGTCGCAGTGCCATTGGAGGGGCCGGCCGAGATCGCCGGCGTCCCGATCGCCGACTCGTTGTTGGAGCAGCTGCGGGCGAACGCGTCGATCGAGCTGGTGCTGGTCGACGACGACCGCAACGTGCACGGGATCGGCCGGGCGATGCCGGGGATCTCGTACAAGCTGCGCCGAGCGGTGCTGCTGCGTGACCGCGCTGGTCGGCAATCCCAACGTGCCCGACGGGCTCGAGCTCGTCACCGCCAGTCGAGGGCCGCCGCGGGTCTCGGTGTGACGCAGTGCAGGGGACCCGGCTACCTACGACTCGGTAGTTCGCGACCGGCTCGCGCGGGTGGCATTGTGCGGGCGCGACGTCGCATCGGGCGACGAAATCGGAGAGGTTGCTCGCGTGGGTCCGCTGCACGGAGTGAAGGTGGTCGAGCTGACCGGTATCGGGCCCGGCCCGTTCGCGAGCACGTTGCTCTCCGACATGGGGGCGGAGGTGGTGCGGGTCGAGCGCGCCGCGCTGGCGACGTCGGCGAGCAGGCCGAGTGGCTTCATCTTCGACGGGCGTGGGCGACGCGCCATCACCGTCGACCTGAAGCACCCGGATGGGGTGGAAGCGGTGCTGCGCATCATCGAGCAGGCCGATGCGCTGATCGAGGGATTCCGGCCGGGTGTCACCGAGCGGCTCGGCCTCGGACCCGACGTCTGTCTCGCCCGCAACCCGCGCCTGGTTTACGGCCGCATGACCGGGTGGGGGCAGGACGGTCCGCTCGCCCAGGCCGCAGGCCACGACATCAACTACGTCGCGCTCGCCGGTGCGCTCGCGCACTTCGGTCGCGTCGGTCAACCGCCGACGCCGCCCCTCAACCTGGTGGGTGACTACGGCGGCGGCGGGATGTTCCTCGCCTTCGGCGTGGTCTGTGGGGTCCTCGAGGCGCGCACGTCGGGCCAGGGTCAGGTGGTCGACGCGGCGATGATCGACGGCGCCGCGTATCTCATGGGCGCGATCTGGGGTCTCCGGGGCATGGGCATGTTCGCGGAGGAACGCGGCACCAACCTCCTCGACACCGGCTCACCGTTCTACGACGTGTACGAGACGGCCGACGGCGAGTGGGTGTCGATCGGCTCGATCGAACCGCAGTTCTTCGCGCAGATGCTCGAGCTCACCGGCATCGAGCACGACGACCTCCCGCACCAGATGGACCGCAGCGGCTGGCCGCTGCTGCGCGCGCGACTCGCCGCGTGCTTCAAGGCGAAGACGCGCGCCGAGTGGGTCGAGGAGCTCGAGGGCACGGATGTGTGCTTCGCGCCGGTGTTGCCGATGAGCGAAGCGAAGCAGCATCCGCACGTCGTGGCGCGCCGGATCATCGTCGAGCACGACGACATCGACCAGCCGGCACCGGCACCGCGCTTCTCGCGGACGCCGCCGGAGATCCAGGCTCCCGCCGCGTTGCCGGGGGAGCACTCGGAAGCGGTGCTCGCCGACTACGGGTTCTCGTCCGAGGAGGTCGACGGCTTGCTGGCGTCGGGGGCGGTCACCCGGCGCCAGTGATCAACGCCCCCACCGCATCGAGACGCGCCGCCAGCTCGGCGTCGTCGTCCGCGATCACCGTGATGTGCCCGAGCTTGCGTCCCGGGCGAGGTGCCTTGCCGTAGTCGTGGAGATGGGCGCCGGAGATTGCCAGGACCGCGTCGCGTGAGGGCATCACGCCGATGCAGTTGACCATCGCGCTCGGGCCGCGGGCCGCGGTCGCGCCGAGCGGCCACCCGAGCACCGCGCGCACGTGGTTCTCGAACTGGCTGGTGAGCGCGCCCTCGATGGTCCAGTGGCCGGAGTTGTGCACGCGCGGTGCGATCTCGTTGGCGAGCAGCTCGCCGCCCACGTCGAAGAGCTCCACCGCGAGCACGCCGACGTGGTCGAGGTACTCGAGCAATTGCGTGGCCAGCGCCTCGCCCCGCGCCTGCAGCGCGTCGTCGACTCGCGGGGCGGGTGCGCGACTCACGCGCAGGATCCCGCCCTCGTGGCGGTTCTCGACCAGCGGCCAGCACGCCACGGTGCCGTCGAGCCCGCGCACCGCGAGCACCGACAGCTCGCGGTCGAAGGGCACCAGCGACTCGAGGATCAGCGGTGCACTCTCGCCCAGGTCAGCCCATGCGGCGTCGAGGTCGGCTGGGGAGAGCAGCACTGCTTGCCCTTTGCCGTCGTAACCCCCGCGCCGCGTCTTGAGCACGGCCGGCAGTCCACCGACTGCGTCAACCGCGGTGTCCAGATCGGCACGCGAGTCGACCGCCGAAAAGGCTGGTGTGCCGATGCCGAGGAGGCGGAACGTGTCCTTCTCGGTGAGGCGATCCTGCGCCACCTCCAGCGACCGCGCCCCCGGACGCACGGGGACTTCGTGGGCGAGGAAGCGCGCGGCGTCGGCGGGCACGCCCTCCCACTCGTAGGTCACGACCGTCGCGCCCCGGGCCACCTCGATCAGTGCTGCTTCGTCGCCGAGCGCGCCCACCACGAGTTCGCCCACCGCCGACGCCGGCGCACCGTCGACGGGGTCGAGGAACCGGAAGCGCACGTCGAGCGGGATGCCGGCGAGCGCGAGCATGCGCCCCAACTGGCCGCCCCCGAGGACCGCAACCACGTCTCCGGCCCCCGCGCTCATCGCGACTTGTCTAGCGCACCGGCCCTTTGGGTACGGGTGGCCCCAGTGGGGTCCGCCGCGAGTCTGTTGGTGCTGGTGGCGGTCCTCGTGATGGTGGCGTGGGGCCGCGTGCCCGATCTCCTCGTCGCGGGAGTCGGCGCGGCGTTGGTCGTGGTGACCGGGCTCGTGGATCTCGACGAGGTCGGTGACACGCTCGACCGCCTCGCGCCCACGCTGGCGTTCCTCGCCGCGGTGTTCGTGCTGGCCGAGGTCGCACGCGACGCGGGCCTGTTCCGCGCTGCCGGCGCGTGGATGGGGGAGCGGGGTCGCACGTCGCGCCAGCTCGTGGTCGCGGTCTCGGCGGTGGCGGTGTTGGTGACCGTGTTCATGAGCCTCGACGCCACCGCGGTGCTCTTCACCCCGGTGGTCGTGGCGCTGGTCGCGCAGCGCGGCGCCCGTCCCGACGCACCCCTGCTCGCCACCACGCAGCTGGCCAACGCGTCGTCGAGCTTCCTCCCGGTGTCGAACCTCACCAACCTCATCGTGTTCTCGGCCACCGGCCTGACGTTCGGCGGCTTCGCGCTCCGCATGGCGCTGCCCACGTTCGCGGCCTCCTCGGTCGTCGTCGTCACCGCGTTGCGGAGCGACGGCCGGGTGCGCATCCTGTCGTCCCGACCGACCGCGCGCGAACCGGTGACGCTCGACGGGTTCGCCCGGTTCGTGGTGGGCGCGATCGCGACGCTGACGATCGCGTTCTTCGTGGGCTCGGCCTTCGGTGTCGCGCCCGCGTGGATCGCCCTGGGCGGCGCGGTCGTCGTCGCGGCCGCTGCCCTCGCCCGCGGGCGGGCCACCCCGAGCACGCTCCTCCGCGCCGCCGCGCCCGGCTTCCTCGTCTTCGTCGTGGCGTTGGCGGTGGTGGTGCAGGCCGCGGTCGACCACGGCCTCGGCGACGTCGCCCGTGACGTCCTCCCGACCGGCGACGGTCTGGTCGCCCTGCTCGGCATGGCCGCGCTCGCCGCGCTCCTCGCCAACCTGCTGAACAACGTGCCCGCCACGCTGGTGCTGGCGTCGGTGGTGCCCACCGGCTCGACCGCCCTGTTGCTGGCCATGCTCCTCGGGGTGAACGTGGGTCCGAACCTCACCTACACCGGCTCGCTCGCCACCCTCCTCTGGCGCCGGGTGGTGCGGGCGGCGGGGGTCGAGCCGAGCCGGGGTGCATTCTTCCGGTTCGCCCTGTTCGCGACCCCGCTGGCCCTGGTGCTCTCGACCCTTTCGTTGTGGCTGACGCTGCAGGTCACCGGCTAATCTGTCCGTTCCGCAGCAAGGGCCAACGTCGTCCCCCTGCGCACCTGCTCTTTCTGTAGCGCGGCAACGCGCGCGTGCGTGGATGTGAGATGACGCAG
>DASXXX010000360.1:0-5534 GCA_036502765.1 Acidimicrobiia bacterium | reverse complement strand
GAACAGGAAGAACCAGAGCATCGACAGGAAGACCTGTCCGGTGCCGAAGTCTGAAGCGAGAGGCATTTCTTCTCCTCGAGAAGGCCAGTGGAACCGAGAGCGAGGCGCGCCGACCCCTCCGGCAGGCGCTTCCCCCAATCGTGGTGAAACTATGTCACCCGGCGCGGTTGTGCCACCGAGCCGCGAACCCGGGTGTGACGCACGACTGACGCAGGGCTCCCGCGCCCGCGCGTGGCAGGGTGGGTGATGGGAACGGCGCGGGCGTTGCTGCACGACCTCCGTGAGGTCGCGACGCGCGAACGCACCGAGGGAACCACGCGGCGTCGACCGGGTGACGCCGCGCGCGCGGTGCTCGCCGCGCTCCTGCTCGTCCCCCTGATCCTGCACGCCCACCACCCGACCGCGACCGAGGAAGCGGTCGTCCGCCTCTTCGACTCGATCCCGGCGGGCGCCAAGACGCTCTTCCTGATCCTCTACCAGCTCGCGGCGCTGTGGGCCGTCGCCCTGCTGGTCGTCACCGTGCTGCTGCTGAAGCGGTGGCGGCTGGCGCGCGACCTCGCCGTGGCGGCAGCCACGGCATGGGTGCTCGGGCGGCTCATGGCCTTCCTCGTGCACGACGACGGCCTGTGGCAGGCGTTCAGGGTCACCTTCGACCTCACCGGCGCGCCACGCTTCCCGATGGTGCGCCTGACGGTGGCGGTGGCCACGGTGCTGGTGGCGTCGCCGCACCTCGCCCGACCCACGCGCCGCTTCGGCCAAGGGCTGGTGGCCTTGCTCGCGCTGTCCAGCCTCTACCTGTCGCGCGGCTTCCCCACCGACCTGGTGGCAGCGATCGTGCTCGGGTGGGGCGTCGCGCACCTCGTCGAATGGATCTTCGGCACGCCGGTCGGACGGCCGGCGTGCCGCCAGGTGGAGGACGCGCTGGCGAAGCTCGGCGTGCCCGTGACCGATCTGCACCTCACGTCCGAGCAACCGTTGGGACGCGCGGTGTTCGTCGCCGACCGGGCCGACGGCGCGGGACCCGTGCGCGTGATCGCGCTGGGACGCGACGAAGCCGACGCACAGCTGATGTCGCGCGCGTGGCGCTACGTCGCGTACCGCGACGCACCACCCTCACTCCTCCCGAGTCGACGCGCGCAGGTGGAGTACGAGGCGTACCTCATGCTGCTGGCGCGCGACGCCGGCGTCGACGCGCCCCGGGTCGTGGTCGCCGCGATGAGCGGTCCGCTCGCGCTGCTCGTGGTCGAGGAGGCGGCGGGGACGGAGCTCTACGGGCTCGACGCCGACACGGTGAACGACGGCGTGCTCGACGACGTGTGGACCGAGCTGCGCACGCTGCACGGCGCGCGCGTCGCGCACGGCAAGCTCGACGCCCGCCATGTCCTGCTCGACGGCACGGGCGCCGACCAGCAGGTTCGCATCGTCGGGTTCGACTTCGCGTCGAGCAGCGCCCGCTTCCGCCAGACCGCGGGCGACGTCGCGCAGTTGCTCGCCGCCACCACCGCGATCGTGGGCGCCCAACGTGCCGTCGCCGCCGCGGTCCGCGTCGTCGGCACGGAGACCGTCGCCGCGGCACTGCCGGTGCTCCAACCGGCCGCGCTGTCGGGATGGACCCACGACGCGCTCGGCGGACGCGACCACCTCGACGACCGTCTCGACGAGCTGCGCCAGGTGGGGTCCGACGCCACCAGCACCGAGGCCATCGAGCTCCGACGCCTCTACCGCGTGCAGCCCCGCAGCCTGCTGATGGCGGTGGGCGCGCTGGTGGGCGTCGGTGTCCTCCTCAGCCGGGTGGGTGACCCGGTCGTGTTCTGGGACACGGTGAAGAACGCCGACTGGTGGTTCGTGCTGCTGGCCTTCGTGCTCGGGATCGGCACCGACGTGGCCTTCGGCATCACCTTCCTCGGCAACGTGCCCATCCGCCTCCCGGTGTGGCCGAGCATCGAGCTGCAGAGCGCGATGAGCTTCTCCAACCTCGCGGTGCCGGTGGCGGCCGACACCGCGCTGCAGGTGCGGTTCCTCCAGAAGAACGGCCTCGACCTGGGGTCCGCGGTGGCCGCGGGCGGGATCCTCAGCTCGGTGTCGGAGATCATCGTGCAGGTCGGCCTGCTGTTCCTCGCCATCTGGCTCGCGCCCGACTCGATCGACTTCGGCCGCATCGACACCAACCAGATCGTCGTGGTGGTGCTCGGCATCGTGTTGCTCATCGGCGTGGCCATGGCCGTGATCTTCGGGGTGCGCCGCATCCGTCGCCGCGTGCTGCCGCCGATCCAGCGCGCGCTCGTGACGGTCTGGAGCGCGGTGAAGACGCCGAGCCGCCTCGCGCTGCTCATCGTGGGCAACGTCGTCGCCCAGTGCCTGTACGCGGCGTCGCTGCTCGCGTGTCTCGAGTCATACGGCGCGTCGATCAACTTCTGGACGCTGCTCGCCCTCAACATCGGGATATCGGTGATCGCGTCGCTGGTACCGATCCCCGGCGGTGGCACCGCGGTGTCGGCCGTCGGTCTCGCGGGCATGGTCACCGCGTTCGGTGTGCCCGCGGCCGCGGCGTCGGCCGCAGTGCTCACCCACCAGCTCGCGGTGACGTACCTCCCGGCGATCCCGGGATGGTTCGCCACCAACGACCTGGTGAAGAAAGGGATGTTGTAGACGGGCGAGCCCGCCGGTGGTCGCGCTATGCGTCCTCGGCGACGACGAGCACCGCGACCGCGACGACCACCTCGGCCGGCAGGCGGACCTGCACCTGGGCGTCGCCGAGCTCGCGGATGGGCTCGTCGAGCACGACCTTGCGGCGGTCGAGCTCGATACCGGTCTGGATCTGCACCGCGTCGGCGACGTCGGAGGCCGTGACCGAACCGAAGAGCTTGCCGCCCTCGCCGGCGCGGGCCTTCACCTGGATGGTCTGCGAGCCGAGCTTCGCCGCGATCGCCTGCGACGCCTCGCGGTCGCGCGTCTCCTTGGCGTCACGGCTGCGCCGCATCGACTCGGCCTGCGCGACCACACCCTTGGTGGCCTTCATGGCGAGCCCACGCGGAACCAGGTAGTTGCGCGCGTAGCCGTCGGCCACCTCGAGGAGGTCGCCCTTCTTGCCCAGTGTGTCGATGTCTTCGCGGAGGACGATCTTCACGCCTCGGCCCCTTCGGTCTCCACGGACTCGGCAGTCTCGACGGACTCGGTCTCGGTCGCGTCGACCTCGACCTCGGTGACCTCGATGCCGCCCTCAGGCGTCTCGTCCACCTCGACCGCGACATAGTCGGACTCGACCGGCTCACGTGGTCCCGGCGCCGGACGGCCGGTGTTCTCGTCGCGCAGTTCACCGCGGTCACCGCGGTCGCCTCGGCGGCCACCCTTGCGCTGCGTCACCTGACGCACGCTGTACGGCAGGAGGGCCATCTCGCGGGAGAGGCGGATCGCCTTCGCCACCTGACGCTGCTGTTGGGTGGAGTTGCCGGTGACGCGACGCGCCCGGATCTTCGCTCGCTCCGACATGAAGCGCCGGAGCAGGTTGACGTCCTTGTAGTCGATCCACTCGACCTGTTCGGTGTTGAGGATCGAGATCTTCTTCTTCTGCGGGCGACGCCGGTCGGCGGCCGCGCTCTTGCTGTTACGTCGATCGCGTGCCATCTAGAAGGGCTCCTCGCCATAGTCCGCGTAGTTGTTCTCGGCGGGCTTGGCCGCGCCGCCTCCGCCTCCGCCTGCCGGCGCTGCGGCACCGCCGCCGCCGGTCCCGCCACCCGTGCCACCGAAGTCGCCGCCTCCGCGGCGTTCGTTGCGGGTGACCTGAGCGGTGGCCCAGCGCAGGCTCGGACCGACCTCGTCGGCCACGATCTCGACCACGCTGCGCTTCTCGCCGTTCTCGGTCTCCCAGCTGCGCTGCTCGAGGCGGCCGGTGACGACCACGCGCGAGCCCTTGCCCAGCGACTCGGAGACGTTCTCGGCCATCTCACGCCAGCAGACGACGTTGAAGAAGCTGGTCTGCTCCTCCCACTCCTGCGACTGGCGGTTCTGCCAGCGCCGGCTCACGGCGACACCGAACGACGCCTTGGCGGCGCCGCCGGTGGTGTAGCGGATCTCGGGGTCGCGCGTCAGGTTTCCGACGACGGTGACGGTGCTGTCAGGCATTGGGCTTCCTCCCTCATGCGTCCGACGACGTGGCCCCGGTCAGATTCCCGTAGACGTGCTCGGGGATCCGCAGGACCTTGTGCCGGAGGACTTCGTCAGCAAGGGAGAGGTTCCGGTGCAGCTCTTCCATCGCCGCCGGCTCGGACTTCGCCTGGAAGACCACGTAGTAGCCCTCCCAGCGGTGCTTGAGCTCGTAGGCGAAACGCCGCTTGCCCCACCAGTCGATCTGTCCGCGCTCGGCGCCCTTGGACTCGATCAGCTGGATGGAGCGTTCGACCGCGGACCGGATCGTCTCCTCTTCCAGCTCCGCGTCGAAGATGACCATGACCTCGTACGGCCTCATGGGCCGAACCTCCTTCGGACCGTGGAACTCGGTCCACGGGCGACCGCCTGACCCCGAACCAGGAGTACGGAACCGGAGCGACGGGCGCAGGGATGCAATTGAGCGGATCAGGCTAGCAGTCGCCCAACGGCGCGGATCTATCGAGTGCGACCCTACAGGCGGGGTGCGACAGTTACGAGGGCCGGATCACGAGCAGGCCGTGATCGGTCCCGACGGCAGTTCGCCGGCCTTGGTCTCGAGCGCGTACACGTACGGGCCGTCGGCCCGGTACACCGGGCACTCGTTCTCGGCCTTGTCCGGGCACGGCGGCATCGCCCGGGTGGCGTTGCGCGCGCCGTTCTGGTCGAAGAACGCGATGTCGAGCGGGTCCGCGACCCCCGACATGGTGAACGCCGACTCGCTGGGGCCCGCGAAGACGAAGAGCATGCCGTCGTACGGACCGAGGTCGGCGGTGTGGTCGCGCAGCCCCGCCACCCGTTCGTCCTCGGAGTCGGCGACCACGAGCCGGAGGCACCGGTCGTGGCCGACCGCCGCCCTCACTTCGCTCAGCCCCTCGAACGGGGCCACCGCGTCGGTCGCGCGTCGCAACACGGCGGCGAACGAGCCTGCACCCGGGTGAGGTTCGGGATCGGCGACCTCGTCGAACACCTTGACCACGACGACCGACAGCGCGATCGCGCCGAGCACGATCAGCGTGATCACGAGCGGGCGACGGGACATCGCCGCGAGGTTACGGGTGCGCGGAGATCAGGCTGGCGCGCTTCAGACAGGCGCGCTTCAGGCAGGCGCGCTTCAGGCAGGTGCGTGCTCGACCGAGCCGTACAGGCCGAGGGCCTCGCTCACGGTGTCGGCCGCGTGGTACGTCTCGCCGCTCGCCGGGAAGTAGCCGGCGCGCACGTCGTTGGCGAAGCGCTCGATCGCTCGCGCCGCGTCGCCGCCGAGGTCGGCGTAGCGACGCACGAACTTCGGCCGCACGCGGTCCTCGAACCCGAGGATGTCGTGGTACACGAGCACCTGGCCGTCGCAGTGACGCCCGGCGCCGATGCCGATCGTCGGCACGGGCACGGAG
>DASXXX010000359.1:0-3720 GCA_036502765.1 Acidimicrobiia bacterium | reverse complement strand
CGCCATTGCGGACTAACGTGCCCTCTCGACAACGGTTGCGCGCAACCCGGATGTTGCGTGCGGTTCCCGGACTTCGGTGCGGGAACGGGGGAAGTCGGTGCGAGACCGACGCTGACCCGCAACTGTGAGCGGCTCTGCGGCTTCGGCCGTACTCCGCGAGCCAGGCTACCTGCCGTTGTCCACCGGGCCACCGGTGCTCCCAGACGACGTGCCGCCGAATCGGTGGCCAATCACACGGCCCTCGTGGAAAGGGGCCCCGGAGGATCACATGTCGCACGTTCGTCGTGCCGTCGCGTGCATCGTCACGTTGACGGCCGCTCTCTTCGCGTTCGCATTGCCGGTGTCGACGGCCGCGCACGCGGTGCCACCGACTTCGACCACCACCGCCAACGGCGCGGTGTCGTGGCTCGTGGCCCAGCAGCAGCCCGACGGCGGGTTCGAGTTGGCGCAGTTCCCGGGCTTCGAGACGCGCGATGCCGCGCTCGCGATCGCCGAGGGGGCCCAGACCGGCGGGACCTGGAGCACGACCCAGGCGCTGGACGCGCTCGCCGCCGTCGAGTACCAGGGCGACGGCCCCACGCCGCTCAACGCGCTGGACGACTACGCGGCCACGGTCACCACCGCGGGCGCCGCGGCGAAGACCATCGTCCTGAGCGCCAGCCCCCTCGGCCTCGATCCTGCCGCGTTCGACGCGGCCGACGACGGTGATCCCGTCGACCTGGTGGGTCTCCTCGACAGCGGGTGCGGTGCGAACACCGCCACCTTCGGCCCTGCGTTCAGCGACACCCTCTACGGGATCCTGGCCAAGGACCTCGTGTGTGGGGCGCCACCCGCGGCGGCGCTCGGCACCGTCGTCGACGCGCAGCAGGCGAACGGCGGGTGGAACTTCATCGGTGACCCGGCCGGCACCGACCTCGACATCGACACGACCGCGCTCGCGGTGGAAGGGCTGGTCGCAGGGGGCGCAACCGCCACCGATCCCTCCGTGCAGCGTGCGCTTGCCTTCTTCGCCGCCAACCAGCAGGCGAGCGGCGCGTGGCAGTCGTTCGGCAGCGACGATCCGAACTCCACCTCGCTGGCGATCCTCGGCATCACCGCCGCCGGCTTCGACGTGGAGTCGCCGTGCTGGCGCAACACGGTGGCCCCGACCGCGACCGCTACTGCCTACGCGAGCCCGACCGGATGGCTCGGCTCGCAGCAGTTCGCCAGCCCGGCGAACGACCTCGGGCGCGTCGCCAGCCCGAACGACGGCTTCGGCGTCAACACGTTCGCCACGTCGCAGACGGTCCAGGGCCTGCTGCAGTCGTGGCTGCCGATCGTGCGCGCGCCCGAACAGACGTGCACGCTTCCGGTCACGCCGACCGTCGACACCACGACGCCGGTCGCCGGCGGCTCGATCACGGTGACGGGTGGCGGCTTCATGCCGTCGACCGAGCTGACCGTCGAGCTGCACAGCACGCCGGTCGTGCTCGGAACGACGACCACCGACGTGTACGGCAACTACCAGGCGAACGTCGTGATCCCCGCCGACACCCCGCCGGGCCCGCACCAACTGGTGGTGACCGGGCTCGGTCCCGACGGCCAGACCCGGTCGGTGGCGACCGACATCACCGTGGTCGCACCGGACACGGTCGTCTCGCCCGAGACGGTCGTCGCGCCGGCGGCGGTGAGTGCGGCACCGAGGTTCACCGGATGACCTTCGGCGGGCGCGGCCGCGCCGTCCTGCTCGCAGTGGCGCTGACGGTCCCGTCGGCCGGGCTCGCGGCAGGTCCGGCCGCGGTCGCGCACGCCGACGTCACCGCGCAGGGTTGCAGTGCGCGCGCGGTCGTCGTGGTGGAGCCCGGACCCGGGCCGGTGACGATCTGCTTCGACGGTTCGGTCAGTGGTCTCGAGGCGTTGCAGCTCGCAGGGGCCAACCCGGTGACGTACGGCTTCGCCGGGCAGGGCGCTGCGGTGTGCCAGCTGTTCGGCGTGGGCAATCCCGCCGACCAGTCGTCGTGCCTGGTCGGCCCGGGGAGCCAGTACTGGGCCTACTACCGCGCCGGCCCGGGCGCGGGTGGGTGGACCTACTCACGGGGTGGCGCGTCGACGACCACCGTCACCGACGGTTCGGTCGAGGGGTGGCGCTACGGCACCGGTGGCGCGCCGGGGTTCGTGAGCTTCTGCGCGGTCGTGGGGTGTGGACCGCCCCCCACCGAGGCACCGCCGGTGACCCAGGCTCCGCCAGCGGTCACCCCCTCGCCGCCCATGGTGGCGCCGGGGACGGGAACGCCGACGGACAGCCCCACGGCCACGGTCGGAGGTGCGTCGGCGTCGAAAGCCGACGGCAAGGCCGACTCGAAGTCGGACAGCAAGGCCAAGGACGACAGCCCGTCGTCGGGGTCGGACGCCCGGAAGGGTGCTGACGGCGCCACGTCGACCACGGCCAAGGGCAAGGACGGCCGCACCACCTCGGCCGAACGCAAGGACCGGTCCGACAGCGCCGAGGTGGCGGCTGGAGGCAGCGGTGGTGGGAGTGACGGTGGCTCACCGATCGGTGTGATCGTGGCGATCGCGATCGTCGCCGTGGCCGTCGCCGCGGGGCTCCTGGTCCGCCGTCGTCGCGGCGGCCCCGCGCACGGCTGATCGCTTCCGGTACCGTGCGGCGGGTGGCGACGCGCACACGGACGTTCGGGGCGGGCAACCGCGAGAGCCACGACGCCAGCGACTTCTACGCGCGCTTCACCGCGCCGAACGTCTCGAAGGACCGCACGATCAACCCCTGCACGGCCGCCGACTCGGTGATCCTCGGCGACGCGCGCGACATGAGCCAGGTCGACGACAACTCCGTCGCGCTGGTCGTGACGTCACCGCCGTACTTCGCCGGCAAGGCGTACGAGACCGATCTCGAGGCCGGTCACATCCCGTCGACCTACCTCGAGTACCTCACCATGCTGCGCGACGTGTTCGCGGAGTGCCTGCGCGTGCTCGAGCCGGGCGGTCGCATGTGCGTGAACGTGGCCAACCTCGGTCGCAAGCCGTACCGTTCGCTCGCGGGTGACGTCACCACGATCCTGCAGGACGAGCTCGCCATGTTGCTGCGGGGCGAAGTCGTGTGGGTGAAGGCGAAGGGCGCGGCGGGGTCGTGCGCGTTCGGCTCCTACATGAAGGCGTCGAACCCGGTGCTGCGCGATCTCAGCGAGCGCGTCGTCATCGCGTCGAAGGGCCGCTTCGACCGCGCCATCCCGGCGAAGGAACGGGCGAAGCTCGGGCTCCCGCACGAGTCCGACATCAGCAAGGAGGAGTTCCTCGCGTCGACGCTCGACGTGTGGGAGATCCGCCCCGAGCGGGCGCGACGGGTCGGTCACCCGGCGCCGTTCCCGGTCGACCTTCCGGAGCGTTTCATCCACCTCTACACGTACGTGGGCGACGTCGTGCTCGACCCGTTCCTGGGTTCCGGCTCTACGGCCGTCGCCGCCGTGCGCACCGGCCGGCACTTCGTCGGTTACGACCTCGATCCCGACTACCTCGCGATCGCCGACGCGCGCATCGCCGAGGCTCGAACCTCCCTCCCCACTGCCGACGCCGACTGAGGACCCCGGCCGGGTCGGCCGTACCATCCAACCGTGCTCGGGTCCGGCTCCGTCGCCGTGAGCGTCTCCAGCAATCTCTACGTCTTCGCCGCGTTCGGCGCGGGCGTGATCTCGTTCGTGTCGCCCTGCGTGCTGCCGATCGTGCCCG
>DASXXX010000358.1:0-8761 GCA_036502765.1 Acidimicrobiia bacterium | reverse complement strand
GGCGACCTTGCGGTCCCGGATCTGCCCCGAGAGCTCGGGTTCCCTCACCGAGAACGCACCACCGGCACCGCAGCACAGGCCGTCGTCGGCGGTCTCCTCCAGCCGGTAGGCGGGGGCGAGCACGGTGCGGACGGCGCCCTGCGCCTTCTGCACGTGCCGCAGGTGACACGGGTCCTGCACCACGATCACCTCGCCGGTGTCGTGCAACGGGAGCGCGCCCTGGCCGGCGACCCACTCCGAGAAATCGACGACCCGGGTCGCGAACGCGTGGCCGGCCGGCGTGCCCACCAGCCGCCCGTAGTCCTTCATCGCGGCACCGCACCCGGCGCTGTCGACCACGACGGGCGCGTCACCGGGCATCGAGGCCATGACCCGCTTCGCGAGCTTCCGCGCCGCGGCGACGCGGCCGCCGTGGGTGTGCAGGGCACCGCAGCAGTCGCCGCCGCGACCCGGGAGCCCGACGCGCGCGCCTGAGGCTCGCATCACGCGGAGCGCGGCGCGGTGGACGTCGCGCTGCCATGCGTCCATCACGCACCCGGGGAACAGGTACGCGTCGACCGGTCCGTCCTCCGGGGAGACCGTGTCGGCGGCGAGCGCTGTGCGCAACGAACGCGCGGACAGGCGCGGCAGGCCGAAGCGCTTCGGCACCGCGCCGAGCCGCTGCGCGACGAGCAGCACCCACGTCAGCGCGAGCAGCACCGCGTGGCGGGGCAACACCAGCGTGAAGGCGACCCATTCGGCGACGCGGCGCGACGATCGCCCGACCTCGCTCGGGGGTGCAGGATGGGCGACGAGTGCCGCGTTGGTGCCCTCGACGAGGTGGCCGAACGGCACCGTCGACGGGCACGCGGCCTCACACCCGAGGCACTGGACGCACGTCTCGATGGTTTCGCGGAACGCGTCGTCCAGCGGCGCGCCCTCGAGCTCGACCGCGCGCATGGCCGCGATGCGCCCCCGGGGCGAGAGTCGTTCGAGCCCGGTGACGCGGTAGGTCGGGCAGTGCGGGAGGCACAGGCCACAGGCCACGCACGCGACCAGTTCGTCCTCGTCGATCGGAAGGATGCCGGCGCGCTCGCGCGCGGGCGGCGGCGTGTGGAGGTCAGTCATGGCCGCGGCAGGCGACCGGGTGAGCACTTCCCGGTGGGGTCGAAGGCGGCGCGCACCCGCTCGGCGAGGAGGGCGTTGGGCGCCGCGATGCCGAAACCGTCGAGACCGGGCGCGCCGGCTTCGCGCAGCATCCAGCCCCCGACCCCGGTCGCGGCCGCGCGCGCCTGGGCCAGGGCCCGCTCGTCGTCGGCGGCGATGTGCACCGTGCCCACCCCGACCTCGGCCAGCCAGCGCACGCGGGCGGCGTCGAGATCGGGCGCGAGCGCCCGCAGGGTCGACGGCCGGACCGAGATCCGCGCGCGATGCGGGCCGCCCGGCCACTCCGGCCGTGCGCTGCGCGCCGCGGGAGCGTCGAGTCGGGCGCGCTCGGCGTCGACGTCGGCGGCAACTCCTTCGAGCAGCACGTGCGTCGCGCTGCCGTCCCACGCGATGCACGACGGGCGGTACAGGGAGCGCCGCGCCGCGAAGGGGTCGGCGTCGGTCGTGAACCACTCCGAGGTGATCGGGCGGGGCTGGCACCGCAACGTGACCTGGACGATCACGCCGATGGTGCCGAGTGATCCGCCCAGCAACCGGGGCAGGTCGAAGCCACTCACGTTCTTGACCGTCGGGCCGCCGGCCTTCACGACCCGCCCGTCGGCGGACACGAACCGCACTTCGAGCACCCGGTCGCGCAGGGGTCCGAGGCGCAGGCGGCGATGTCCGGAGAGGCCGGTGGCCAGCACCCCGCCGATCGTGGCGGCCGGATCGCGCGGGTCGAGGGCGCACTCCTGGCCGGCGGCGCCCAGGATGTCGGCCAGCTCGGCACAGGTCGTGCCCGCGCCCACCGTGACCGTGAGGTCGGCGGGGTCGTAGGTGACGACACCGTCGGGCGCGGTGACGTGGACGACGTCGGCGCCGCTCGGCGGTGGTCCGCCCACTTCCCAGTGCGTCCGCGCCCCGACCGGTGCGATCGTCGTGGCCGCCGCGACCTGCTCGCAGACGTCGTTGATCGCGGTGACCGCCACCATCAGAGCCGCACCATCAGATCCGCACCGTCAGATCCAGGCCCCGTCGGGGACGCGCTGCAACTCACCGCAGCGACTCCCGCGGGGCAGGATCTTCTGCGGATTGGCGCGGCCGGACGGGTCGAACGCGTCGCGGAGACGAGCCTGGGCGTCGAGGTCGTCGGCACTGAAGATGAGCGGCATCGCCTCGCGCTTCTCGAGCCCGATGCCGTGCTCCCCCGACAGCACTCCCCCGGCCGCGACGCACGCGGCGAGGATCTCGTCGCCGGCGCGGTGCACGCGCTCCCACACGCCCGGCTCGCGGGCGTCGAACACGATGAGCGGATGCAGGTTGCCGTCGCCGGCGTGGAACACGTTCATCATGGTGAGTCGCTGCTCGGCCGCGATCGCGTAGACCTGCCGGAGCACGTCGACCAGCTTGGTGCGCGGCACCACCGCGTCGTGCAGGTAGTAGTCGGGTGCGATCCGGGCGATCGCACCGAACGCCGACTTCCGTCCCTTCCAGAGCAGTGCGCGCTCGGCTTCGTCGGCCGCGACCCGCACGGTGCGGGCGCCGTGCTCGCGTCCGACGCGGGAGATCGCGTCGACCTGGTGCGCGACCCCGCCCGCGAGCCCGTCGACCTCGACCAGCAGCACCGCGGCCGCGTCGCGCGGGTAGCCCGCGCCGACGTAGTCCTCGACTGCCCGGGTGATCTCGGCGTCCATCATCTCGAGCGCCGCGGGCACGATCCCGGCGGCGATGATGCCGCTCACGGTGGCAGCGGCGTCCTCGATCGACGTGAAGTCGAGCAACAGGGTCCGCACCACCGGTGGATCCGGCGTGAGGCGCACGGCGATCCGGGTGGCGATGCCCATCGTGCCTTCCGACCCGACGAAGCAGCCCCGCAGGTCGAAGCCGGGCTGGTCGGGTTCGAGGCCCCCAAGGTGGGCGATCGACCCGTCGGCCAACACGACGTCGAGTGCGAGCACGTGGGTGGCCGTGACGCCCGACGCCAGGCAGTGCGGCCCGCCGGCGTTGGTGGCCACGTTGCCGCCGATGGTGCACGCTGCCTGCGACGACGGATCGGGTGCGTAGTGCAGGCCGAGGTGGGCGACCTCGCGGCTCAGGTCGAGGTTGAGCACGCCCGGTTCCACCCACGCCAGGCGTTCGTCGGGGTCGACCTCCAACACTCGGTTCAAGCGCGTCGTCACGATGACGACGGGCTCGTCGACGGGAGTCGCGCCGCCGGCGAGCCCGGTGCCGCTCCCCCGCGTGACGAACGGGCGGTCGTGGCGCGCCGCGACGCGCACCGCGTTCGCGACGTCGTCGCCCGAGCGCGGGAAGCACACCACCGCGGCGCGGCCGCGCGCGACGCCCGCGTCGCGCGCGTACAACGCCAATTCGAGCGGTTCGGCGCGCGCGCCGTCGGGACCGAGAACCGACTGCAGATCGGTGAGGAGCGCGCGCGTGTCGTCGATGGTCACGAGACTACGACGGCCGTCGCGTACGCTCGTGCTGATGGGCAAGGCAGCGCGCAACGGCAACGGCAGCCAGCACGGCAATCGGCACGGCGCCTCGACCAAGGCCGCGCGCGAGTGGGTGGCGTTCGCTGATCCCGTCGACGACGGTCGCACGTGGCAGATCGACGTGACGTTCCTGCTGTCGTCGTGGGAGTGCATCTTCGGCTGCGGGTGCCAGGGCATCTGGACCGAACCCACGCCCGAGAAGGTCCACGGCTGCTGCACGTACGGCGCCCACTTCACCGACAAGGCCGACCGCGACCACGTGGCGAAGGTCGCCAAGACGTTGAAGGCCGACGAGTGGCAGTTCGCCAAGCTCGGCAAGAAGCGGGGCATCTACGAGAAGTCGTTGCCCGAGCCCGACGAGGAGCCGGGCCCCACCGAATGGAAGACCAAGGTGGTCGACGACGCCTGCATCTTCCTCAACCGACCCGACTTCGCAGCCGGTCCGGGCTGCGCGCTGCACCTCCACGCCCTCAACGTGGGCAAGCACTTCAGCGAGTACAAGCCCGAGGTGTGCTGGCAGGTGCCGCTGCGACGCATCGACGACGAGCAGGACGACGGCAGCGTGATCTCCCGCCTCACCGAGTTCGGGCGCGAGGGTTGGGGTGAGGGCGGCGAGGACTTCGCGTGGTGGTGCACCGAAGCACCCGAGGCGTTCGTCGGCACGCGTCCGGTCTACGAGTCGATGGCGGTCGAGCTGCGCAAGATGCTCGGCAAGAAGCTGTACCGCCAGGTTGCCGAGTACCTCGACGGCCGGAAGGCGACGTCGTTCCAGCCGGTCGCGCACCCCGCGGCCGTACCGGTGACGCTGGGCAAGAAGCGACGCGAGAGGTCCTAGAGGTAGAGGCCGGTTTGACCGTCTTCGCGGGCCGAGGCGACCGCGTGGATGTCGCGTTCGCGCAGGATGAGGTACTCCTCGCCCCGGATCTCCACCTCGAAGCCGGCGTCGGGCGCGAACAGCACGCGATCGCTTGCCTCGAGGTTGCGGACCGTCGGGCCGACCGCGACCACCTCCGCCCACGCCAGCCGTCGGTTGAGGTTGGCGGTGGCGGGGATGAGGATCCCACCGCGGCTCTTGCGGTCACCGGCGTCGTCGGACGGCAGGACGAGCAGCCGGTCGGCGGTCATGCGGATCGAGTGCTTGGCGTCGTCGTCACGCTCGCGGGCGGAGGGAGCCATGACCGGAGGTTACCGTTCGGCTTCGTGGCCGCTCCGGCCCTGCGGCTAGATTCCGCTGAGTGGGCGAGACCTCAGAGGTTGCCGGGCGCAACACGGCGCCACTCGTGATGCAGGCCCGTGCCGACGTCGTCACGCCGCCGTCGTGGACCCGCCGGGCACTCCACACCGCGCTCGCCTACTTCCACCTCACCAAGCCGCGGGTGATCGAGCTCCTGCTCGTCACCACGCTGCCGGCGATGATCCTGGCCGCGGGCGAGATGCCGTCGATCGGGCTGATCCTCACCGTCCTCTTCGGTGGCGCTCTCGCCGCCGGCGGGGCCAACACCATCAACTGCTGGATCGAGCGCGACCGCGACCAGATGATGCGCCGCACCGCGCACCGGCCGCTGCCCCACGGCGACGTCAAACCCGAAGGTGCCCTGGTGTTCGGGCTCGTGCTCGAGGCGTTGGCCTTCGCGCTCCTCTGGTCGACGGTGAACCTGCTCTCCGCGGTGCTCGCGGTCAGCGCCATGTTGTTCTACGTGTTCGTCTACACGATCTGGCTCAAGCCGCGGAGCCCGCAGAACATCGTGATCGGCGGCGCCGCCGGCGCGGTGCCGGTGCTCGTCGGATGGGCCGCGGTCACCGGCAGCCTCGCCGCTCCGGCCTGGGTGCTGTTCGCGATCGTGTTCTTCTGGACGCCGCCGCACTTCTGGGCGCTGTCGCTCAAGTACTTCGACGACTACAAGGCCGCCGGCATCCCGATGCTCCCGGTCGCCAAGGGCATTCCCGCCGCAGTGAAACAGATCGTGATCTACTCGTTCGTGGTGGTGGCCACCACGTTCGTGCTGCCCTTCGTGACCGACGAGGTCGGCGTGGTCTACGTGGTCACGGCCGCGGTGCTCGGTGCGCTCTTCATCACCCAGGCGATCCGGCTGGCGCGCGACACCACCCCGGCGAAGGCCATACGGTTGTTCACCTACTCGAACACGTACCTCGCGCTCCTCTTCGCCGCCGTTGCCGTCGACACCCTCCTCCGCTCCGCCTGACCCGCGGTCAGACGACACTCCCGGCCGTGCGCGCCGGGCCCGCTGGATCCTCGCTGGGATCGCGGTCGTCGTCGTGCTCGCGGTCGGCGTCGTCACGTGGGTCGTGGTCGCGGGCTCCGGGGACGATGGTCCGGCTGCGAGCACGGTGCAGCAGCACATCGACATCCCGCGCGGCGGTCCGCAGGTCGGTGACGTGGCGCCCGATTTCACCGCCACCACGCTGGACGGTGCGACGGTGAAGCTCTCCGACTACACGGGCCGGCCGGTGGTCCTCAACTTCTGGGCGTCGTGGTGCACCGCGTGCCGCAACGAGTTCCCGCTGTTCCGCGAGGAGCTCGCTCGCAGCGGGGGGGACTACGTGATGCTCGGCATCGACAACCGCGATGTCGAGTCCGACGCCAAGGCGTTCGCGAACGAGAAGCGCGCTGACTGGTCGAACGCGTTCGACTCGTCGAACGCCATCTACAAGGCGTACGGCGTGACCGCGCTGCCGCAGACGTTCTTCATCAAGCCCGACGGCACCATCGGCGAGCGCTACTTCCAGGCCATCCCGGACAAGGCCGCGTTCCGCAAGTCGCTCGCCACGATCACCGGCTGACGGGGCGCGTGAGCGGTGCGAGCGGTGCGTGGGGCGTCGATCCGTTCCGGCGCCACGAGCACCGATTCTGGGATGGCGCGACGTGGACCGAGCACGTGTCCGACTTCGGTCGGGTGTCCGGTGATCCCCTGAGGCCGGGCGAGGTCGCACCCCCACCGGCGCCGCTCCCACCGATGCCGCCGCCCGTGTCGGCCGCGTACGTCTCGGCACCCCGGAACAACGGACTCGCGATCGCGTCGATGGTGCTCGGGCTCGTGTGGGTCTACTGGATCGGGTCGATCCTCGCCGTCATCTTCGGGCACGTGGCGCTGTCACAGATCAAGAAGTCAGGCGGCGCGCGGCGCGGCCGCGGCATGGCGATCGCGGGTGTGGTGCTCGGGTACGTCGGGATCGCGCTTCTCATCGTGTTCATCGTGGTCGTAGCGACCGTCGGCGTCGATCACGATCCGAGCGCAAATGCATGTCGCGCCGACGCCGCGGCGTTTTCAGCGGCCGAGGACGCGTACTTCGCGACCAACAACCGGTATGCCACTGAGTCCGAGCTGGTCGGCGTGTTCGTGACCAACCAGTCGGATTACCACGACATCCAACTGCTCGACGGCGGTCAGCACTACGTGCTCGTCGCGCGCCACGGCTGCGACTAGGCGCGACGCGTCACTCTTCCCAACGGAACCAGCGGGCGGCGGCGAGTGGCGCGGCGACGGCCCACACGAGCAGCACGACGAGCTCGCCGACGGGGAACGAGCGGCCGGGCGTGAGCACGGCGCGCACCGTCTCCGACAGTGCCGCCGCGGGCAGCAGCTTGGCGACTGCTTCGACCGCGTCGGGGAGCTTGGCCAGCGGGTAGGCCATCCCGCCGAGGAAGAGCAGCACGAGGAACAGGCCGTTGGCGAGTGCGAGGTTGGCCTCGGCCCGCAGCGTGCCCGCCATGAGCATCCCGATGCCCGCGAAGGCGACAGTGCCGACGAGCAGCAGCGCGATGGCGGCGATCAGTCCGCCGGTCGCGTTCCACCCGAGCGCGATGCCGGTGACCACGATCACGATCGCCTGGAGCACCTCGAGCGCGAGCACGTTGAGCGTCTTCGCGGTGAGCAACCCGCCTCGCGACAACGGCGTCGACCCGAGTCGCTTCAGCACGCCGTAGCGCCGCTCGTATCCGGTGGCGATGCCGAGGCTCACCATCGCGCTCGACATGACCGCGAGCGCGAGCACGCCGGGCACGAGGAAGTCGACCGGTTCCTTGTAGCTGGTGTTCACCGCGTCGACCGACGAGAAGAACACGAGGATCCCGATCGGGATCACCAACGTGACGAGGAGGCTCTCGCCCCGCCGCACCGTGAGCAGCATCTCGACGCGCGTCTGCGCGCGGATGGCGGCTGCCTTCATCGAGACGCCTTCACGACCGGCCCTCGCCGGTGAGGCGGAGGAACACGTCTTCCAAGGACCGTCGCCCTGCGCGCAGCTCACTCAGGAGCGCGCCCTGCTCGGCCAACCATGCGGTGATCGCGGCCAGCAGGGCCGGCGTCGCGGTCGCGTCGACGAGGTAGTCGCCGAGGCGGAGCTCGCGCACCGAGCCCGCAGCGAGACCGAGGTGCGCCGCGAGGTCGTCGACGGGCAGACCGCTCACGGTCGTGAAGGTGGTCTCCTCCGCGGCGGCGTGTGTCGTGAGCTCCTTGGGCGTGTCACACGCCACCAAGCGTCCGTGGTCGATGATGCCGACGCGGTCGCAGAGGTGCTCGGCTTCGTCCATCGCGTGGGTGGTGAGCACGACCGTCGTCCCGGCGTCGCGCAGCTCGCGGATCATCGACCACGTCGTCGCCCGTGCGTGCGGGTCCATGCCCGCGGTCGGTTCGTCGAGGAAGACGAGCTTCGGCTTGCCGATCAGCGCGAGCGCGAGCGACAGGCGTTGTTGCTGCCCGCCGGACATGCGCCGCACCAGCGTGCGCTGCGAGTCCTCGAGGCCGACGAGGTGCAGCAGCCGCTCCGGGTCGTCGGGGTCGTCGTAGTAGGAGGCGAACAGCTGCAGTGCTTCCAGCGGCTTCACGCCGGGGTAGAGCCCGCCCTCCTGCAGCATCACGCCGATGCGCGGTCGCAGCTCGTCACCGTCGCGCCACGGATCGACGCCGAGCACGCGCACCTCGCCGGCGTCGGCGCGGCGGTACCCCTCGAGGATCTCGACCGTGGTGGTCTTGCCCGCACCGTTCGGCCCGAGCAGGCCGAACACCTCGCCGGTCGCGATCGAGAAGGAGATCCCGTCCACCGCGGACGTGGCGCCGTAGCGCTTCTCGAGCGCGGCGACCTCGATCGCGTACGCAGGAGAGTTCACCGGGCCGGGAGCC